>NZ_JAHOPB010000002.1:687448-1031173 GCF_019039055.1 Reyranella humidisoli
GCGGTGACCGGCAGCATCATCTTCAACTTCACGACCAACGGAAACGGCGAGCTGCTGGCCAATCGCGCCAAGAACATCGCGCAGGATCCGGCGATGCTGGCGACGATGCTATTCGTCATCTTCTCGCTGGCCTCGCTGGCGCAGCTGGTGGTCGGCAAGCTGATCGACCGCTATCCGCTGAAGAACATCTACCTGCCGATCGTGCTGCTGCAGGTGCCGCTGTTCCTGATCGCCTCGCAGGTCGAGGGCTGGGCTCTGTTCGTGACCGCCATCGCCTTCATGCTGCTGGTGTTCGGGGCCATTCCGTTCACCGATGCGATGATCGTGCGCTACATCGACGACCGCATGCGCAGCCGCGTCACCGGCGTCCGCCTGGCGATCGGCTTCGGCGTCAGCTCCTTCGTCGTCGCGCTGATTGGACCGCTGGTGAAGGATGCGGGCTTCCCGGTCCTGTTGTCGGTTCTGGCGGGCGTGGCCTTCTGCTCCTTCCTCGCCCTGTCGATGCTGCCCAGCGAGAAGGACGTGCACGCCATCGCCACTGCGCCCAAGCCAGCCGAATAACCCGCTTCGCTTGACGAACAACGGCCGCGCCCGGATTGCGCGGCCGTCGCGCGTTTGCGATCCTGCTTTCCAAGAAACAGATCACGGGTAGGATCATGCTCAAGAGACGGACTGTGCTGGCGGGTACTGCCGGCTGGACCATCATTGGCGCCTCCGCGGTGCGGGCGCAGGCCTGGCCCAGCCAGCCGATCAGGCTGGTGGTGCCCTATGTTGCCGGCGGTTCGACCGACACGGCCGCGCGCATCGTCGCCGAGAAGCTGACCGGGCTGCTCGGCCAGCAGGTGATCGTCGAGAACAAGGGCGGCGGCAACACGATCATCGGCATGGATGTCGTGGCCAAAGCGAAGCCCGACGGCAATACGCTGCTGCTGGGCGCCGCGACGATGGCCACCAACGTCGCCCTGGGCCTGAAGCAGCCGTTCGATCCGCTGAAGGACTTCCAGATGATCTCGACTCTGGTCGACATCCCCGATCTCCTGGCAATCGATGGCAAGGCGCTGCCGGCAAAGAATTACGCCGAGTTCGCGGAATGGGTGAACAAGCAGCCGCAGCGCGTCCGCTACGCCACGTCGGGAATGGGCAACCAGCCGCATCTGTGGGGCGAGTTGTTCCGCACGCGCAACAAGCTCAACCTCGAGAGCGTCAGCTACAAGGGGGCGGCCGATGCCTTGCGTGATGTGATGGGAGGGCATTTGCCCATCATGATCGACGTCGTGCTGCCGACGGGGACGCACGTCGCGGCGGGACGCCTCATCGGTATCGCGGTGGCCTCTCCCGAGCGCTCGACCGTGTGCCCCGACGTACCGACGGTGGCTGAACTGGGAATGAAGGACCTGGAGAGCGCGGCCTTCTTCGGGCTCGTCGGACCTGCCGGATTGCCGGCGCCCATCGTCGAGAGGCTGAATGCCTCCTGCCTCGAAGTCCTGAAGGATCCGCCGGTGAAGAAGAGATTCGCGGAACTCGGCTTTTTCAGCACCGGCAGCACGCCACAGGCCTATCTCGATCGGGTCAGGTTCGAGACGGAGCGCTGGACCAAAGTCGTCAAGGACAACAACATCAAGGTCGAAGGATAGCGTTCATGGCGTCAGCGTCGGCCGTCCCGGTCCCTTCCTCCCATCTCGACGCCGCACGCGACGCCGAACCCGCAACCAGGGCCGCGAACGCCGCGATGGCGTCGCGGCTGCCGTTCTCGGACAAGGCGGACTTCGAGGCCGCGAGGAAAGGATTGATCGCCGAAGTCCCGGACGGAGTCGTGCGCACGGGCGGCGGCACGGTTCTGTGGAACCTGGGCGAATACGCCTTCATCGACGGCGAGCTGGCGCCAAGTACGGTCAATCCCAGCCTGTGGCGCATGGCCCGGCTCAACCTCGCCAACGGCCTGTTCAAGGTGACGGACCGGCTCTATCAGCTCCGCGGCTTCGACATCGCCAACCTGACGGTGATCGAAGGCGACAGCGGGCTGATACTGATCGATCCGTTGACGACCGCCGAGGTCGCGCGCGCGGCGCTCGAACTCTATTACGCCTACCGGCCGCACAAGCCCGTGGTCGCGGTGATCTACACCCACAGTCACATCGATCATTACGGTGGCGTGCGCGGCGTCGTCGACGAGGCCGACGTGAAGGCGGGGAAGGTCAAGGTGATCGCGCCGGCCGGCTTCATGGAGGCCATCTCAGGCGAGAACGTGCTGGCGGGAGCGCCGATGTCGCGGCGCGCGCAGTTCCAGTTCGGCACGATGCTGCCGCGCGGCGCGCGCGGGCAGGTCGATGCCGGTCTCGGCAAGAGCGTGGCACGCGGAACGCCCGGCCTGATCGCGCCGACCCAGTCGATCGCCAAGGCGGTCGAGACACACATGATCGACGGCATCGAGATCGTCTTCCAGCTCGCGCCGGAGACCGAGGCGCCGGCCGAGATGCACATGTTCTATCCGCAGCTCGGCGTGCTCAACATGGCGGAGAACGCCTGCCCGCTGCTGCACAACTTCATCCCGCTGCGCGGCGCGGTGGCGCGCGATCCGCGCATCTGGGCCAAGTATATCGGCGACGCGATCGCGATGTACGGGCCGAAGACGAAGGTGCTGATCGGCCAGCATCACTGGCCGACCTGGGACAACGCGAAGATCATCGACTACCTCGAGGCGCAGCGCGATCTCTACAAGCACATCCACGACCAGACGCTGCGCTACATGAATCGCGGCTGGCGGCCGGCCGAGATCGCCGAGGTGATCGACCTTCCGCCGGGGCTCGCGGAGCGATGGTCGGCGCGCGGCTACTACGGCTCGGTGAGCCACAACGTGAAGGCGGTCTATCAGCGCTATCTCTCCTGGTACGACGGCAACCCCTGCAACCTGCACCCGCTGCCGCCTGCGCCGGCCGCCGCCAAGTTCGTCGAGTACATGGGCGGCGCGGCCGCAGTAATCGAAAAGGCGCGTGCCGACTTCGCCAGGGGCGAGTTCCGCTGGGTCGCCCAGGTGATGAAGGAAGTCGTCTACGCCGAGCCCCAGAACAAGGAGGCCCGCGCCCTTTGTGCCGATGCCCTGGAGCAGATGGGTTACCAGGCCGAGTCGGCGACGTGGCGCAACGCCTTCCTCTACGGTGCGCAGGAACTGCGCCATGGCGTCTTCCAGATGCCGGTGCGACCCGGCATGGGCGCCGACACGCTCGCGGGGCTCACCAGCGACGTCTTCTTCGACCTGATGGCGATCCGTCTCGATGCCGCCAAGGCCGCGGGGCAGTCGCTGGTCGTCAACTGGCGCTTCACCGATCGCGGCGAGACGCTGGTGCTGACCTTGAAGCACAGCACGCTCACTCACCGCATGGGGGAGACGGCGGCCAATGCCGACGTTTCCGTCACGACGACGCGGGCCACGATGGACCAGATCGTGATGCGCAAGCTCACCATTCCCGATGCCCTTGCGAGCGGTGCGTTGAAGCTCGAAGGAGAGATCCCGAAGCTGGGCGCGCTGTTCGCGATGATGGACCCGCCGACGGGAATGATGTTCGACATTCTGACGCCGGGAGATGGTCGCTGACGCGAAACGCTTGACAGAAGCTCGCGCGGCCCCTGTGATGCGGACAAGAAAACGCGTACAGCGTGCAGTCACGGGGAGGAGAGATCATGACCATGGGTATTGGGCGTCGCCTGTTGGGCGGCGTAGTCGCTGCGGCGGCTGTATTTGGCATCGTGGGCAGCGCTGCCGCCCAGGAAAAGAAGATCAAGATCGGTGTGATCTATGACCTGACCGGCCCGTTGGCCGGCGGCGGCTCGGAACTACAGTATATCGGCGCCAAGATCATGATCGACAACTTCATCAAGGCGGGGGGCGTCGAGGGGTACAAGATCGAGGCCGTCTATGCCGACGCCCAGAGCAAGCCCGACGTCGCCATCAACGAGGCCGTCCGCCTCGTCGAGCAGGAAAAGGTCGACATGTTGCTCGGCTTCTACTCCTCGGCACAGTGCGTGCCCGTGGCGGGCCGCGTGGAACAGCTCAAGAAGTTCATGTGGATCACGACCTGCATCTCCTCGGCGGTGCTCGACGGCAAGAACTACAAGTACGTCTTCCGCCCGCAGGCGAGCGGCGATCAGTTCGGCTTGATGACGATGGACTTCATCAGCCAGAACGTCGCCAAGTTCGGCAAGACGGCCAAGGAACTGCGCGTCGCCATCATCCACGAGGACGGCGCCTATGGCGTCGACGTCGCCAAGGGCAATGATGCGGGCGCCAAGAAGGCGGGCTTCAACGTCGTGCTGAAGGAAGGCTATGCAGCCACTGCACCCGACCTCTCGGCGCTGGTCACCAAGCTGAAGCGGGCACGGCCGGACGTGGTCTTCCACACCGGTTACAATCCCGACATCACGCTTCTGCTGCGCCAGGCGCGCGAGCAGGGGCTGAAGTTCGGCGCATTGGTGGGCCATGGCGCCGGCTACGGCGTCTATGAGAAGTTGAAGGAAGGCCTCGGCGCCGACGTAAACTACTTCTTCAATACCGATCCCATTTCGATCTGGTTGACCAACTCCAAGACGCTCGATCCCAAGCTGCCGCCGGTGATCAAGATGGTCGGCGAGGAGTTCGACAAGGCGAAGCCTGGTGTTGCCATCCGTTCGGCGCATGTCGGCATGGCCGCGTCCAACACCTATTTGTTCTTCACCTCGGTGTTGCCGGTCGCCATCAAGAAATACGGTGGTGTCGATCCCGAGTCGCTGCGCAAGGCCGCTCTCGATCTGGACATCAAGGAAGGCGGCACGATGCTGGGCTTCGGCGTCAAGTTCCCCGCGGAGGGCGCCCAGATGGCGGGTCAGAACGAGCGTTCGTTCCCGGTCGTCATCCAGTACATCGACGACAAGTCGTACGTGGTGTGGCCGAAGAGCCAGGCGATGCGCGACGCCGTGCTGCCGCTGCCCAAGGGCACTACCTACAGCAACCAATAGGTCGAGCATTGGGTAAAGCGGAGTAGCGGCCGTGCTGGCGGTAAACGGGCTGGTGAAGCGATTCGGTGGCTTCACCGCCGTGAACAATGTGTCTTTCGAGGTCGAGAAGGGAGAGATTCTCGGCCTGATCGGCCCCAACGGATCAGGCAAGAGCACGATCTTCAACATGCTGTCGGGCACGTTCCCGCCCTCGGCAGGGTCGATCAAGTTCGACGGTACCGAGATCGCGGGACTGCCGCCTCACAAGATCATCAACCGCGGCATCGGGCGCACGTTCCAGATTCCGCGGCCCTTCCGGCGGCTCTCGATTTTCGAGAATGTGGCATTGGCCGGATTCTACGGGCAGGGAAGCCATAGTCGCATCCAGGCCTATGAAGCCGCCGAGAAGGCGCTTGCGATGGTCGGCCTCCCGACCGACCGGGATGCGAGTGTCGATGGCCTCGGCGCGGCGGGCCTCAAGAAGCTCGAACTGGCCAAGGCGATCGCCACCGGGCCGAAGCTGCTGCTGGCCGACGAAAGCCTCGGTGGTCTCGATGAAGCCGAGATGGACCAGGCGGCCGACATGCTGCGCAAGATCCGCGACGAGCTCGGCGTCACCATCATCTGGGTCGAGCACATCATGGGCGTGCTGATGCGCGTGGTCGACCGCGTCATGGTGCTCGACCATGGCGAGAAGATTTCCGAGGGCCTCCCGAGCGTCGTGTCGAGCGATCCGCGTGTTGTCGAGGTTTATCTCGGCACCGACGCGGATGCGACGCAGGCCGCCGCGGCCGAATCGCGGCGCTCGAGGGATCCATGAGCGAAGCCAGGCAGATGCTCGAACTCAAATCGATCGACGCGGGCTATGGCGCCTTTCAGGCTTTGTTCGACGTCAACCTCAACGTGAAGGCGGGCGAAGCGGTGGGCGTGATCGGCCCGAACGGCGCCGGCAAGACGACGCTGATGCGTGTGATCTCCGGGTTGATTCGCCCCACCAGGGGATCGATCGGCATGGAGGGTGTCGACGTGCTCGCGACGCCGCCGCACCGCATCGTCGGCCTCGGTATCGCCCACGTCCCGGAAAACCGCCGGCTGTTCCCGAGATTGACCGTCGAGGACAATCTGAAAATGGGCGCGTTCATGCCCGAGGCACGTGCCAAGTATGCCGAACGGTTGGAAGTCGTGTACGACCTGTTCCCCCGCATGAAGGAACGTCGCGCCCAGTTGGCGGGTACGATGTCCGGCGGCGAGCAGCAGATGTGCGCGATCGGCCGCGCGCTGATGTCCGATCCCAAACTGCTCCTGCTCGACGAGCCGTCGGCCGGCCTGGCGCCCGTGGTCGTCCAACAGGTCTTCGAACTGGTGAAGCGCATCAGGAGCGGCGGGCTGACGGTGCTGATCGTCGAGCAGAACGTCCAGCAGGTGCTGCGTGTCGTCGACCGCGCCTACCTGCTCGAGGCCGGCTCGATCCGCGCGTCGGGCACCTCTGCCGAGATGCTGGCGAACGACACGGTCAAGCAGGCCTATCTCGGTGTTTAATCGATGTTCAGCGGCACGATGAGGAGCGGTTGATGCAGTCATTCCTCGAAATTTTCGATATCTACCTGCTCGAGGCGATGGTCAACGGCATCCTCCTGGGCGGAGTTCTTGCCCTGCTGGCGCTCGGCCTCAACCTGATCTTCGGTGTCATCGACGTCACTTGGATCTGCTACGCCGAACTGGTCATGGTCGGCATGTACGGCATGTACTACCTCGTTCAGTACTATGGCGTTTCGTACTATTTCGCCGCCCCGCTCACGATCCTGCTGGTCGCGGTACTCGGCGCGCTTCTGCATTGGCTGGTGATTTCGCCGCTTCTGGGTGCGCCGCCGATCAACCAGCTCCTGGCAACCGGCGGCGTGCTGTTCGTCCTGCAGAGCTTCGCCACGGTCGCCTTCGGCATCGACTTCCGCAACCTTGGGATCCGCCTGCCGGTGTTGCAGTTCGCGGATATGCATTTCAGCTACTCGCGCCTGCTTTCCTTCATTGCCGCCCTTGTAGGCATGGTCGTGATCTACCTGTTCATGACGCGCACCTACACCGGCACGGCGATCCGCGCGATCGCCCAGGATCGCGAGATCATGGCGCTGATGGGCGTCGACACGAAGAAGATCTACCTCGTCACCTCTGCACTGGGCGGCGGCCTGGCCGGGCTGGCGGCTTGTCTTCTGGTGTTGCAGTACGACGTCCATCCCTTCGTAGGCCTTTCGTTCGGCCCGATCACGTTCCTGATCTGCGTGCTGGGCGGACTGGGCAATTTCGTCGGCGGCTTCGTCGCGGCCTTCCTGTTCGCCGAAATCATCTCGCTGGGCAGCCTGTTTTCCGACCTCGAGTGGGGCTACGTGCTGGCCTTCGCCTTCTTCATCGTCATGATGTTCGTCCGCCCCGGCGGATTGCTCGCGAGGCGCCAGTGATGTCCCTCGTCAATTTGCGTCAGATCGTTCCCTGGATCGTCGGCGCCCTGCTGATCGCGCTGCCGTTCCTCAATCGCGATCCATATCACCTTCACATCCTCGTCCTGATACTCATCTGGTCGTTTGCCTACACCTCGTGGTCGATGATGGGGCGGTTCGGGCTAGTCTCGCTGGGGCACGGGGGATTCATGGGCGTCGGGGCCTACGTGACGGCCCTGCTGTGGAATCATCTTGGCGTTTCGCCCTGGATCGGGATCCCGATCGCCCTGGTCTGTGCGGGCGCCCTGGCCCTGATCGTGGCATATCCCTGCTTCCGCTTTCGCATCACCGGGCACTACTTCGCTCTCGTTACGCTGGCGCTCTCAGGAATCGTGCTGCAGATCATCACGGCAACGCGCGACTACACCGGCGGCTCGCTGGGCTACACGCCTGAGCGGACCAAGGGTAGCCACCTCGCTGCGCTCCAGTTCGACGACAAGACGACCTGGTATCTGATCGCTCTGGGCGTCTGGGGGGTGGGGTTGCTGATCTGGCGCTGGGTTGACCGCAGTATGGACCGCTATGCGCTGGAGGCGATCTCGGAGGACGAGGACGCCGCCGCGGCCGCCGGCGTCAACGTCACGTTCGAGAAGCTCAAGATCACGGTGATCAGCGCTCTCATGACCGCGATGGCCGGCGCGCTCTATTGCCAGTACCAGATGTTCATATCGCCCGATACGGTCAGCGGCATCGCAATTTCGTTGCAGATGGTATTCGCCGTCGTGGTCGGGGGCATTTACGTCGCGCTGGGGCCGACCGTCGGGGCCATCATCACGATCATGCTGACCGAGGTGCTGCGCATCGGGTTCGGGACCAAGGCGGTCGGCTGGGACAACCTTGTCTACGGCGTCCTGCTGGTCCTGTTCATCATCTTCCTCCCCAAGGGTATCCTGGGCAGCTTGCTTGCGTGGCTGAAGTCGCCTAGCAAGCACAAGGATGGATGAGTTCGATTTCGTCGTTGTAGGGGCGGGGTCCTCCGGCGGCCCGATCGTTGACCGGTTGACCGCGGGCGGGCGCTATTCCGTGCTGTTGCTGGAGGCCGGCCCTGATGCCAGGAGCCGCTGGCTGTCGATTCCGGCCGGTTTCGCCAAGACCTTTCTCGATCCCGCCGTGAACTGGAAGCTCAGGACAGAGGCCGAGCCCGAGCTTTGCGGTCGGCGGATCTATTGGCCGCGCGGCAAGGTGATCGGTGGCTCCAGCGCCATCAACGGTATGGTCTATATCCGCGGCCTCGCCTCGGATTACGACCATTGGCGCCAGATGGGCAACGAAGGCTGGTCGTTCGAGGACTGCCTGCCGTATTTCCGGCGTCTCGAAGGATACGCCGATGGCGAGACCGCGCTTCGCGGCGGCAACGGGCCGGTCAAGATCACCCAGAGGGACTACGTCAACGAGCTAGGCGATACGTTCCTGGCGGCCTGCACCGAGGTCGGCCTGGATTCCAACGACGACTTCAACGGGGCCGAGCAGATCGGCGCCGGCTACTATCACGCCACGGCGAGCGATGGCCGGCGCAACTCGACGGGCCGAGCCTATATCGCGCCCGCCCGCCGGCGCTCCAACTGCAAGGTCGTGACCGGGGCCGTCGTCGAACGCGTGATGATCGAAGACGGTCGCGCCGTCGGCGTCGCCTTCAACGTCCGCGGCAGGAGCCGGCTCGCCCGGGCGCGTCGTGAGGTCATCCTCAGTGCCGGCACCGTCGGCTCGCCGCAGATCCTGCAGCTTTCGGGAATCGGGGCCGGGGCCCATCTCTCGTCCCTCGGCATTCCCGTCATCCGCGACCTGCCGGGTGTGGGTGAGAACCTGCAGGACCATTTCTGCGTCCGCTCGACCTACAAGACCTGGTGGCGCCTGACCTTGAACGACGACTTCAGCACGTTCCCCCGGCGTGTCAGCGCGGCGTTTCTCTATGCCCTGGCGCGGGTCGGACCGCTCACGGCGATGCCGGCTTTCGCGGGCGCTTTCGTGAAGCTCCTGGAGCAGTCGTCGGAACCCGACACCCAGATCCATTTCTTCCCCTGGTCGGTCGACCGCATGGACACGGGGCCGCACCCGTTCTCCGGCTTCACCATCCTGGCGAACCAGTCGCGCCCCGAGAGCCGCGGCCACGTCCGGATCACCTCACGCGACGCTGCGACACCTCCGGCGATCATGGCCAACTACCTGTCGACCGAGACCGACCGGCAGGCGGTCATCGCCGCCGGCAAGTTCGAGCGTCTTCTGGCCCGCAGTTCCGCGCTGGGCCGCATCATCACCGACGAGATGCTTCCGGGTGTCGAGGTCTGGTCCGACGATGATTTCCTCGACTATGCGCGCCGTGAGGGCCAGTCGGCCTACCATCCGGTCGGTACCTGCCGCATGGGGCACGATGCCGAGTCGGTGGTCGATCCGCAGTTGCGGGTGCACGGGATCAGGGGCCTGCGCGTGGCCGATGCGTCGGTGATGCCTACACTCGTGTCGGGGAACACCAACGCCGCCTGCATGATGATCGGCGAGAAGGTCTCAGACCTGATCCTGGCCGCCGCGCAGCGATAGCGCGGCGATCGCCAGCGGCGCGGCACGGCCGCGGATCGACAGGGTCGGCAGTGGCTCGGCCTGCAGTCCGGCTGGAAGGCGAACGAGCGCCAGCAGTTCGGCCGAGACCAACACGTCACGGTGCAGGGACTTGGAAGCCTCGAGCAGCCGCGCGGCAACGTTCAGCGTGTCGCCGACATAGGCGATCTCGCGGCGCACATCGCCGATTTCACCGGCGACGATCTCTCCGCAATGAAGGGCGGCCCTGAACTCGGGGACAACGCCGAAGCGGTCGCGGTAACGCGCGGCGTTGCGGACCATGAAGTCGCGGGCGAAGAAAGGACAGGTCAGGCAGTCGCCCTCGCTCAGCGCGGGGCCGGCTGGCCAGGTCAGGATCGCCTCGTCGCCCACGTACTTGTGGATCTCCGCATCGCATTCCAGCGCGGCATCGGCGACATCGCGGAAGAAGGCGTTGAGCAACTCATGGAAGCGGATTGCGCCGAGCTTTTCCGCAAGCCCCGTCGAATCCTTCATGTCGATCAACAGGAAGGCCTTCTGCTCGCGTCTGGGCCGGGCGTAGCGTCCGACCAGCAGGTTCTTCAGCGTGCCGAAGCCCAACAGGCGACCCGTCTCCACGACGAGGTTGCCGAACACGGACATGCCGATGGCGAAGAGGACGGAATTGCTGAAGCTCGGAGCGAAGATGATGACGTCCGAACTGCCGATCGACATGATCAGGCGCGACAGGATCAGGCCGGCAACGATGACGACGCAATAGAACAGCACCTTGACCAGGAAATATCCGGCAAGCGGCATGCGCCGCATCCAGCCGAGCGCGTTGATGCGTGCACGCCGCACTTCGAAGAACACGATCGGCGTGGCGATCAGCAGCGAGGTGAGGATGCCCTGCAGCATGCCCCTGACTGCCGGCTCGTCGGCTGGCGCCACAGCGTAGCCGAAATAGGCGCTGAGCGCGGCGCTGGCCAGGCTGATCCACAAGACAATCCGCCATTCGCGGTGGTTGCGCCGCGATAACTTCATCAGCCAGGCAGCCCCGCACGATCGAGCGCCCGTTTGAAGGTCGCATGGTCGACATTGCCGCCGGAGCAGACGACGGCGACGGCCCGGCCCTTCACCGGCAGCTTGCCCGTGAGTGCCGCGGCCAGTGCCACGGCGCCGCCCGGTTCGAGCACCAGCTTGAACTCGCGGAAAGCGACTTCCATCGAATCCAGCACTTCCTCGTCCGTCACCACGAGGCCCGGCCCCAGCACCTGCTGCGCCAGCGGGAACGTGACGTCGCCTGGCGTGGGTGCCAGCAGGGCGTCGCAGATCGAGCCCGAGAGCTTTTCATTCTTCTGCTTCGTTCCCGCCGCCAGCGAGCGGGCGAGATCGTCGAAGCCGGCCGGCTCGCCGGCATGGACGCTCGTCGTCGGGCTGAGGCCCTTGACGCCCAGCGCCACGCCGGTCGCCAGCCCGCCACCGGAGCAGGGCGCGGCGACCGCATCGAGCGTGACGCCCAGCGCCTTGGCCTGTTCGGCGATTTCGATGCCGGCCGTTCCCTGGCCGGTCAGGATCCAGGGATGATCGTAGGGCGGCACGATGGTGGCGCCGGTCTTCGCGGCGATGCCCTGGCCGATCTCCTCGCGGCTGTCCTTCACGCGATCGTAGAGCACGACCTCGGCGCCGCTCGCACGCGTGTTGGCCACCTTGAGCGCGGGTGCATCGGCCGGCATGACAATGGTGGCCTTTACGCCCAGCAGGCGCGCCGCCTCGGCCAGACCCTGGGCGTGGTTGCCCGACGACCAGCCGACGACGCCCCTGGCGCGATCGGCCTCGGTCATGGAGGCGAGGAAATTATAGGCGCCGCGCAGCTTGAACGAGCCGGTGCGCTGCAGGCACTCGGCCTTGAGGAACAGCCGGCCGCCCAGCTTGCGGTTGACGCGCTCGTTCTCGAGCAGCGGCGTGCGGATCGTCACGCCATCGAGGCGGCGGGCGGCGGCCTGGACGTCGGCAAAGGTCGGAAGCGCAGTCATCGGGGAACACCAATCAGGTCGGGGAGGTCGGAAAGGTCGCGTACCTGGGCGGCCAGCACGCCCGGCAGTCTGTCGTCCGGCGCACCGGTCCGGTTCACCCAGACGGTACGGAAGCCGAATTGAGCGGCACCGTGGGCATCCCAGCAGTTCGACGACAGGAAGCACACTTTGTCGGGCGTTACGCCGAAGTGTTTCTCGACGAGGCGATAGACGCGTGGATCGGGCTTGAACGCCCCGACCTCATCGACGCTCAGCACCGCCTCGAATTGATTGGCGAGTTTCGATGCCGCGACCATCGGGTCGAGCATGCCTGGATTGCCGTTGGACAGGATCGCGCTGCGCATGCCGGCGCGTGACAGGCAGGCCAACATGCCGGGGACTTCGGGGAAGGGATCGAGCGCCAGGTAGGAGCCCATCAGCCGCTCGCGCACCGCGGGATCGGCAATGCGGTGCGTGGCAAGGGAATGGTCGAGCGCTTCGCCTGTCACCTGCCAGAACGGCGCATAAGCGCCCATGGCGTTGCGTAGCCACGTGTACTGAATCTGCTTCTGCCGCCACATCTCCGACAGCGTTTCGGCGGAAGGCCCGACCGCCCTGCGATGCCGCGCCACCGCTGAATTGAAGTCGAACAGCGTGCCGTAGGCGTCGAAGACGCACATCTCGATGCCGGGCAGGGCAGCGGCCATTCAATTGCTCCAGGAGGTCGTAGACCGTAGGCTAACAAGCATGTTCATCGCCATCGTTCAAATCCCCATGTCCAAGAGGCCGCGGGACGCCGCCGTCGAGGCCGCGCGAAAGTCCGCGCCCACCTACACCGCGCTCGGGGCCAAGGGCCTGTTGCGGAAGTATTACCTCAACGGCGAGGCGGGCGGCGGCGGAGTCTATCTCTGGGAATCGGAGGCGGCGGCGCGCGCCTGGTACACGCCGGAGTGGGAGACGCGCATGGAGACGGCGTTCGGCGCCAGGCCCACCGTCACCTACTATGACAATCATGTCGTGGTGGACAACGAGACGGGCCAGGTCCGCGTCGACGGCTGAGCCGCGCTCCGAAGAAAATTTCAGGGAGGATTAAGATGCAGAAGCGCAAGCTCGGCCGGACGGGCCTTGAGGTTTCGGTGCTGGGCTACGGCGCCGGCGCGGTGGGCGGCCTGTTCACCAAGGGCGCGGCGAACGATCAGGAGCGTGCCGTGGCGCGCGCGATCGAGGCCGGCGTCAACTATTTCGACACGGCGGCACGGTATGGCGACGGCGAGTCGGAGCGCAATCTAGGCCGCGTGCTGAAGGCATTGAAGGCCGATGTCGTCGTCGGCACCAAGTTCCGCCTGACTGCCACGGATCGTGCCGACGTCGCGGGCCTGATTGTCCGGTCGACCGAGGAGAGCCTGAAGCGGATGGGCCGCGACCATGTCGACCTGCTGCAGCTCCACAATCCGCTGGCGGCCGTGGACGGCGGCGACTCTCTCGACGTCGAGATCGCGCTCAACGAAGTGGTGCCCGCGCTGGAGAAGCTGCGCAGGCAGGGCAAGACGCGCTTCATCGGCTTCAGCGGCGTCGGTGAACCCGCCGCGCTCCTGAGGGCCGTCGACTCGAAGCTCTTCGACACGGTGCAGGTCGTCTACAACGCACTGAACCCCAGCGCCGGCGGCCCGATGCCCAAGGGCGCACCCGGCCTCGACTACGGCCGCCTGCTCGATCGCGCCAGGGCCGCCGACATGGGCACCATCGTCATCCGCGCGCTGGCTGGCGGCGCGCTCGCCGGCACCGCCGACCGTCATCCGCTGGCGCAGCAGCAGGTCCCGCCGATCGGGTCGGCCCCGGACTTCGCGGGCGACGTCGCGCGCGCACAGAAGTTGGAGCCGCTGGTAAAGGAAGCAGGCGTCGCAAGCCTCACCGAACTCGGCGAACGCTTCGTGATTTCACACCCGAACGTGTCGACGATGCTGGTCGGCTACTCGACGATCCAGCACCTCGAAGAGGCGATCGCGGCAGTGGAGAAGGGGGCATTGCCGTCCTCTGTCGTGCAGCGCATCTCAGGATAGTTGCGCTCGCCCGCCAGCGACTCCGCGGTGTCTTCACCGGGCGAGTGCGTCGCGCGTCCAGCGTTCGATGGTACCCGCGTCCATGGCTCCCGACTGGCGAGCGATCTCCTTGCCTTGTCGGAACAGAATCATCGTCGGAATCCCCTGGATACCGAACCTTTGGGCAAGTTCCTGCTGGTCGTCCGTGTTCACCTTCGCGAGACGCACGGAGGGTTCGAGGCGGGCTGCCGCCCGTTCGAACTGCGGCGCCATGGCCTTGCAGGGACCGCACCACGGTGCCCAGAAGTCCACCAGCAGCGGCAGTTCGGCCTTGCCGGCGTGGGCATCGAAGTTGCCTGACGCGAGGGCGACGGGATGGCCATCGAACAGTGGGGCACTGCACTGGCCGCATTTGCCGGCGCTGCCTCCATCGAGTTTCGCTCGCGGGAAGCGGTTCAGCGTGCTGCACTTGGGACAGGCGATGAGCAGGGTATCGGTCATGGCGTACCTCAGATTCAAACCACGATGCAGCCGAACGGAACGGCAGCCTTTGAGGCAGATCAACGCCGCGTCAGGCCGGACGTTTCCGGCAAAGGTGGTCGTTACCTACGACCGTCCCGTCGCCGGCGGGACGCTGCGGAACTGGCCGTTCAGCCTGTCGCGATAGACGTTCACGCCTTCCATGATGCGCTGCACGTAGTTGCGCGTCTCGCGGAAGGGGATCATCTCGATCCAGTCGACCATGTCGATTTTGCCGGTGCGCGGGTCGCCGCCGGATTCCAGCCAGCGCGCCACGCGGTTGGGGCCGGCATTGTAGGCGGCGGCCGCGATCTCGTAGGAGCCGCCGAAGCGTTGCAGCATCTCGCCGAGATACTGGCTGCCGAGCTGGACGTTGTAGGCGGGATCGCGCGTGAGCTTGTCCTGGATGAACGGCACCTTGAGGCGGCCCGCGACGTCGCGCGCCGTGCCGGGCAGAAGCTGCATCAGGCCGAGTGCGCCCGAGGTCGAGACGGCGCCGGCGTTGAACGAGCTTTCCTGCTTGGTGAGCGCCAGCGCGAGCGCGCGCTCGACAGAGCCGGTGGGGCCAAGGTCGACGATCGGGAAGGCCGCATCGAACAGCACCACGCCGTTCTCCGCGCCGCGTCGCGCCACGGTGAGGCCGACGTCGGGCCGCTTCAGGTCGAGGGCGAGCTGGGACAGCAATGCCACTTCACCCGGCGCCGTGATCGCACGTGCGAGGCGCAGCAGGAAGGGCCGGGCGCGGTCGTAGTCTCCGGCCTGGCCGAGATAGCGCGCCATGACCGCGAGCTCGCGGCCGCCCAGCGACTGCTTATCGGCCTCGGTGGGAACGGGATCGACCGGTAGTTTCGGGTTTACGCCCTGAAGCTTCTTGGCGGCGAGCTGGCCATAGAAGGTCTGGCCGAAGCCGGCGGCGCGCGCATACCAGTCGTTGGCGTCCTTGGTCTGCTTGGCCGCCTCGTAGGTGCGGGCGAGCCAGTAGGCGCCGCGGCTCTTCGAGATGTCGGTCGAGACGCCATCGTACAGCGTGGAGAAATGTTTCAGCGCGTCGGCCGGCTTCTTCAGCTGGCGCAGCGCGATCCAGCCCGCGAGGAACTCGCCCTCGGCGAAGGCGACGCCCTTGGTCAGTCCGTGATTGACGGCGACGGCATAGGCGTCGGCCGGCCGGTTGGCATCCAGCAGGGCACGGACGACCAGATTGCGCTCGTTCCACCAGGCGTCGGTCTGGTTGGGTATGGAGCCGGAAAGAGCGGCCTTGGCCTCGTCGAGCGTGCCATTGCGGCGCACCCACTGCATGCGTTCGAAGCGGAGCTGAGGTTCGGCGAGTCGTGCCGGCGCAAGGGCCTTCAGGAGCGTGCCGGCATCGGCTGCTTTCGCCGCCATCGCAAGACGGGCATTGGCGATCGGCTGGTAGTCGGGCGGCAGCTTCGGCACGAGATCGCGCGCGACCTGATGGCGGCCTTCGCGGAAGATCCGGTCGAAGCGCGCGACCTGATCGGGGCCGGTCAGGAACTGGGCGTAGCGATTGAGGAAATCGTTCTCGTCGGAGCCGCGCAAGGTGGCGTTCTGCCAAGTGTCGCGTGCGAAACGGGCAACGTCGCCCGGCGCCGCGGTGCCGGCCGCCTCCAGCCGGCGCATGTGGCCGGTGCTGGTAAGGGGCGGGAAGGCCGTGAAATAGCGGACCACTTCGGTCGCTTGCGCCTCGGGGCCGATCCGTTCCTCGGCCTGACGGCGGAGGACTTCGGGCTCGGGCCAGTCGGGCTGCTCGCGCAGGAAGCGCCAGGTGTCGGCAAAGCTCGCCTCGGTCCGGGGCGCGGCCCGCAGGATGCTCCAGGCGACGTAACGGTCGAGCAAAGTGTTGCGGAAATTGGCGACGGCGGCGCGCGCGTCGGCCCAGCGGCTGTCATCGATCGCCTTGAGCGCGGCCGTGAAGGCGGCCGTTTCCGCGGCATTGAGCGGATTTGCGGCGACGGCGGGCCGCGTCGCAGACGGCGTCGCGGTGCCGCCTCCCTGCACGGTCGGTGCGGGGGAGGGCGTCGATGCCGTCGGAGGCGATGGCTTCTCGACGTCGCCCGGCAACCGCCGGACGCCGGTCGTGGGGGCCGCCGTCTGGGCCAGGGCAGGGGTTGCCGCGAGCAGGACCGCCAGCAGGATGAGGGGGGATTTCTTGTTATTCACGCGAGGAATCGTAGGCAGGCAGTTGCGGCATCACAATGGCAAGTTGCTCACCTTGCAGCGCCAAACCCCGGGGCTTAAGGTAGATTGTTAAGGGAAAATCGGAGGAAGACCATGTTCACCGGATCGCTCGTTGCGCTGATTACACCGTTCAAGAACGGATCGGTGGACGAGAAGGGATTCGAGAAGTTCGTGGCCTGGCAGATCAAGGAAGGCACCGACGGGCTGGTCCCGTGCGGCACCACCGGCGAATCGCCCACCCTCTCGATGGAAGAGCACAAGCGCGTCATCGAAATCTGCATCAGCGCGGCCAAGGGTTCGGGCGTGCCGGTGATCGCCGGGACCGGCTCGAACTCCACCGCCGAGGCGATTGAACTCACGCAGCATGCCAAGAAGGTCGGCGCCGACGCCGCCATGCTGGTCGTGCCTTACTACAACAAGCCGACACAGGAAGGCCTGTTTCAGCATTTCAAGGCGGTGGCCGAAGCCGTCGACATTCCGATCCTGCTCTACAATGTGCCGCCCCGCACCGGCGGCGACATGCATGTCGAGACCGTGATCCGCCTCAGCCAGGTCAGGAACATCGTCGGCATCAAGGACGCCAGCTACGACATGGCGCGCCCGACGCTGACCCGCCTCAAGGCGAAGAAGGGTTTTGTCCAGCTGTCGGGCGAGGATGCGAGCGCGCTCGGTTTCCTGGCGCAGGGCGGCGACGGCTGCATCTCGGTGACGGCCAATGTCGCGCCGCGCCTCTGCGGCGATATGCACGATGCGTGGAAGAAGCGCGATCTCGACAAGGCGTTCGAACTGCAGGACCGGCTGATGCCGCTGCACAAGGCGATGTTCTGCGAGACCAGCCCGGGCCCGGTGAAGTACGCCGCCGAGCTGATCGGCCAGTGCAGCGCCGAGATGCGACTGCCGATGGTGCCGATCGCGGAGAGCAGCAAGAAGGCCGTCCACGAGGCCATGGTCCACGCCGGCCTCATCAACTAGAAGCAGAGCTTCACCAACTCGCGAGCGTCCTGTGGCCAATAAACCGGAACTGGACCGCACCGTTGTGGCCCAGAACCGCAAGGCGCGGCACAACTACTTCATCGAGGAAACCTTCGAGGCCGGTCTGGCACTGACCGGCACCGAGGTGAAGTCGCTGCGCGGCGGCCGCAGCACGATCGCCGAATCCTACGTGACGGAGGAGGGCGGCGAGGCCTGGCTGGTCAACGCCAACATCCCTATCTACGCCTCGGGCAATCGCAACAATCACGAGCCGCGCCGGGCACGGAAGCTGCTGCTGCATCGCGGCCAGATCAACAAACTGATCGGCGCCATCCAGCGCGAGGGCCGCACCGTCGTGCCGCTGCAGGTCTATTTCAATCCGCGCGGCCGCGCCAAGATCGAGATCGCGCTGGCCACCGGCAAGCAGGCCCATGACAAGCGTCAATCCATCAAGGATCGTGACTGGCAGCGCCAGCGCGCCCGGATGATGTCGACCCGCCGGTAAGGCGAAGGAGAGCAGGCGATGAGTACAGTTCTGATCACCGGGGCCGCTCGCGGGCTGGGGCTCGACTTCGTGAAGCAGTACGCGGCCAAGGGCTGGAAGGTGCATGCCTGTGCCCGCACCCCCGAGGCGTTGAAGCAGGTCAAGGGCGATATCCACGCCCACAAGCTCGAAGTGACCGACTACGACGCGGTGAAAGAGCTGGCGGCCAGCCTGAAGGGCGAGGCGATCGACGTGTTGATCTGCAACGCCGGCGTGGCGGGCCGCGAGGCCGGCGACCTCGGCCGCATCGATCCCCAGGTCTGGCGCGACACGTTCGAGGTGAATGCGCTGGCGCCGCTGATGATGGCCGAGGCCTTCGTCGATCATGTGGCGGCCTCGAAGGATCGCAAGCTGGTGGCGATCTCCAGCCGGCTGGGCAGCATCACGCACAACGATGGTGCGCGGTACGCCTATCGCGCCAGCAAGACGGCGCTCAACATGGAATGGAAGAGCCTGTCGAAGGACACCGCCGCCAAGGGCCTGATCTGCGTCGTCCTGCATCCGGGCTGGGTGCAGACCGACATGGGCGGCGGCAGCGCCACCCTCACCATCGATCAGAGCGTACCCGCCATGGTGAAGGTGATCGACGGCTTGAAGCCTGCCGACAACGGCCGGTTCTTCAACTACGACGGCGCCGAGCTGCCCTGGTAGCCATGCTGCTCAACGAAGAACAGACGCTCATCCGCGACACCGCCCGCGCCTTCGCGCAGGAGCAGGTGCTTCCGCATGTGCGGGCCTGGGAAGCGGCCGGCGAGATTCCGCGCTCGCTACTGGCCGAAATGGGTCGCCTCGGCTTCATGGGCATGACGGTGCCGGCCGAATGGGGCGGCGCCGGCGCCGACATGGTGTCCTACGTGCTAGCGCTCGAGGAGATCGCCGCCGCCGACGGCGGACTTTCCACGGTGATGAGCGTCAACAACTCCCCGGATTGTGCGGCGCTGCTGGCCTACGGCTCGCCGGAGCAGAAGGAGAAGTGGTTGAAGCCGCTGGCTCGCGGCGAGACGCTGGGCGCCTTCTGCCTCACCGAACCGCACGCGGGCTCCGACGCGTCGAACCTCAAGACGCGCGCCGAGAAGCGCGGCAACGGCTGGGTGCTGAACGGGGTGAAACAGTTCATCACCTCCGGCCGCACGGCGGACATGGCGCTGGTCTTTGCCGTGACCGACCCGTCGTCCTCGAAGCGTGGCATCTCCTGCTTCATCGTGCCGACGGATGCACCGGGCTATCGCGTGGCGTCGGTCGAGAAGAAGCTCGGCCAGAAATCCTCCGATACCTGCCAGATCGCCTTCGAGGACTGCACGGTCGGCGCCGACGCCATGCTGGGCGAAGAGGGCGAGGGCTACCGGGTGGCGTTGGCCAACCTGTCGGTGGGCCGCATCGGCATCGCGGCGCAGTCGGTCGGCATGGCGCGGGCTGCGTTCGAGGCCGCACGCAGCTACGCGCAGGAACGCGAGGCCTTCGGCACCAGGATCGTGAACCACCAGGCCGTCCTGTTCCGGCTGGCCGACATGGCGACCAAGATCACCGTCGCCCGGCAGATGGTCCTGCATGCGGCAACGCTGCGCGATGCTGGCCGTCCATGCCTCACCGAGGCCGCAATGGCGAAGCTCTATGCGTCCGAGATGGCCGAGGAAGTGTGCTCGGCCGCAATTCAGATCCACGGCGGCTATGGATACGTTTCCGATTACCTGGTGGAGAAGATCTGGCGCGACGTTCGCGTCTGCCAGATCTACGAGGGCACCAGCGACGTGCAACGCATCCTGATCGGCCGTGGTTTGGCAGCGTTATAGGGCTCGTCTTTCACTTGTCCCCCCGCACACCGCGTGCCAACATCATCTGGTGTGAAGGCCGCAGCAAGCGGTTTTGGGGGCTTGGGGGAGCCGGGCGACGGATGGTCGGTCGTGCGCCGTAATCTTTTGAAACTAGCGACATACGCCGCAGCGCTGCTTGCGGTGACGGGCGGCGCTTTCGCACAGGACAGCAAGGCGATCGCCAAGCCCGTGTCCGCGCCGTCGACGGCGCGCTTCATTCACATGCAGACCGCCTTCAATCCCGCTCTCCCGGGCTCGGGCGAGGGGGTGAGGTTGTTCACCCGGACCGTCAAGCACATGACGGCAGGGGCCTTCGCCATCAAGATCATCGAGCCGGGCCGGATCGCACCGACCGCGGACATGCTGGACGCCATCGTTTCCGGCGACCTCGAAGCCGCCTTTACGTGGTCGGGTTACGCGGCAAACAAGTCGCCCGTCTTCAACATCTTCGCGACGGTTCCGTTCGGGCCCGGCCCGGAGGAGATGATCTCGTGGATGCTCGAGGGCGATGGCTCGCGCATTCACCGCGAGGCTTACGACAAGCTGGGGGTCGCCGGCATTCCCTGCGGTATCCAGGGGCCCAAGGGCGGCGGATGGTTCCGGGGCGAGATCGACACCGTGGCCGACTTCAAGGGCCTGCGCCTGCGCTACGGCAAGCTGGCGGCCGACGTGATCGCCCGTCTGGGCGCGGTGCCCGTGCCGCTGCCGCCGGGCGAGTTCTTCTACAAGCTGCAGCAGGGCAACGTGGACGGTGGCGAGATGTCGACGCCCGCCATGGATGCGGCCTTGGGCTTCGACAAGCTCGGCTTGCCGTACTACCTGCCCGGCTGGCAGCAGCCGTCGGCCGTGCTCGATTTCCTCATGCGCAAGGACAAGTGGGCGGCCTTGCCGGCCTCGCTGCGGGCGCAGATCGAGACGGCCTGCCAGGCAAACATCGCGTGGATGTTGAGCCGGTCCCCGAATGTCCAGGGCCTCGCGCTCGAGAAGCTGAAGGCATCGGGTGTCGTGGTCCGCGAATGGTCGCCCGACGTGATGGCCGCCTTCCGCAAGAATAGCGACATCGTGGTCAAGGACCTGGCCGAGCGCGATGCCGATTTCGCCGCCGCTCTCGCCAACCAGCGGGCCTTCATGGCCCAGGGCGCCCACTGGCGGACGCTGTCCCGCCTGCCATAACCGGCGGCTTGCACGCGGTCCCCGGTCCGGGCAGTTTGCCTTGGCATGACCGTACTTTCTTCCCAGATCGACACCCGCTCCGACACCTTCAAGCGCAACGCCGAGGCGATGCGGGCGCAGGTCGAGGATTTGCGCCGCCGCACCGACGCGGTCCGTCTCGGCGGCGGTGAGGAATCGCGCAAACGCCACGTATCCCGCGGCAAGCTGCTGCCCCGCGAGCGCGTGCGGGCGCTGCTCGATCCGGGTTCGCCCTTCCTCGAACTGTCGCCGCTGGCCGCACTCGACATGTACGACAACGAGGCGCCGGGCTCGGGCGTGATCACCGGTATCGGCCGCGTCAGCGGCGTCGAATGCGTGATCGTGTGCAACGACGCCACCGTGAAGGGCGGCACCTACTATCCGATGACGGTGAAGAAGCATCTCCGCGCCCAGGAAGTGGCGATGGAGAACCGGCTTCCCTGCCTCTATCTGGTGGATTCCGGCGGCGCCAACCTGCCGCAATGGCCCGAAGTGTTCCCCGACAAGCACCATTTCGGCCGCATCTTCTACAACCAGGCCAATATGTCGGCCCAGGGCATCCCGCAGGTCGCGGTGGTGATGGGCTCCTGCACGGCGGGCGGCGCCTACGTGCCGGCGATGAGCGACGAGACGGTGATCGTCCGCAAGCAGGGCACGATCTTCCTCGCCGGCCCGCCGCTGGTGAAGGCCGCGATCGGCGAGGTCGTGAGCGCCGAGGATCTGGGCGGCGCCGACGTGCACGCCCGCACCTCGGGCGTCGCCGATCACTATGCGCAGAACGACAGCCACGCGCTGGGCATCGCGCGCCGCATCGTGGCCAACCTCAACTGGAAGAAGTCCCCGTCGGCCTCGCTGCTGCCGCCGCGCGACCCGAACTACGCCGCCGAGGAACTGTACGGCGTGGTGCCGATGGACACCCGCACGCCCTACGACATTCGCGAGATCATCGCGCGGCTGGTCGACGGCAGCGAGCTCGACGAGTTCAAGCACCTCTACGGCACGACCATCGTCACCGGCTTCGCCCGCATCTGGGGCTATCCGGTCGGCATCGTCGCCAACAACGGCATCCTGTTCAACGAATCGGCGCTGAAGGCGGCGCACTTCATCGAACTGTGCGGCCAGCGCGGCATCCCGCTGCTGTTCCTGCAGAACATCACCGGCTTCATGGTCGGCCGGAAGTACGAGGCGGGCGGCATCGCGCGCGACGGCGCCAAGATGGTGACCGCGGTGTCGACCGTGAATGTCCCGAAGTTCACCGTGATCGTCGGCGGCAGCTACGGCGCCGGCAACTACGGCATGTGCGGCCGCGCCTACAGCCCGCGCTTTCTGTGGATGTGGCCGTCAGCACGCATCTCGGTGATGGGCGGCGAGCAGGCGGCGAGCGTGCTGGCCACCGTCCGGCGCGACAACATCGAGGCCAAGGGTGGGACCTGGGCCAAGGACGAGGAAGAGAAGTTCAAGCAGCCGATCCGCGAGGCCTACGAGCGCGAGGGCCATCCCTACTATGCGACGGCGCGGCTGTGGGACGACGGCATCCTCGATCCAGTCGATACGCGGATGACGCTGGGCCTCGCTTTGTCAGCTTCGATGAACCAGCCGATCGGCCCGACCAAGTTCGGCGTCTTCCGGATGTGATCCGGCCATGACCGACACGATCCTGACGAAAGTCGAGGGCGGCGTGGCCACGCTCACGCTCAATCGGCCGAAGGAGATGAATTCCTTCGACGGCGACACGGCGCGCGCCATCATCGATGCCGTTGAGGCCTTCGCCGCCGACGAGGCCGTGCGCACCCTCGTGGTGGCGAGCGGGGGACCGGTGTTCTGCGCCGGGGGCGACTTCAACTGGGTGCTGAGCTGGCCCGAGCTCGACGCCATCACCCGCAAGGTCGGCGCCGATTCGCTGATGGCGGCGATCCAGGCGGTCTACGATTTTCCCAAGCCGTCGATTGCGCGCGTCCAGGGCGCGGCGGTGGGCGGCGGCGTTGGCCTGATGCTGGCCTGCGACTTCGCGGTCACCGTCTCCTCGGCACGCTTCGGCCTCACCTCGGCCCGCAACGGCCTGCTCGCGGGCATCGCCATCCCGGTGCTGATCCAGGCGGTCGGGCCGCGCATGGCGCGGCAGCTCCTGATGCACGGCGGCATGTTCGATTCGGCGACGGCGCTGCGCATCGGCCTGATCGACCAGGTGGTCGAGGAGGATGCGCTCGACGCGACGGTTGCGGCGCTTGCCGACGAACTGCGCCGCGGCGCGCCCTCCGTCCAGACACTGGTCAAGAAGCTGATCACTGAAATCGACGCCATGCCGCACGATCGCGCGGTCGCCGACCTGATCGGCGAACACGTCGCCGTCCAGTGCACGACCGACGACGCGATCGAGGGCATGAGCGCGTTTCTGAACAAGCGCAAACCGAAGTGGGCCGTCTGATGTTCTCCAAGATCCTGATTGCCAACCGCGGTGAGATCGCCTGCCGGGTCATCAAGACGGCCAAGCGGCTCGGCATCAAGACGGTGGCGGTCTATTCCGACGCCGACCGCAATGCGCGGCACGTCGCGATGGCCGACGAGGCCGTTCATATCGGCCCCTCGGCCGCGCGCGAGAGCTATCTCGTGGCCGACCGGATCATCGATGCGGCCAAGAGGACGGGCGCGCAGGCGGTGCATCCGGGCTACGGGTTCCTCTCCGAGAATGCAGGCTTTGCCGACGCCTGCGCCGCGGCGGGCATCGTGTTCATTGGACCGCCGGCGGCCTCGATCCGGGCCATGGGCTCCAAGAGCGAAGCCAAGAAGATCATGGAAAAGGCCAGAGTGCCGCTGGTGCCGGGCTATCACGGCGACGACCAGTCGCCAGAGCTGCTGGCAGCAGAGGCCGCGAAGATCGGCTTCCCGGTGCTCATCAAGGCCTCGGCCGGCGGCGGCGGCAAGGGCATGCGCGTGGTCGAGAGCGCCGAGAAATTCGCCGACGCGCTGGCCGGAGCCAAGCGCGAGGCCAAGGCCTCGTTCGCCGACGACCATGTGCTGGTCGAGAAGTACCTGACGCGGCCGCGGCACATCGAGATCCAGGTCTTCGCCGACGGGCAGGGGAACTGCCTCTATCTGTTCGAGCGCGACTGCTCGATCCAGCGTCGCCACCAGAAGGTGATCGAGGAAGCGCCGGCGCCGAACATGGACCCGGTGCGGCGCAAGCAGATGGGCGAGGCGGCGGTCGCGGCGGCCAAGGCCATCGGCTACCAGGGCGCTGGCACGGTGGAGTTCATCGCCGACCAGGACGGCACTTTCTTCTTCATGGAGATGAACACCCGCCTGCAGGTCGAGCATCCTGTGACGGAGGCGATCACCGGGCAGGACCTCGTCGAGTGGCAGCTCGTCGTGGCGGCCGGCGGGAAGATGCCGCTCACTCAGGACGAGCTGCGCATCGACGGACATGCTGTCGAGGTCCGTCTCTACGCCGAGGACCCGGCGCGGAACTTCCTGCCCTCGACCGGCACGCTGGTCCACCTGAAGCTGCCGGAGGAGGGCGCGCATGTGCGTGTCGACACCGGCGTACGCCAGGGCGATACGGTGACGCCGTTCTACGATCCCATGATCGCCAAGGTGATCGTGCACGACCGCGACCGAACCTCGGCAATGCGGCGCATGGCGGCGCTGATGGGCGAGACCGAAGTGGTGGGCGTCACGACCAATTCGGCGCTGCTGAAGGCGCTGTGCTCGCACCCCGCTTTCGTCGGCGGAGAGGTCGATACCGGCTTCATCGAGCGTCATCGCGCGACACTGTTCACTCAGCCGGCACCGGCCGGCGACCGCGCCTTCGCCGTGGCGACGCTGGCACGGCTGCTGGAATGGCAGGATGCCTATCAGCCGTCGGCGAACGACCCGTGGTCGCCGTGGAATGCCCAGAATGGATTCCGCCTGCTCGACGATGGCCATGAGGAAGTGCGGTGGAAGGACGGCGAGCGCGAAGTCGTCGTGATCGCGCGGCGTCTCCGCGGCGGTGGAGTGCGGCTGGAGCTGCCCGAGGGCGCTCGTGAGGCGCGGGTCGAGCGGCTCGAAGATGGACGCCTGTCGATCGCATTGGGCCAGGACTCGTTCGCGGCCACGGTCGTGCGGCGCACCGCCCTCGATGGCGGCATCGACTACACGCTGTTCATGGACGGCGAAAGCCGCCGCCTGCGCTTGGTCGATCCGCTCGACGTCACGCAGTACGAGGCGACGGCCTCGGCCGATGCCGTGGTCCGTGCGCCGCTGCCGGGCAAGATCATCGACCTGCGGGTCAAGGCCGGCGACACGGTGAGCAAGGGCCAGGCGCTGCTGGTGCTCGAAGCCATGAAGATGGAGCACACGCTCGCCGCGCCGGCCGACGGCACGGTGAAGAGCCTGCGCTATGCGGTGGGCGAGCAGGTGCCCGAGGGCGCCGAGTTGGTCGAATTCGAATGAACGCGCTGCTTGGCGGCTGGCGGCTCGAGAGCTGGTCGTATCTCTACGAGGATGGCCGCCCGCCTGAGTTTCCGATGGGCGCCGACGCCAAAGGCTACATCCTCTACACGCCGCAGGGCCAGGTGAGCGCGACCATCATGCGCGCCGATGCCAGCGAGTGCTTCGCTTATGCCGGCCGCTACGAGCTCGCAGACGGCACGGTGTTCCACACTATCGAGATCTCGACCAACAAGGCGCTGGTCGGCCTGCGCTCGACCCGGCACATCGGGCTCGACGGAGACCGCCTGACTCTGTCGGGGCCGGACTTCGCCGCCGGAACCGCCCGCACGCAGCAGATCGTCTGGCGGCGCGCCTAGCGTCGAGCAGCGCCAAGGATCGCGTTCAGCAGAATCGCGCCGAAGGTCGCGGTGCCGATGCCGCCCATGGCGAAGTCGCCGAACTTCAGGGTGAAGTCACCGGTTCCCAGGACAAGAGCGATGGCGGCCACCATGAGGTTGCGGCTCTGGGTGAAGTCGACCTTGTTGTCGACCCAGATCTTGGCGCCTGCCACGGCGATCAGGCCGAACACGACGATACTGACGCCGCCCATCACCGGCAGCGGGATGGTGTGGATCAGCGCGCCGAACTTGGGCGAGAAGCCCAGCAGGATCGCGAACAGGCCGGCGACGACGAACAAGGCCGTCGAGTAGATGCGGGTGGCGGCCATCACGCCGATATTCTCGGCATAGGTCGTGACACCGGTGCCGCCGACGCCTCCGGCCAACATGGTCGCCACACCATCGCCCAGGAAGGCGCGGCCGACATAGGGATCCATGTTGCGGCCGGTCATCGCGCTGACGGCGCGAAGATGGCCGAGATTCTCGGCCACGAGGATGAGGGCGACGGGGGCGATCAGCACGATCGCGTGGGTGTCGAAGACCGGCGCGGTGAAGGCGGGAGCACCGAACCACGCGGCCTTGGCCAGCAACTCGCCGCTCACCGGCTTGCCCCAACCCAGCCCGTTGGCAAGGAAGGCATAGACGAGTGTCGCGACGACCAGGCCGACCAGCACCAGCAAGCGCCGGGTCATGCCACGCGTGAAGACCGCGACCAGCGCGATGCTCAGGAAGGTCACGGCCTGCATCCAAGCGTCGAAGGGCGTCGGTGCCATGTTCTTGACGGGCACGGCGGCGAGGTTGAGGCCGATCACCGCGACCACGGCGCCGGTCACGACCGGCGGCATCAGCCGCTCGATCCAGCCGGTGCCGCTGGCCATCACGACCAGTCCGATCAGCGCGTAGACCGCGCCGCAGATCACGATGCCGCCAAGCGCGACCGCTATATTGGCGTTGGCGCCCTGGCCGGCATAGCCGGTGGCGGCCGCGACCACGGAAATGAAGGCGAAGGAGGAGCCGACATAGCTCGGCACCTTGCCACCCACGGCCATGAAGAAGATCAACGTGCCGACGCCGCTCATCAGGATGGCGACGTTGGGATCGAAGCCCATCAGGAGCGGTCCCAGCACGGTGGCGCCGAACATCGCCACCACATGCTGGATGCCCAGCGCCACGGTCTGCGGCCACGGCAGCCGCTCGTCCGGCGCGACGACGACGCCGTCGGCCGGCTGCTTCACGGTCCAGTCGAGCATTCTCCCCCTCTTGTCTTTTTCGTTACGCGACGAGCTTTCTATAGAGGTGCCAGGTGGCGTGGCCCAGTACCGGCAGCACGATGGCGAGCCCGATCAAAAGGGGCAGGGCGCCGAGCGTGAGGCTGGTCGCGACGATCATGCCCCACACTGCCATCGGTCCTGGGTTCAGCCGCACGGCGCGGACCGATGTTGCGATGGCATTGCCGACGCCGACATTGCGGTCGAGCAGCATCGGCAGGGAGACGACGCCGATCACCAGCACGAGCAGCGCGAAGAGGAAGCCGACGCCGATGCCGACGATCGTCATGGTCAGGCCCTGCGGCGTGTTCAGCGCGTCGCGCACGAAGGCGACAGCCGAAACAGGCGCATCCGGACCCAGGGTCACGGTGTAGAGGAAGTTCGCCGCAAACAGCCACAGGCAGAAAATCGCCAGCAACAAAAGGCCCATGACGATGATCGAGCCGATGTTCGGCGAGCGGGCGACAGCAAAAGCGTCCGTCCAGTGTGTTTCGAGCCCGCGCTCGCGGCGACGGCTGATCTCGTAGAGGCCGAGCCCGAACACTGGCGCGATCAGCGCGAAGCCCGCGATCAGCGGAAAGACGAGGGCCAGCATCCCGTAGTCGAAGGCCATGCGCGAGATCGCGAGGCCGGCGAGGGGATAGAGCAGACAGAGCATCATCACATCCGTCCGGCAGGCGCCGAAGTCGCGCACGCCCCTGGCGAGGGCGTCGCCGATATCGGTGGCCGTGATGCGACGGACCGTGGGCGACGCCGAGGCGCGATCCTCCCAGGCTCCATCCATCGAGTTGGCCGCCGAGCCGACGACCTGACTTGTCTGCTTCAGATGATCCCATCCCCATTCGAGGGGATTGCGGACGTGGTTCTGCATGGCCATGACTGCCTCCTTGCGAACGAAGTTCGAAGGTCGCGGTCTGTCGTCGATCACGACAGGGCGCGATCTACCACAAGGAGGAGTCTACGCCTGGCGGAAGGGGATGTCGTCCCCCTTCCCATGCACTGCGGAGGAAGCCTTCGCTACTGCGAGAACTTCAGGTACTGGGCCACGAAATCGCAGCCGACGCTCTTGGAATAGGCGTCGATCAGCTTCTGGGTGATCGGGCCCGGCGCCTTCCCGTCACCGACCGGCGCGCCGTTGAAGCTCTTCACCGGCAGGATGCAGAGGCTGGTGGAGGTCAGGAACATTTCCTCGGCATTGGCGGCGTCGAACAGGTCGACATCGCCCGGCGTGCACTCGATGCCGAGCTGCTTGGCCATGTCCATGGTCATCTGGCGGCTGACGCCCGGCAACACGTAACGCTCCGACGGCGTGAAGAGCGCGCCCTCGCGCACGATGAAGATGTTGCTGCCGAGGCCTTCGGCGAGATTGCCGTTCTCGTCGAGCAGGATCGGCCAGGCGTCGGGGTTGAGCGCCTTGATCGGCTTCTCGGCCATGATCATGTTGAGATAGTTGTGCGTCTTGGCACGCGGGCTGAGCATCGACGGGGCGATTCGGCGGGCCGTCGTGGTCATCGCCTCGGCGCCCTCGCGATAGAGCTTGCCACGCTTGGCGAGCGGCAGCGGCAGCATTTCGATCACGACGTTGGGACCGGTATGATCCCAGCCTTCGTCGCCTACGGCGTCGACGCCGCGGCTGACCCTCTGGCCCAGCCACCAGTCGCCGACCTCGGCGCGCAGATGCTCGTTGCGCGCCACGACCTCTTCGCTGTGCGCGACCATCTCCTTGGCCGACAGGCCGGGATCGATCTGCAGGTAGCGCAGCGAACGATAGAACCGGTCGATATGCTCCTTCAGTCGGAAGGGCACGCCGTTGAAGGTGCGGGTCATGTCGAAGGCGCCGTCGCCGTACTTCCAGCTGCGATCGCGGAAGGGGATCATGACCTCGTTCTCCGGCAGGAACTTGCCGTTGAACCAGGCGATGCGTTGATTGCTGAGTTGCTGGGCCATGCTTTTCTCCTGATCAGACGGCTGGAACTTCGAACGCTGCGACGCCCGCCGACGGATGGCGTCTCTTACTGACGATCGCCGGGGCGGCCGGCGCGATATTGCCATTCTCGTCGGCGAGACCGGCGACAAAGGAAAGGGTGCGGCGGATGTCGTTCTCCATTTCGCGGCGTGCGGCCAATGAATCGCGCGTCTGCAGCGCTTCGATCAGGCGCTGCCGGCCGGCGGGACCCCGCGGCGAGGAGACAAAGTCCGGATAAAGGAGGTTCATGTAGGGGCCTGTCTGCAGCCAAAGCCCCTCGATCAAGCGCAACAGGGTCGGCTGACCGGCCACCGCGTAGACGGCAAAATGGAACTCTCGCAGCTTCTGGCGGTCGGTGGCGGCATCGCCGCGGTTGCGGGCTATCATGATCTCCCGCGCGATGCGGCGAAGGTTGGCGATCTGATCACGTGTCGCAACCTGTGCGGCTTTTGCCGCTGCGAGTCCCTCGAGGCTCGAGCGGATGTCGCGCAATTCGAGCACCTTGTCTCGCGTCATCAGCGGAACACGGACGGACCTGTTGGGGTTCATTTCGAACGCCCCTTCGGCGACCAGCCGACGAAGCGCCTCGCGCACCGGCGTGAGGCTGACGTCGAGCACGCCGGCAACGTATCGGAAGGTGACTTTCTGCCCGGGAGCGAAGCGGCCCGTCGCCAGAGCCTCACGCAACGATTCATACACCTGCTGGCGGAGCGAGGTGTCGGTGGCATCCGGGGGGCGCGCGGCGCGGGGCATATGTTGCGAAGCTTACCGCATGCCCGTCGGATTTGTGATCACAAAAATGCATTGCTGGGCTGAGGCGCGGCCGTTAGGCTCGGCGCGTTCTGTGATCACACTATTCGACGATTGCCACGTGTCGTGGGCATTGTTTTTGCTGGGTGAGGAACATGCGCTCATACGCGAAATCGATCGCACTCTACGAGAAGACCCGAAAGCATCTGGCAGGCGGCGTCAGCAGCAACGTGCGCTACGCCAGCGTTCCGGTGCCGCTGTTCTTCGCCAGGGGCGAGGGCGCTCGGCTCCACGATGTCGATGGCAATGTTCATATTGACTACGTACTGGGCAACGGCCCCGCCATTCTGGGGCACGCGCCGAAGAAGGTGATCGACGCCGTTGCGGCATCACTGGGCGAAGGCCAGCTCTTCGCCGCGCAGAATCCGCGCGAAACCGAACTGGCGGAGCGGCTCTGTCGCTTGCTGCCCGGGGCCGAGCTGGTTCGCTTCTCGACCTCCGGGACGGAAGCCGTGCTGATGGCCTTTCGCCTTGCCCGGGCCTTCACGGGCCGCGACAAGATTCTTAAGTTCGAGGGTCACTATCACGGCTGGAGTGACCAGGCCTATATCAGCGCCCGGCCGCCGCTGAACGAAGCGGGTCCCGCCGATGCACCGGTGCCCGTCGCCGGTTCGCCCGGCATGCCCGCGAGTGTTCTGGGTGACGTCGCAGTCTGTGCCTGGAACGATCTCGATCTGCTCGAGCAAACGCTGGAACGCCATCGCGGCCAGATCGCCGGGGTGATCATGGAACCGATCATGGTGAATGGCGGGGCGATCCCGCCAGCGCCGGGCTATCTGGAAGGCGTACGGGCCCTTTGCAACAAGCACGGTGCTCTCTTCATCTGCGACGAGGTCATCACCGGGTTCCGCGTCGGCCTGCGCGGGGCGCAGGGAAAGTTCGGGGTCACTGCCGATCTCAGCATCTATGCAAAGGCGGTGGCGGCCGGTTTCCCGCTGGCGATGGTCGCGGGCCGACGCGACATCATGGACACGCTGCTCGACAAGGGCGTGATGCACGGGGGGACCTATAACGGCAACGTCCAGAGCATGGCGGCGGCGCTGGCAGCCCTGGATGTCCTTGAAGCCCATGATGGCGCGGTCTATCGCGACCTCGAGGCCCGCGGCACGGAACTGATGCAGGGCCTCGCGTCCCTTGCGAAGAAGCACAGGTTGCCCATCCTGGTGCAGGGCATGCCCGCGATCTTCCAGACGTTCTTCACGTCGGGAGCGGCACCGCGGAACTATCGTGAGTCGGCTGCCTGCGACCGCGACGCCATGCTTGCGCTCCACGCGGCATTGCAGGAGGAGGGGGTGCGCGCCCAGCAGGCCGGCAAGTGGTTCCTGTCGACCGCGCACGACAAGCCGGTCATCGAAGAGACGCTGGCCGCGGCCGACCGCGCCATGGCCAAAGTGGCGCGTGCCTAGATGTCGGATATCCGTCTCGAAGGAGTGACGAAGCGCTACGGCACCTTCGCGGCGGCCGACTCGGTCGATCTGTCGGTGACGCAGGGCGAGTTCGTCACCATCCTGGGACCGAGCGGCTCGGGAAAGACGACGCTGCTGTCGCTGATCGCCGGCCTCAACCGGCCGACCTCGGGGCGCATCTTCATCGGCGGCCGCGACGTCACCAACGCCACCGCGCAGGAACGCAATATCGGGCTGGTGTTCCAGTCCTACGCGCTGTTCCCGCACATGACGGTGCTCGACAACGTCCTGTTCCCGCTGGGTGTCCGCAAGATCGGCGGGGCAGAAGCCGACCGGCTGGCGCGCGATGCGTTGAAGCTCGTCCGCCTCGACGGGTTCGAGGCGCGTCGGCCGTCGCAGCTTTCCGGCGGCCAGCAGCAGCGCGTGGCGCTGGCGCGGGCCGTGGTCTTCAAGCCCGATATCCTGCTGCTCGACGAGCCGCTGGGCGCGCTCGACCGCAAGCTGCGCGAGGAGCTGCAGGTCGAGCTGAAGCAGCTGCAGCGCACGCTGGGCGTCACGACCCTGCTGGTCACGCACGACCAGGAAGAGGCGCTGTCTCTATCGGACCGCATCATGGTGCTGGACAAGGGGCGCACGCAGCAGGTCGCGGCGCCGACGGAGGCCTATCTCCGGCCCGCGAACCGCTTCGTGGCGGAGTTTCTGGGCATCGCCAACTTCGTTGGCCTGCCCGATGGGCGACAGGGCGTCGTGCGTCCCGAACGGGTCCGGCTGGGACGCGAGGGGCAGGGCCAGCCGGCCCGCGTAGTCGAGGCGATCTATCTCGGGCAGATGGTTCGCTACCACCTGGTGCTTGAGAGCAATCAATCGGTCGTGGCCGCCGTGCCGTTTCTCGGCTCGGCCCATGCGCCGGGAGAGCGTGTCAGCGTTTCTTGGGACTCGGCCGATGTCTGGCCGGTAACATAAAGGGGATCGAGATGAAGAGACGTACTTTCGTCGGTGCCGCCGCCGCTCTGCCGGCCGTCAGCCTCCTGTCCGGGGCCGCGCAAGCGCAGTCCAAGGAAATCCGCATGATCGAGTCGGGCGGTGCCTCCGGCGAATCGATCCAGAAGGGCTATATCGATCCGCTGTTCCAGAAGACCGGCATCAAGGTCGTGCGCGAGAGCCCGAGTTCTCTCGGCAAGCTGCGGGCCCTGGTCGAGAGCGGCCAGACCACCACCACGCTGTTCGAACTGGGCTCGGGCGTCGTCCTGCAGGCCAAGAAGCTTGGTCTGATCGAGCCGGTGGATTGGGCCGCGGTTGCGCCGGCCGCGATGTTTCCCGAAGCCAAGAACGAGTACGGCTTCGGCTACCAATACTTCTCGACCATCATGGCGTGGCGCAAGGGTGCCAAGGAGCCCAAGAACTTCACCGAGTTCTTCGACACCAAGGCCTTCCCCGGCAAGCGCTGCCTGCCGGATTATCCGCACTACTGCCTGCCGTTCGCGCTGCAGGCGGCCGGCGTGCCGATCGACAAGCTGTTCCCGCTCGACGTCGACCTGGCGTTCAAGAAGCTGAACGAGATCAAGAAGGATGTCGCCGTCTGGTGGAAGGCCGGCGCACAGCCGCCGCAGCTCATGAAAGACAACGAAGTGCAGTATTCGATCTGCTGGTCGGGCAGGGTCGTGGGCGACCCCGCCTTCGGACTGAACTTCGCGGGCGGCAAGGCCGATCTGTCCTTCATCTGCGTGGTCAAGGGTTCCAAGCCGGAGGACAAGGCTGCAGCCTGGAAGCTGATGCGCGAGATGTCGCTGCCGGAGAACCAGGCCAAGGCGGCGGAGGTCATCTCCTACACCGGCCCCAGCCCCGATCTCGACAAGCTGCTGCCGCAGGACAAGCTGTGGCAGTTCCCCACCAGCAAGCAGAACAAGGACGTGCAGTATTTCGAGAACGCCCAGTGGTGGGCCGACAACGGCGAGGCCGTGAACAAGAAGTGGGAAGCCTTCAAGCTCAGCCTGTAGGGAGCACAAACCGCTATCCGGGACGGGGCGAGGGAGCTTTGCATAACGGCAAGGCTCCCTGGTTCGACGCTCTCGCGATGCGATCCTTTCATCATGAACAAAGCCAACCGCCTCGAGGGTTTCGGATTCATCGCGCCGCTGCTGGTGCTGATGGTCGTCGCCTTCAACGCGCCCATCGTCTACATGCTGGGGCTCGCCTTCTGGGAGAAGGGGCGAGGGTTCACGCTCGAACACTACGAAGGCCTGCTCGAAGCGCCGGTCTACCTGCGCGTGCTCGGCAATACGATGCGCATTGCGCTCATCGCGACCCTGGCCAACATCATCATCGGCTATCCGCTGGCACACTGGATGCGCGGCCTCGGCGCCCGCGGCCGCATGATTGCCATCGCACTGGTGGTGCTGCCCTTCTGGGTCTCGATCCTCGTCCGCACTTATGCCTGGATCGTCGTGCTCGGTAACGGCGGGATCGTGAACCGAGCCCTGCAATGGAGCGGGCTCACCGATTCTCCGGTCTCCTTCCTCTACAACGAACTCGGCGTCACGATCGGTATGGCGAACGTGCTGCTGCCGTTCCTGGTGCTGCCGCTGTTCGCGGCCATGCTTCGCATCGACGACCGGCTGCTGCAGGCGGCCGCCTCGCTGGGCGCGCCGCCGCGTACCATTTTCTGGAAGGTCTACTTTCCGCTCACCCTGCCGGCGCTGGCCGCGGGCGCGCTGCTGGTCTTCATCCTTTGCCTCGGCTTCTATGTGACGCCGGCGATCCTGGGCGGCGGTCGCGTCCCGATGATCTCCAACCTGCTCGACACGCTGATCAACCAGATCCCGCGCTGGGAGCAGGCTTCGGCGATCTCGACGATACTGCTGATCGTTACGCTGGCCATCTTCGCGGCCTACCGCCGGCTCGACCGAAAGGCCTCCGCATGAACCGCGAAGCGATCGGCGGCTCGATCTGGGCGCGGCGGGGACTGGCCGCGATGGGCATCTTCGGTCTCGTCTTCCTGACGGTACCGCTGGTCATCGTGATCCCGATGTCGTTTTCCTCGGCGCGGGCGCTGACCTTTCCACCGCCCAGCCTGTCGCTGCGCTGGTACGAGACCTTCTTCGGCGATCCGCGCTGGATGGAGGCGATGTGGACTTCGGTCTTCGTCGCGGCGGTCTCCTCGGTGGCGGCGCTGCTGCTGGGTGGGCTGGCGGCCTACGGGCTGCGGCGCGGCACGTTCAAGGGGCGTGACTGGGCGGAGGGCAACTTCATGGCGCCGCTGATCGTGCCGACGATCATCGTCGCCATCGCCCTTTATCTGGCCCTGGCCAAGGTTGGCCTGCTGGGGTCGCTGCTGGGCCTCGTGGTTGCCCACACGCTGCTCAACGTACCGCTGGTCATGATGGTGCTGGGTGTAGCGATCCGCGAGTTCGACCAGCGGATCGAGCAGGTCGCCTGGAGCCTCGGAGCCTCCTGGGGCTATACGATGCGCAAGGTCGTGCTGCCCAACCTGGCGCCCAGCGTCTTCGCAGCGTGGATCTTCGCCTTCATCGGCAGCTTCGACGAGGTGATCGTGACGTCGTTCATCGCCGGCAAGTACGAGACCGTGCCGAAGAAGATGTTCAACGAACTCGTCCTCGAAGTGAACCCGACCATCACAGCCGTCGCGACCCTCTTGATCGCCTTCACCATGCTGGCGCTCGCCGCCGTCGCGATCGTGTTGCGCCGGGCCGGAAAGCTGAAGGAGACTGTGGTCTAGGGCCACTGCGCCGCGATTTCGCTCGTGGACTTGCGATCCGGTCAGGCTGCAAACTGCTTTCGTTGAGCGGGCTGCGCCCCGCGGGATCCCGGACGAGGAGACTTGTGTGGCTGGTATCGAGAGCTTTCCCAACGACGGCCTGCTGACAAGCGACGCGCAGTATTTCGACTACAGCTCGGCCGTGAACCCGCTGCAGCAGGGAATCATTCCGCCGGTGCCGTACCGGACCTTTTCTCCGTCTTTCTTCGACGAGGGACCGACGCGCGTGCAGCCGCTCGATGTCAGCGAAGAGCTGGGGATCGTCGGGCCCGCGACGACCCCGGCGCTGTGCGCGAACTTCATTCGTATTGTCCGTGGCTCGGTCATGACCTCGGCCGAGGCGACCAGCCAGGTCTTCTTCGTATTCCGGGGCAGCGGACGGACCGACGGGTGTGGCGAGACCATTCACTGGTCGCAGGGTGATTACATGGTTCTTCCGGCGCACGGCCACGCAATGCATCATTCCGACGGCGAGGCCGCGCTCTACTGGGTGCACGATGCGCCCCTGCTGCGCTATCTCGGCGCCGCGCCGACAATCGCGCGCTTCAAGCCAACCTTCTACCAGCACACCATGGCACAGCAGAAGCTCACGGAGATCGCCACCGATCCCAGAACCGCGAACGCCAATCGCGTCAGTGTCCTGCTCGCCAACCGCAATTTTCCCAGCACCCGGACCATCACCCACACGATGTGGACGATGTTCGGCCTCCTGCCGAAGGATGCTGTCCAGTATCCGCATCGCCACGAGTCGGTGGCGGTCGACTTCGTCATCGACTGCAAGCCCGGCTGCTACACGATGATCGGCACGGAACTCGATGAGTCCGGTATGATCAAGAACGGCAGACGCGAGGACTGGGCGCCCGGTGCCAGCTTCATCACGCCGCCCGGCTACTGGCATTCGCACCACAACGAATCGGGGGAGGATGCCCACGTCCTGCCGATCCAGGATGCCGGGCTGCACACTTATCTGCGCACGCTGGAGATCATGTTCAGCCATCCCGGACACGATCGCACCGCGCATATTTCGCAGACGCCGTAGGGGCGAAAATCCTGTCTGGCGGCCTTCCCGCTGGTGCAGTATGTGGCGCCAGTATCGGGAGGCAACGATGAATCATCCCAAGAGCGTGCGGCTCGTCGAAGTGGGGCCGCGCGACGGCTTGCAGAACGAGGCGAAGCCCGTTCCGGTCGAGGCCAAGGTGGCGCTGATCGACGCGCTCTCGGCCGCCGGTCATTCCGCCGTGGAGGCCGGCAGCTTCGTGTCGCCCAAGTGGGTACCCCAGATGGCCAATACCGACGAGGTGATGGCCCGCATCCAGCGCAAGCCGGGAGTCAGCTATCCCGTCCTGGTGCCCAACAAGCAGGGCATGAACGGGGCCGTCGAGGCCCGGGTCGATGAGATCGCCATCTTCACGGCGGCCTCGGAGGCGTTCTGCCGCAAGAACACCAACTGCTCGATCGACGAGAGCTTCGAGCGCTTCGGGCCGGTGATGGAAGCGGCGCAGAAGCACGGCATGAAGGTGCGCGGCTACGTCTCGACAGTGATCGCCTGCCCCTATGACGGCAAGGTCTCCCCCGCGAAGGTCGCGGAGGTGTCGGAGCGGCTGTTCCGGATGGGCTGCTACGAGGTCTCGCTCGGCGACACGATCGGCGTCGGCACGCCCGGCGAGTGCGTCGCCATGATGGATGCCGTGGCCGAGAAGATGCCGCGGGAAAAGATCGCCGCGCATTTCCACGACACCTACGGCCAGTCGCTGGCCAACATCCTGGCGGTCATGGAGCGCGGCATCGCCGTGTTCGACACCGCGGTCGCGGGCCTCGGCGGCTGCCCCTATGCGAAGGGCGCCTCGGGCAATGTCGGCACCGAGGACGTGATCTACCTGATGAACGGACTCGGCATCCAGCATGGCGTCGATCTCGACGCCATCGCCAGGGCCGGCCGTGACATCTGTGCGGCGCTCGGCCGCGAGCCCGCCTCCAAAGTCGCCCAGGCGCTCAAGGCCAAGGCGGCGGCCTGACGCTATCGCCGCTCGACGATCCTGACCGTTACCGAGGTTGAGCGTCCGGCCTCGTCGACGACGGCGAGGCGCGCGACGCCGGCCCCGTCGGGGACCCACTGGTTTCCGTCGAGTGGCCGCCCATCGACCAGCCAGCGCAGTCGTCCCTGGCCGCCCATGGCATTCAAAGGAACGGCCTCTCGGACGGCCAGTTCGATGCGGGCATCGGCCGGCGGATAGGCGATACGCGGGCCGCCGCTCGTCTCCGCGTGAGGGGCCAGCGTGCGCATGCGCGGGGGCAAGTCGCGATGTGACGAGACCTTGATCGCGTCGGCGGGCGGGCGGACGGCGCGATTGTCCTCGCCAGGCAGCCGGCCGAACGCCTTGAACAGCACGGGCAACGCCGAAAGCCGGCCAAGCTGGCCGGGGCGTGGCGTGCCGTCGGCGTGGCCAACCCAGACGACGACCGTCCAGTTGGCGCTGTAGCCCGCCGCCCAAGCGTCGCGGTAGCCGGCCGAGGTTCCGGTCTTGAAGGCGATGCGGCGCTCGCGCAGGGACACGGGGAGGGAGGCGAAGCCTTCGGGCAGAGGCGCCTCGGCCAGCACGTCGGAGACGTACCAGGCTGCCGTGGGGCCGAGGAGGCGCACCGGCACTGGTTTCGCCCGGTCGCGCCGGACCTGCGGCGGGGCAAAGCTGCCCCCATTGGCCAGACCCGCGTAGAGACCGGCCATCTCGAGCGGCGACAGGGTTGCGCTGCCGAGTGCAATGCCCAGCGAATTGCCGGTGTCGCCCGGCGGCAGGCCGGGCGTCGCGCCGGCAGTACGCAGCGTCGAGAGGAATCGCTGCGGACCGACTTTCTCCAGTGCCAGAACCGCCGGCACGTTCAGCGACTGCTGCAGGGCGCGGCGCACCGTCACGGCGCCCTGATGATCGCGGTCGAAGTTGCGCGGCAGCCAGTCCCGAAAGCGAACCGGCACGTCCTCGACCAGCGTCTCCGGATGCAGCGTGCGATCGTCGAAGGCCATGGCGTAGATCAGCGGCTTGAGCGCCGAACCGGGCGAGCGTCGGGCCCGCACGAGGTCAACCTGCCCGGCGCGCCCGAAGAAATTGTCGCCGCCCAGCCAGGCCACGACACCACCGGTGCGGTTGTCGAGCACGACCATGGCGATCTCCGCGCCGTCGGCGAACGCGCGGCGTTCCTCATGCGCGAGCTGGCTCAGCGCCTGCTGCAACTCGAAGCGCAGGGTGGTCGGCACGACGGTGCCCGGCGACTGACCGGCCAGCCAGGCGGAGAGATGGGGCGCCTGCATCGGTAGAGCGAGGCGACGGTCGGGCGCGGGGCGACTGCGCGCCATCTCGAACAGCGGTGCGTCGATAACGCCGTGTTCCACCCCACGCGCCAGCACGCGATCGCGCGCGGCCTGGGCGAGAGCGGAGGCGCGGTCGGGGCGGCGGCGTTCCGGCGATTGCGGGATCGCCACCAGAAGGGCCGCTTCGGCGGCGCTGAGCTGGCGCGGCTCCTTGCCGAAATAGGCAAGGGAAGCGGCGCGCACGCCCTCCAGATTGCCGCCCATCGGCGCCAGCGTCAGGTAGATCGCCAGCACTTCGCGCTTGGAGTAACGCCATTCGAGCTGGAGCGCGCGGGCCGACTGGATGGCCTTGGTCGTGAAGCTCCGGGGCCTCGGATCGAGCAGGCGGGCGGCCTGCATCGAGATCGTGGACGCACCCGACACGATGCGCCCGCGCTCGGCGAGCTGCCTGGCCGCGCGCAGGGCGGCGAGCGGATCGACGCCCCAATGCTCATCGAAGCGACGGTCCTCGTAGGCCTTGAGCAGCGCCAGATAGAGAGGATCGACGTCGTCGACGGTGGCCTTGAGGCGCCACTTGCCGTCCTGGGTCGTGAAGGCGCGCAGCAGGCGCCCGTTGGCGTCGACCACCTCGGTCGACCGATCGTGGTAGCGCGACAGGTCGGGCGGGAAGACGCGGTCGAGCGCAAGCGCCGTGGCCGCCAGGGTCGTGGCGGCGACGGCGATGCCCGCGAGGAGGTTCCCCAGCTTCACGTCCGGCGGCCGTCAGCGTGCGTCCGGCGGAACGATCGTCAGGGTGCCCATCGCGGTACGGCCATAAACGCGCGGGGCGTACATGTCCGACACGTTGGTTGCGGGGACGGCGTAGGTTCCGGGGGTCACGGCGCGCACGATGTAGGCGACGTGATAGGAGTTCGGGTTCCTGGCCGAGGAATCCCACCAGGTCTGGTACGGCCGGGTCCCCATGTCGAAGGACGCGAAGAAGCGATCGTCGCGGGCCTCGGAGACGCGGGTTTGCGTCAGGTCGGCCAGGAACGGAAACGACTTCACCGTCTCCTCGTTCAGCACCGATTCGATTTCGAAGCCGGCGGGCAGGAGGTCGAGCAACGCCACCTCGTGGTAGCCGCCCTCCAGGTTCCGGCCCGAGATCGAGACGATGAAGCGCTCGTTCTGCCGCACGCGGCCGAGCGAACTGGGCTCGCCATCGAGCTTCAGGAACTCGCGCTTCACGCTGATGCCGGCGGTCGCAGCGGGTTGCGGGTCGAGCGGCACGCCGCGCGCCGTCACCTGCATCCAGATCGGGCGGTCGCCGTCGTTGCGCAGCTTGAGGCCCCGCGCGAGGGTGGCCGCGTCGGGGTTGAATACCACCGGCTCGGCGGCCGCCTGGCGCTGCTGGCCGTCGACCGAATAGGCAAGCTGCGTGCTGCCGCTCATGGCGCGTGCGGCCATCACGAGCCAGGCCTGTTCCTGCGTCGTGGTCTGGCCGATCGAGGCGGCCAGCCGCTCGCCGACGAGGCTGGTCATTTCGGTCAGGGCTTCGCGGCCGCCCGCCTCGACGGCGAGGGTCACGAGCGCGGCGCGGTTGCGCAGCGGCGAGCCGTAATAGTCGGACGGATCGCGCTCGTCGATGCGCTGGCGCGCGGTCGCGAAGGCGAGGCGGCCGCGTCCCGGCTCGCCCACCTGGTTCAGGGCCGCGGCCAGCATCGCCCAGGCGATGCCGCCCTTCATCTCGGCCGCCTTGGTGTCCTGGAAGTAGCGGACGCGACCGGGATCGGCGAACCCCGACTTCGCCAGCACGTACCAGGCATAGGACTGGGCGTTGGGCGAGAATTTGTCCGCCGTCTTGTTGAGCCAGCTCAGGGCCCGCTGCAGCGACGCCGACGGCACGGCCATCTGCTGCTGGTTGGCGCGGACCAGGAAGTCGAGCACATAGGTCTGCAGCCATTCGGCCGCGGGCGTCGAGAAGGGACCCCACATGCCGAACGAACCGTCGGGCAACTGCATGTCGACGATGCGATAGACGGCATCCTGGACGCGATCGTTGATGCGCGGATCGGTTGGCCCGTACCCGAGCATCGCCACGTCGTTGTAGTAGAGCAGCGGCATGGCGCGGCTGGTCGTCTGCTCGATGCAGCCGAACGGATACTTGTCGAGCGCCCGCAGCAGTCCCGCGACGTCGATGCCGGGAATGCGCGTCAGCGAGGCGCTGACCTGGGCGGTGCCGGAGGCGAAGGGGGCGATCACGTTGCGGTCGACCGTGGCCTCGTTGCCGGGTCCGAGTCGCGCCACCGTATCGACGGCGCTGGGCGTCTGCGCCGGCCGCACCTGGATGTCCCATTCGCGCTGGACGGCGAAGTTGCCGGGCCCCTGGACGGCGACGGTCACCTTGCCGAAGCCGGCATCTCCCGCGCGCAACGGCCAGGTCAGCAGCTCGCGCTGGTTGGCGGCGAGCCTCTTCGTCTCGTTCACCGGCCGCTCGAGCGAGACCGAGCCCGTGGCCGTCAGCGTGACGCGGTAGTCGCCGGCCTGGCCGTCGACATTGTGCAGCGACAGCGCCACCCGCCCGAGATCCTTCGGGGCGAGGAAGCGCGGCAGCACCGCATCCGCGGTAACGGCATCGCGCACGAACAGGCGTTGCTCGCCCGAGCCCACGCGGTTCCTGTCGTAGGCGACGGCCATGAGCCGCAGCTGACCGATGAAATCGGGGATGTCGAAGGCGATCTTCGCCTCGCCCTTGTCGTCGAGTTTCACCGGGCCGCTGAACAGTGCCACGGTGCGCGTCGGGACGACGTCGAGTCCGCCGATCTCGCCGGCATCGCCGCCGGACCGGATGCGCCCGAGTTCGTCGGCCCGGGTGTCGAGCAGGCGGCCGTAATCGTCACGCATGGCGACGCCGAGACGACGCTTGCCGAAATAGTAGTCAGCCGGATTGGGTGTCTTGTAGCGCGTGAGTTGCAGGATGCCTTCGTCGACGGCGGCCAAGGTGACGAACGCGTCCTGGCCAGCCTGCAGGTTGGACACCTTCACAGGCACCTCGATGCGCTGGCGCGGCGTGATCTTCTCGGGCGTGCCGATCTGAACGCCGAGCGTGCGCAGGTCCGGATTGAGGCCGAGCCATACGGCGCCGATCGCCCGGGTGGGCGTGCGTTCGGCGGGGGCCGCCAGTGGCCGCCAGGCCGTGACGAGGGCATAGGCGCCTGCGCCCCATTCGGCCTTGACCGGGATTTCGACGGTCGTCCCTCCGGCCGGCACCTGCACCGACTGGGTCGAGACGATGCGGTCGGTGGCGATGGCGATGAGTGCCTCGCCGGCGAACGGCGCTTCGATGCGCAGGCGGGCGCTGTCGCCCGCCGCGTAGTTCTGCCGGTCGCTGGCGACGCGCAGCGTGTCGGGCGCTTCCTCAGTCGAGGTGCCGCCATACCAGCCCACGTAGAAGGTGAGGCTCGTGGAGGTGTTCTTCTCGTTGTCGACGACGGTGAGCTTGTGCTGGCCCCAATCCAGGCGCTGCGACAGACGGGTCGGGGCGTCGGCCTTAAGCGTGACCTTGTCGGCGGTCACCAGCCTCGTGTTGGTGACCGACTGCCAGCGCCAGCGGCCGTCGACCTGGAACCACTGATAGGCGTAGACGATGCGCTCGATGCGGTATTCGACCGAAGAGCGGGCGACCTGCGCCCCTCCGGCATCGACCGCCACGACATCGAACTCGGTGTCGACTCCCTCGCGCGAATAGCGGCCTTCGAACGTGGGGGAGATGCCGAGGTAGGTGTCGCGCGTGCGGACAGGCATGACCTTGTCCGTCTTGGTCGCGCGACCGCCGCCCGGTTCGAAGACTCGCGCCTGGATCTGCGCGCGCAGGGGCAGGACGGTGTCCTTGGCGAGGTCGCCGCTCCATTCGAGGCTCGACTTGCCGGCCTTGTCGGTGTTCTCGCCCTTCAACTCGATGAACGGCGGTTCGAATTTTTCACGCTCCTCCTCCGGGCCGAACCGGTATTTGGCGAAGGCGGGGAACGGCGCGTCGTCGACCGTAATGCGCATCTCGCCCTCGACGGCGAGGTCCGATGCGGGCGCGCCATAGAGGAAGTCCGCGGACAAGGCGAAGCGGTTCAGGGTCCCGGGCCGGACGATCGGCTGTTCGGGTGCAAGTTCGACCTTGAGTTTCTCGGGGACGAAATCCTCGACCGAAAATTCGACCCGGCCCACGGGGGCGCCCTTGGGGTCGATATGTGCCGCTACGGTCCAGCGGCCGCGCCGCGAGGATTTCGGCAGGTCGATTGCCTGCGAAACCGCGCCGGAACCCTGCAAGGCGTGGGTGAAGCGGGTGAACTCGCTGCCGTCGGGGCGCTTGACGATCAAGGTGACGGGCAGGTCGGCAAGCGCGTTGGCTGCATCGTCGCGCATCAACGCCATGAGTTGCACCGTCTCACCGGGGCGATAGACGCCGCGCTCGGTATAGAGGAAGGCGTCGACCGGGCCGGGCTGCGCGCGTCCATCGACACCGCGATCCGATAAGTCGAAAGACGACTTGGTAAGTTCGAGGCGGGAGAAATCCTTCTTTGCCGGATCCTGCGCCATGACCGCGACCGCTTCGGCCGCACCGCTACCCTTGAGAAGGCCCGCGGCGAACGAGGCGCGCCCGTCGGCGCCGGTGACGACCTTGCCGATCGGCTCGTTGCCGCGCGAGAGGACCGTGACTTCGATGCCGGCCAGCGGCTGGGCGGTCTGGAGCGAGCGCGCGAACACGTTCAAGCCGTCGTCGCCGCTGAAAGAGGTGAGACCGATATCCGTGTCGATCACCCACAGGCCAGCGGCACCGCCGCTTGTCGTCTCGTCGTCGTCATAGTCGCGGGACGGAGGCTTGGCGGCGTTCCAGACGACGACGAAATAGGCGCCGGGCTTCCAGTCCTGGATCGTCTCGCGGATGGGAAAGGCGGTGACGACGGCCTGGTTGGGGACGTTGCGCACCTCCATCGTGCCGGACCACTGCTCGGCGCCATTGCTGCCGTTCAGCCAGCTCCGAAGCGACCAGGACTCGGTAATCGGCTCCGAGCCCGGGAACGACACATCATAGGAGCGGTCGGCCGAGAAGCGATCGATCCCGCGTTCGTTCACGCGATAGACGGAAATCCCGACCTTGGAGACGTTGATGGTGGTGACCGGCAGGCCGGCCGCACTTCCGCGCGGCAGGATGAAACCCTTGCCGGGGAGGGTGACGACGGCGGGCCGGGCACCCAATGCCACGCTCACGCTCTGCTCGTCGCGCAATTTCTGCCCGTCGCGTCCGGGAAATCCGGCCAGCAGCTTAACCGTATAGTCCTGGCCGTAGGTCAGCCCCGCGATACACAGCCGATCGTCGATGACGCGCAGTGCCGTTTTAGCCTCGGGCTCGATGCGAATGAAGTCGCCATACTTCACGTCGCCGGTGGCGAGCGGCTTGTTGAAGGCCAGGCAGGCTTCGGCTTCCGAGCGGCTGGAATCCACACCGACGCGACGGAAGGCAAAAGGATCGGTCGGAAGTGTCGGCGGCTGCACGATCGGCGCCGGGGCGGCCGACTGCGAAGTGGGTGCCGGCGGGTTCGAAGCCTGAGCGGGAGCCGCAGAGGGCGCAGCAGGGAGAGACGCCGGAGGCGTAGCCGCCGCGGGACGCTCGACTGAAACGGCAGGCTTTCCAATCAGGTACCCTGCTATGCCGGAACCCAGCATGAGGGCCACGACCAAGGCAGCCAGCGTCGAACGATTCATGAGAACCCCGCGGAAAAAAGCGCCCCGACTTTAGAGCGTGGATTGTGCAGACAATGTGGAGTCCGAAGTCCGGCCACCAATTCTCTCAGGCTGTGGCGGGAAGGTCACGCTGTGGATAGGCGGTGCTTGAGCGAAAGGGCCGCGGCGTACTAATCGCAAGCGATGGCGTTGCATCTCATCAAGCTCGCGGTCGGCGTCGACGACCTTGCCCACATGAAGAAGGTCCAGGCGGTGCGACGCGCGGAGCGTCGTCAGTCCGCACGCTCGCCGCACTGGGTCTACACCCGCAATTCGCCGCGGCGTGGCGACGACCTGAAGGGGGGCTCGCTCTACTGGGTGGTGCGCGGCGTCATCCGCTGCCGCCAGGAACTGGTCGGCTTCGAGGACGATTTCGACGAGGAGAGCGGCAAGAAGTTCTGCCGCATCAAGCTCAAGCGGACGTTGATCCAGACCGCACCGCGCGCCTGCAAGGCCTTCCAGGGCTGGCGTTACCTCGAGCCCGAGCGGGCACCGCCGGACCTGTCGAGCGGCGATACGGCCGACATGCCGCCCGAAATGGCTGCGGAGCTGAAGAGGCTGGGGCTGCTGTAGGCCGAGCAGAAGCCCGCTCGTATTCGCGGCGCTCTACCGGTTCGTCACCTTCAGCTCGATGCGCCGGTTGCGCGTCGTGTCGGTGGACGAGAGCGGCTGGTATTCGCCGTAACCGGCTGCCACCAGGCGGTTGTTCGGGATGCCCTCGCTGTGCAGGAACTTGACCACGGCGATAGCGCGCGCGGCCGAAAGTTCCCAGTTCGACGGATAGGTCGCGTTGCTGATCGGCTTGTTGTCGGTGTGACCGTCGACCTGCAGCACCCAGTTGATGTCCTTGGGGATGGTGGCCGAAATCTCCACCAGGCGCCTGGCGACGTTGGCGAGCTGCTTCTCGCCGCCTTCCGCCAGCTTGGCCGAGCCAGAGGGGAAGAGCACCTCCGACTGGAAGACGAAGCGGTCGCCGACGATCTGCACGTCGCGCTGGCCACGCAGCGCCTCGCGCAGCTTGCCGAAGAACTCCGAGCGGTAGCGCGCCAGTTCCTCGACCTTGCTGGCCAGCGCGCGGTTCAGCTTCTGGCCGAGGTCGACGATCTGGGCTTGCTGGTCCTTGGCCTTGGCATCGGCGGCGTCGAGCGCGGTGCCGAGGCGCGCCAGCTCGTCCTTGAGGGCGGCCATCTCGGCGGTGAGGCGCACGACGGCGGCCTTCTGCTCGGCGCTGAGCTTCTGCTCCTCCGTGAGGTCGCCGAACAGCTTGCCCTTGTCCTGGTTCGCGGCCGCCAGCGACGCAGCGAGGCGCGTGAGTTCGAGGCGCTGACGCTCGATCTCCTTCTGGAGATCGCCGGCCTTGGAGGCGGTGGACGAGGCCTCTTTGTTGGCGCTCTCCAGAGAGGCGGCGAGCCGGTCGCGTTCCGCCATCATCGAGGTCAGGCGTTCGGTGAGCTGGTCGCGCTCGATCTTTAGCGCGTCCGACGAACTGCGCTGGCTTGAAAGATCGGCCGTGAGACGGTCACGCTCGCTTTTCAGCGCATCAGCTGCGCTACGCTGGGCTGCCAGATCGGCGCCCAGGCGGTCGCGTTCGGCCTGGTTTTCGCGGAGCTGCAGGGTGAGCTTCTCGAGATCCTGCTTCAGTCCGTCGTTTGCCGCTTTCTCTAGCGACAGCACGCTGGCGAGACTGCCGAGCTGCTTGTTGAGGGCGTCGATCGCGACGTCGCGCGTGTTCAACGTGTCGGTCAACGTGAACTGGGCGACGCTGAACAGCGACAGCAGGAAGATCAGGACCATCAGCAGCGTGGTCAGCGCGTCGACATAGCCCGGCCAGGTATAATCGGCCGAGCCCCCTCCGCGGCGGCGGGATGCGCCCGCCATGGCGGCTAGCCGTCGCTCGGCGGCGGCGCGCCGCGCGTCGAGGCGATGGTGCGGGCAAGCAGGCGGAACTCGCCGCGCAGTTCGTCGGCCAGCGCCGTGCGGCTGCGCACGCTCTCATCGATCAGCCGGGCGAGGCCGGCTTCGAGATTGCGCTGGTGGGCCAGCAGGGCGTCGCTGTCTGCGGGCTCCGGCTTGCGCTCGATCAGGCGCGCGACGGTGCCGCGCAGCTCGATGGACTGTTCCGCGAGACGGGCCAGCAGCGCCTGCTGCGAGCGCATGCTTTCGGTCAGGGAGGACAGGCGCTCAACCAGCGTGGCGTTGGCGGCGGCCGCCTGTTCGCGGCCTTCCTCGCTGCGGCGAAGCGTGCGGGTGAGATCGTCGAGGCCGTCCGCGGTACGTTCCAGCAGCGCCTCGACATAGGCCGAGACGCCCTGTTCGCCCTCGGTCTGCAGGTTGCCGCTGGACAGGCGCGTCGCGCCGGCCAGCCATTCCTCGAGTTCGGTGTGGAAGCGGCCCTGAGCTTGGCTCGCCTGCAATTCCAGGAAGCCCAGGACGAGCGATCCGGACAGGCCGAACAGCGAGGCGCCGAAGGCGGTCGACATGCCCTTGAGCGGTCCTTCGATACCCTGCTTCAGCTTGGCGAAGATCTGGACGGCGTCGCCGCCGGTGACCTGCATGCCGACGATGGCGTCGGCGACGGCGCCGATCGTCTCCAGCAGGCCCCAGAAGGTGCCGAGCAGGCCGAGGAAGATCAGCAGGCCGATCATGTAGCGGCTGAGCTCGCGCCGCTCGTCGAGACGGCTGGCGATGCCGTCGAGCATCGCGCGCGTCACCGTCGGAGACAGGCGGAAATTGTCCTGCCGCTCGCCCATCATGGCGGCCATCGGCGCCATCAGGTCGATCGAGCCGGGATCGAGCGGAGGGGCGCCGGGTTCGCGATGCTGGAAGCGCCGCAGCCAGCGCACCTCGGGCCACAGAGAAAGAACCTGGCGCATCACGAAGAAGATGCCGATCGCGAGAACGCCGACGATGACGCTGTTCAGGATCGGCGTGTTCATGAACACGCGCAGCAGATCATGGTGCAGCAGGTAGGCGATGCCGGCCACGACCGCGAGGAACAGCAGCATGCGGACGAGATACGGAAGCGGATTACTCATGCGAACTCCCGCTGCCGTTGGGGCTCTCCCTGCGGGCGATCATGTGTTGGGCACCACGATTTCGACCCGCTCGTTGCCGTCGCTGCTGGAAAAAGTGCCGATCTCGATCTTGGACTTCACGCCCTTGTCGATGAGGTAGGTGCGGACGTTGAGGGCGCGCGCCAGGGAAACCTTGCGGCTGTCCGGCTCGCCGTTGCCGGCAAACGAGCGCAACTCGACCTGGCGGAGACCTTGGTCGGAGATGCTCTTGATCAACCGGTCCAGCTCCGTCCGCGAAGAGTCCGAGAGTTCGGCCGATCGCGGCGTGAAGACCAGGGAAACGGTGAGGGGAACCCGTGCCGGGGGTGAGGGTTGTGGCGCCAACGCCGCCATCTTCTGCTCGGGCGCCGCCGGCGCAGGTGCGGGCGCGGCTGCCGGCGGCGCACTTGCGGGCGCCGGAGCGGCAGCGGCGGTGGTTTTGGGAGAGGGCGCGGCGGGCGTCGACTTCGGAGCGGCTGCCGGCGATGCCTTGGGGGTCACGGCCGCCACCGATGGGGACCTGGGTGCGGGTTCGGCGGCGCTCACCTTCTGGCTGTCGCGCGGCCGGCTGTGGTTCGTCGTCAATTCCGGCACGGCGACGATGCGGCTTGCGATCCGCCCGGTCGGTGCCGGCAGGCTGGCTCCCGGCTCGGTGGCGCGCCCGGATGGGGGAGAGGCTTGTTGGGGGGCCACGGGGGCAGCACCCGAGAGCGCCCAGGGGTTGAACGCCGGACCGGCAACTTGCGCCGGGGGCACGGCTGGTGCTGTCACGGCAGGAGGATCTTGCACGGCGCTTTGCGGGGAAGCACCGCCCGGCAGGCCGACTCCGGAGTAAGGATTGAAGGCGGTGACGTTCTGCCCGTGCGCTGCAAAAGCCGCAGCGCCGACGCCGAACAGCGCGAGAGCCAGGCTGCGTGCAGCGACCGAAGACGGGGGCATAACCAATTGCCTTTCCAAGGGATTTGGCAATCGACCATACCGAATGGAATCCGTGCGCTCAACCGCCGGCGGCGACGCGCCTGCGGACGAATTCGCACGAACGAACGGTCAGGCCTTCGACAGGATGTCGACCATGGCGTCGCGCAGACCGAAATTGCTGGCGAGAAGGGACGGACCGCCCAGTTCGTAGGGCTGTCCCGCGACGTCACCCACGAGGCCACCGGCCTCGCGCACCATCAGGATCCCCGCGGCGACATCCCAGGGAGCCAGACCGAACTCGAAGAAGGCGTCGTAGCGGCCGGCCGCCACGAAAGCGAGGTCGAGCGCGGCGGCACCCCATCGGCGGACGCCGGCCGTGCGCTCGGTCACAGCCGCCAGCTTGGCGTGATAGGCGGCATGGTTGCCCTTGCCGATATGCGGGATGCCGGTGCCGATCAGGCCGCGCGCCGGATCCTTGCGGCCCGAGACACGCAGGCGACGCGAGCGCGCATTCGGCGTGTCGACATAGGCGCCGTTGCCCTTCTCCGTCCAGAACAGCTCGTCGGAGATCGGCTGGTAGATGACGCCGGCGATGATCTCCTTCTCGCGCTCCAGCGCGATCGAGATGGCGAAGTGGGGAACGCCGTGCAGGAAGTTGGTCGTGCCGTCGAGCGGATCGACGATCCAGCGGTTGCGGCCATCGCCCTTGGTCTCGCCGCCTTCCTCGCCGAGGAAACCGTAGTCGGGACGGACGCGCGACAGTTCGGTGCGCAGCGTGCGCTCGGCCTTGATGTCGGCATGGCTCACGAAGTCGCCAGGTCCCTTCTCGGAGATCTGCAGATGCTCGACTTCGCCGAAGTCGCGCTTCAGGCTCTTGGCCGCGGCAAAGGCGGCACGGATCATGACCGTGACGGTGGCCGAGCGCTGCGCCAGCGACTTGCGCTCGGGCGGGCCCGAGCGCTCGCGCGCTTCGCCCATCGGGGCGCGGCCGACGCGGGCGACCGGTGTTTCTCTCGGGGGACGGTTGGTTGGGAGGGCCACGGGTGCGCGCCTAATCCTTGGCGCGTTCCATGTAGGTGCCTTCTTCGGTGTTGATCACCAGCCGGGTGCCGACGCCGATATGCGGCGGCACCATCACGCGGATGCCTCCCTCGACGATGGCAGGCTTGTAGGACGAGGAGGCGGTCTGGCCCTTCACCACGGCATCGGCCTCGGTGACGGCGAGAATGACGGTCTTCGGCAACTCGGCGCCGACCGGCGTGCCTTCATAGAGCGACACGGTCACTTCCATGCCGTCCTGCAGCCAGCGCGACTGATCCTCGTCGAGGACGTCGGCGCCGACCACGAGCTGCTCGAAAGTCTCCTTGTCCATGAACGTGAAGCCGGCCTCGTCCTTGAACAGGTAGGTGCACTCGCGCTCGTCGATGTGGACGCGCTCGATGGTCTCGCCCGAGCGGAATCGCTCCTGCAGTTTGTTGCCTTCGCGCAGCGCCTTGGCTTCGATGGCGACGAAAGCGCCACCCTTGCCGGGGCTGATATGCTGCACCTTGGAGGCGACCCAGAGCTTGCCGTTATATTCGAGAACGTTGCCGGCTCGGATGGAATTGACTTGGACTTTCATGGGTTTACCCGGCCCTACCGCTGTCTCGGATGAATGGAATTCGGCCTCGTCCGCGAGGGCGGTTCGAGGCCGGCGCGGCCTTCTATCAAAGGCGGCCCGGGGTCGCAACCGGCCGGCCACGGGCCCTCCGGGGCTATTTGAGGCCCAATTCGGCCTGCTTCTTCTTCGAAAGGCCTGCCGCGATGACGGCGTGGGCCTGTTTCAGGTAGGCGCGCGTCTCGGCCGGAGTCAGGACCGAGGGATCTTCCAGGGCAACCCATGTGGCGCGGGCGAGGTAGGGGGCTGGTTTGAACCCCTTTGCATGGGACAGCGCCTCGAAATGCTCCGGCGGGCATTTGAAGCAGAGGCGCGCGACCGAATGGCCGGGCGGACCGATCAGGCAAAACATCTTGCCGCCGACCTTGAAGACGGTGACGCCCTCCCATTGCACCGTCCTGGTGGCTGCTGGCAGCCTGCGGCAATAGGCATCGACCTGCTTCGGCGTCATGACGACATCCTACACGCCGTGCCGGCGGCGTGCGATGCTGGCGCATGACCGATTGGCGTCCCGACAGGCTTGAGCGGCGCCTGCCGCATCTCCAGGCGCGTGCCCGGCTGCAGGCCGCGATGCGGCAGTGGTTCGCGGGCGAAGGCTTCCTGGAAGTCGAGACGCCTATCCTGCAGGCCGCGCCCGGAGCCGAAGTCCATCTCACCGGTTTTGCCACCGAATGGGAGCTGCCCGACGGCGAGTCGCGGGAGCGCTGGCTCCACAGTTCGCCCGAGTTCGCGATGAAGAAGCTGCTGGCAGGTGGACTGCCGCGGATATTCCAGTTCGCGCGGGTGTTTCGCAACGCCGAGGGCTCGGCGCTGCACCATCCCGAATTCACGATGCTCGAGTGGTACCGCTCGGCCGTGGGCTACGAGGCGATCATGGCGGATTGCGCCGCGCTGCTCGCCACGCTGGGCGTCGATCAGCTCCGGTGGAACGGGCATGTCTGCGATCCGAGGGCCGAGCCGGAGCGGCTGACGGTCGCCGACGCCTTCGTTCGCCATGCCGGCGTCGACCTGTTCGCGACCATGGGCAATGCCGAGGCGCTGTCGGGAGCCTCCGGCGTCGCGATGCATGCGGGCGATACCTGGGAAGACGTCTTCTTCCGAATCATGTTCGAGAAGATCGAGCGGCGGCTCGGCATGGGCCGTCCGACCATTCTCTGCGAGTACCCGATCTCGATGGCGGCGCTCGCCCGCGCCAAGCCGGGCGATCCTCGGGTGGCCGAGCGATTCGAGCTGTATGTCTGCGGGGTGGAACTGGCGAATGCCTTCGGCGAACTCACCGATCCGCGAATCCAGCGCGAACGTCTCGAAGCGGACATGGACCTGAAGGATCGGCTCTATGGCGTGCGCTGGCCGGTCGACGAGGATTTCCTGGCCGCGCTCGATCACGGCCTGCCGGACTGCTCCGGCATCGCGCTCGGCTTCGACCGCCTGGTCATGCTGGCGAGCGGCGCGGGCCGCATCGAGGACGTTCTATGGTTGCCCGTGCGCTGAGAAGAGCTCGTTGAAGGCCCGGACAGCCGCCTCGGGACCGTCGCCGTAGTTCCAGACACCGCCGGACACGGCGAGGAAGTCGACGCCGGCGACGAGCAACGGCTTGCAGTTCTCGACCGTGATGCCGCCGATCGCGACGCAGGGCACCTGCATCAGCGCGCTCCACCATTCGACGATCTCGATATCGGCGGGCGTGGTGACCGTTTTTGTGGTCGAAGGGAAGAAGGCACCGAAGGCCACGTAGTCGGCACCGGCCTCGGCCGCCTCCATCGCAAGATGTCGCGACGCCTTGCAGGTGACGCCCACCTGCCGGTTGGGTCCGACGATCCGGCGCGCCTCGGCATAGGGCATGTCGTCCTGGCCGACATGCACGCCGTCGCAGTCGAGTTTCACCGCCAGGTCTGGCCGGTCGTTCATGATCAGCGCCGTGTCGCGCTGCTGGCAGATCGGCCGCAACGTGTCGGCGACGCGGGCGATCTCGTCGTCGGGAACGTCCTTCAGCCGGAGCTGGAAAGCCGCAACGTCGCCGCCGTCGAGGGCGGCACGCAGTTCGTCGGCGAAGATCGACGGATGCTCGATGCGGGCGGGCGAGATGAGATAGAGACGGGCGGTCACGGGCTTCCTGATTTTCGTGTGGTGTATGCGGAACCCGGCGCCGCGTCGAGAGGCGGGCGGGGAAATCCTTCCGTTGTCTTGCCGCGGCGGCATGGGCTAACTGACGGCAGCCTTCTCGCCAGGAACCATGAACAAAGTCAGCAAGACCATTCTTTTGGTGCTGGTGTCGACCGCCGCCAGCGTCCTGGCCGGGATCGCCATCGCCGCCTACCTGACCATTCCCAGCATTCCCCTGATATCCGAAGGCGACCGTCTCCTGGTGTTCGACCCCGAGATCGGCGCGAGGGCCAATCCCAGCTCCCACGCACGGCGCATCTACCCGGCCGTTCGCGACCGCCAGACATTCGCCTTCGACATCTACACCGACGATCGCGGCGCGCGGGTCGACGGACCGGGGCAGCGCAGCCCGGCCCAGGTCGATGTCCTCGTGGTCGGCGACTCATTCTCATGGGGCTATGCGCTCGCCAATCCGGAAACCTATGCCCGGCATCTCGCGCGTGAACTCGGGACAGGCGTGTCGAACTTCGCGATGGCGGCCTACGGCACGACCCAGTCGCTTCAGATGCTGCGCCGAAACGGCGATCTCAAACCCAAGCTGATCGTGTACGGGATCATCGCCCATCACTTCGAGCGGAACGTGATGCCGTGCCTCCCGTCCTACTATCCGTTCTGCTTCGATGCCTCGCACGTCACCTGGAACGCGGCGGGAGAACCCTACATCGCCCCGCCCGAGAGCAACGGCGTGCGTCGTTTCCAACGCCATCTTGCGGGCGACTTCACCAACCCGGTCACCTGGCTGACGCACGGCGTCGATGTCATTCGCGGCCGGATCGAATACGCCCAGGCCACCTACAGCACGCCGACCGACCGGAAAAAGGAAGAGGCGCTGGGCTATCTGCTGCGCGAGATGGAGCGGTCGGCCACGGCGATCGGGGCCAAGCTGCTCGTCGTCTATCTGCCGACGAATTACTACTCGGCACCCGAAGCGCTGCCCCGCCTGATCGGTGACATCCGGCTCCTCGACCTCACGCAAGCCTTCCAGCGGGAGAGGGACAAGGGCACCAATCTCTACATCGTGGGCGATGGGCATCCCAACCGGGCCGCCCACGAACTGATCGCGCGGGAGATCGCGAAGTACGTTCGCGACAACGGCCTGCTTTAGCCGCGGTCGAATCTGAGGGCATTCCCTTCCGCCGGAGCAAGGCGGGACCGCAAGCCGTGGATGTCACCCAGCACCCAGAGATCGCGAACGAGCGGGCCGTCGAACGTAAAGATGGGTGCGCCGTACCACCAGACCCTGCGATTGGTCGGCGGCTCGCCGAACAGCGTGCGGCGGTGAATGCCATGGAAACGCAGCTTGCCCGATACTCGGCTGCCTTCTTCCACGAGTTCGAGGATGTCGGACGTGTAGTCCTCGAGGGTTTCCGTCAGCCAGGTCACATAGTTGCCGAACTGCCCGTGGCCCACGAGTACGGGACCGAGCGACCCGCGAAAGGTGAAGTCCGGGTGGAATATCGTCGGAACGAGGCTGAGGTCGGCCTTGTCCCACAGGTCCTTGTAGAACACGCGCACGACATTCTTTTGCGCGCTGAGACGTGACGGCGTGAGGTCGATTTCCTCTTCGTGGGGCAATTCGGGATGGTGTTTTTGACGATGCGTCATGGGAGTGACCTCGCGGGAGCCGCTCAGGTCATTCATACGAGGAGTCCCTGGCCGACGGCGCTCGTGAAGTCGAGCTGGACGATGAGGTCGTTGAAGTCGCGGTCACCGCCGCCGTACAGGTCTTCCCAGCCCCAGGTGTTGGCGCCGTAGTTCCAGAGATGGGCGACATGGCTGCCGTTCACCACCTCGTTGGCCTGGCTGAAGGCCCAGAAGACGTCGCCGTTGGTGACGTTGGTGAGCTGCATGGCGATCAGGTCGCCGGCATCGACGCCAATAATCTGGCTCTGCGCCGCACTGCCGTCGCCGGGGCCGTTGATCGACGAGCCGCCGCCAATCACCTCATAGGCATTGACGCTGGCGAGGGCCGCATAGCCCGCCTGGTTGGGCGCCACGCCGTTGATGGTACCGTTGTAATCGTCGACCTTGTAGAGCATCAGCGAGAGGTCGGCACCGGCGACCTGGCGCATGCGCACGACGACGTTCAAATCGTCGGCACCGCCCGCAGTCTCGGCGACAGCGACCGCCTGCGCGAGGCGCACCGAGTTGCTGGCATCGGAAAAGAAATCCGCGAAGCCGAACGAGGCGCTGAGACTTGCCTGCGCCGCAACCGTCGTCGTGCCGTTGAAAGTGACCGACACGCTGTCTCCGTTGGCAACGCTCGCCTGCGTTAGCGTTCCCTGTGTCCTGCCGTCGAACAAGGCGAGCAATGTGCCGTCGAAGTCGGTCTGCAGCGACTGCTGCGCGAGCTGGCTGGTCCAGGCGTATGTCGCGTGCGCGGCGCTGCTGGCATCGATTGCCGTCGAGCCGGTCGTGACGGTGACGGTCGCATCGGCGTTTGCGGTGGTCTGTAGCAGCAGCGTCTGCGTCGTGCCGCTGGTCCAGCCGCCCAAGCCGTTGGCATCGATCACGTCGGGTGTCGTGGCGAAATGGACCTGAGCGTTCGTGATTTCGGAGATCGCGCGCGCCAGCAGCAGGCCGTTGGGGGAGCCGAGGCCGGAGGCCAGGTCGTAGCCCTGGTCGGCCTCGTAGCCGTGGCCGGTCGGTGTGATGTCCTGACCGTCCGAATGATAGGTGCCGTTCAGGTAAAAAGACGAGGTGTTGTTGCCGACCCGAATATCGTTGAAGGATCCCGGTGCGACGGCGGCCGCAATATAGAGCAGGTCGGTCATGTACCCGAGCTTCAGGTGCATTCCCTGATCCAGCAGGATCGCGTTTATCTGGATTGCAAGCGAGGCCCAGAGCGGCGTTGCCGCGCTTGTTCCGGCGTCTCCATGCGTCTCTTTCATATCCGGCTTGGGCACGAGGTAGAAAAGGTTGCCGCCGGCATTGGCCGATACGTCGGGCACGCCGCGACCGGTCAAGGCCTGTCCGTCCGTTGTCGTCGGCGTCAGCCCGAAGGCAGTCTGATACCAAGGGATGGCCTGCGTGGAATCCACGCCGCCATTGCCGGCAAGGTTCCCGAAGTAACCTTTCTCGGCAAAGGTGTTGTCGTCGAGCGAATAGGTATTCCACACGGTCTCGATCAGGCGGTCGCAGTCCAGGGCGTTGGCGGGCAACACGTTGAGGCCGTTGGTGACCAGCCGCCAGATCGTATCGAGATCGCCCGCCAGGGCCTTGGCCATGATGGTGGATAGCGTCGCATCGGTTGTCGCTATTTCCATGCTGCTGAGCGACGTGCCGCCAACGATGACGCTGTACTGGCTGGCGCGCGCGCCGCTTACGTTCGTCAGGCCGTTTGCGGTCTGATATCCCGAGCCGCCATCGCCCGCCGATGAGAATACGGTGATGCCGGCAAGGGCGGCATCGATCAGGAGTTGGTTGACGGCGAAGGCAAAAGGCGAATCCGGAGTCATCTGCGAGGTGGCAAAACGCTCGGATGAGGAGATCACTTCGGGGTCGTGGCGGGTGTCCCAGATGGCGGCCTGATACGTGGTGAAGGGTTCGGACTTGGCATCATCCTTCTTGCCCGAACCGGCGTAGAGCACGAGCTTGCTCTGAGGGTTGATCGTCGTGGCGATTCCGACATCCAGTGAGCGCTCGCCGCTCGTCTTGTCCGCATCGCCGCCCGGGTCGACACCCACCGCGTCGCCCGGCGTGTCGATGCTGGCGCCCTGCCGATAGGTGGCGAGCAGGCTGGCGAAGTCGTTGTCCTTTACCCTGATCCCCAGATCGGACTCGAGCAGGCCGATGGTGCCGGTCTGAACGCTGAGGCTGGTATCACCCGTCAGGGGGAAATTGTAGTAGTTGGCCGCTATGTCGGAGGGATAGAGCGCCTTGTCATCCGGTCTCAGCGTAGAGGCATTGCCGACGCTCTGTGATCCCTGATCCAGTGGCGCCGGGGTCACGCCCGTCTTGTCGGGCAACGCCGTGGTGAACTCGTAGCTGTCGAACCATAGCCCCGCCACGCCCTGAGCGCCGGAGAGTTCCGTCGGCAGGGACAACTGGCCGTCCCAGTACCATGTCGCTTTTCCGGTGGCCGTTTGACCCTGTAGCAACTTCGTGTCGAAGAGGGTTTCGAATGCAGACTTGTCGAGCTCTACCCAAAGGGTGCGGGATTCGACCGAGGAGATGTATTGCGTGCTCGTCGTCTCGAAGTCGCGGATCTTGATGTTGACGTCGGGTGACTTCAGGAAATCAACGGCCTTTTGGTAGGCCTCTGCGTTCGCCCCGTAGGTCGACCAGAGCGTGCCCGCGCTGGTCATCTGGGCGATTTCCTGTTGGCGCGTTCCCCAGTCCTGACCGAGCAGGGCTTCGAGCTGCGAGGCTGGCGCGTTGCGCTCGAATACGAGGGCGACGTTGACCTTGAAGTCGTCGACGACTGTTCCGCCCGAAAGGGGAACGACGTCGCTGCGATACCCTTGAAAGTCGAGGAAAGAAGAGTTTTCAAAGGCAACGTAACTAATCGTCATATTTGAAAGCTCAGTCGGAAACTCCCCAAGCGAAGGTAGTCGGTGGTCCGGAGTCGGTCAAACGGAAGCCAGGCAGCAAAAAAAAGGCGCCGGGTTACCCGGCGCCTTTTGAAACTCCTGCTAGTGCCGATGCCCTACATCTTGCCCTGGTAGATGCTGATGATCTTGTCGAGCATGTCGAGCGCATCGGCGCGCGGGCGCTGGAAGGTGTTGCGGCCGATGATCGAGCCGTTGGCGCCGCCGTCGCGCAGGCCGCGGATCTCGGTGAACAGGCCTTCGAGATCCTTCGCCTCGCCGCCCGAGAAGACGACGATGCGGCGGTTGTTGAAGGTCGCCTGCATCACATGCTTGATGCGCGCGGGCAGGGTCGAGATGTCGACGTTGGCCTTCTCGTAGGCGGCCTTCGCCTCGGGCTGCCACAGCACGTTGGTCGGCGGCTTCACCTTGATGATGTGGGCGCCGAGCAGGGCCGCGATGTGGGCGGCGTAGGCGCAGACGTCCATGGCGGTCTCGCCCGCCTTGTCGAGCTTGCCGCCGCGCGGATAGGACCACATGACGACGGCGAGGCCGACCGACTTGGCCTCGGCCGACAGTTCGCGGATCTCTTCCATCATCTCGTACTGGTCTTCGGCGCCCGGATAGATCGTGAAGCCGATCGCCGAGCAGCCCAGACGCAGCGCGTCGGCCACCGTGGCCGTCACGGCCTGGTCCTTGTTGGTCGACAGCGAGTTGGCCGAGTTGCACTTGAGGATCGTCGGGATCGCGCCGGCGAACGTGTCGGCTCCGGCCTCGAGCGGGCCCAGCGGGGCGGCATAGGCGTTCAGGCCGGCGTCGACGGCCAGCTGGTAGTGGTAGTGCGGATCGTAGGCATCCGGATTCGGCGCGAAGGAGCGGGCCGGGCCGTGCTCGAAGCCCTGGTCGACCGGCAGGATCACCATCTTGCCCGTGCCGCCCAGGCGACCATGCATCAGGATGCGGGCCAGGTTGGCCTTGGTGCCGGGGCAATCGCTCTCGTAGTTGTCGAGGATTTTCTTGACGGTACGGGTGATCTTCACGGTCCAGCTCCCAGGGCGGTTCATTCGAGGGGAAACGGAGCCGGTGATAGCGGTGCCGGGGGGCAGGTTCAAGCCCCGGCGGACCCGCTACCGGCCCGACTACCTGCCGCATCATTGACCCCGGGGCGGAGCTATGGACAGGCTGCGGCCCCCTGTTTGCCACAATGCGACTGGCGAAACGGATAGAGGAGTATTGGTGCCGTCTCCCTCTTTGCCTCCGCGACCCGCGTCGTTCGCGGCGCGCCTGCCGTTCTTCTTCGGCTGGGTGATCATCGCGATTGCGTTCCTGACCGTCGCGGTGAGCGTGACCACGCGCACGGCCTTCTCCCTGATGTTTCCGCCCATCGTCGACGAATTCGGCTGGGATCGTGGCCTGGCGGCGGGCGCCTTCTCCTTCGGCTTTCTGGTGTCGGCGGTGATCAGTCCGGTCGTCGGCCGGACCATGGATCGTCGTGGGCCCCGGTTCGTGATCGAGATTGGCGTCGTGCTGACGGTGGCGGGCCTGCTGGGCGCGACCGTGATCGACGCGCCGTGGCAGCTCTACGCGACACTCGGCGTCCTGGTGGGGGCGGGCGCCAACTGCATGAGCTTCTCCGTGCAGTCGCAGTATCTGCCCAACTGGTTCGTGCGCCGCCGCGCGCTGGCGACCGGCATCGCCTTTTCCGGCGTGGGCGTCGGCGCGATCCTGATCCTGCCCTGGCTGCAGACGATCATTCTCAAGGACGGCTGGCGGAGCGCCTGCTGGGCGCTCGGGCTGATGACCCTTTTCGTCCTGCTGCCGCTGAACCTGTTCGTGACCAAGCGGCCGCAGGATCTCGGCCTGCTGCCGGACGGTGCGAAGGAAGCAGGGTCTGCCGCCGCGCGGCGCGCCGCGGCCATCGTCGATCCGCGTTGGGCCGCCGTCGAATGGACGGTCGCCAGGGCCGTGCGGACGCACCGCTTCTGGTGGCTGTGCATCGGCTTCTTCAGCACGGGCTACGCCTGGTATGCGGTCCAGGTGCACCAGACCAAGTACCTGGTCGAGATCGGCTTCAGTCCGATGCAGTCGGCCTGGGCGCTGGGCCTCGTGGCGATGGTCGGCATTCCCGGCCAGATCCTGCTTGGCGCCTTGTCGGACCGCATCGGCCGCGAGATCGTCTGGACGATCGCCGGCACGGGCTTCGTGATCTGCTACGGGGCGCTCCTCGCGCTCGCCGGCGGACCGTCGCAGCCGCTGCTCTACCTCATGGTGCTCTCGCAGGGCGTGCTGGGCTACTCGTTCACCAGCCTGATGGGCTCGGTGGTGGCCGAGATTTTCGAAGGCCCGCACTTCGGCTCGATCTTCAGCATCATCATGGTCTCGCTGCTGGCGGGCGGCGCCGCGGGACCGTGGATCACTGGCGTTCTGTACGACATGGAAGGCTCCTATCGTGCAGCGTTCGTTGTTGCGCTGGGTTTCAGCGCGCTGGGGGCCGTCTCGATCTGGTTCGCATCGCCCGGCAAGGTCCGGATGGTTGCCGGGCGCGCCAGGGTCTGAGCTGTCTACTCGTTGAGGCCTTTGCCGGGATACGGATGGGTAGCGATCCAGTGCTTCGCAATGTCGAGGCGCCTGGTGACCCAGACGCCCTGGTGCTGCTGCACATAGTCCAGGAAACGCCAGAGGCCGGCCATGCGGGCGGGATGGCCGATCAGACGCTGATGCAGGCCGACCGACATCATCTTGGGCTGGGTCGAGCCTTCCTTGTAGAGGACGTCGAAAGCGTCCTTTACCAAGCCGAACCACTGGTCCGAGTGGACCATGCCGGCGGCGTACTTGCCGTCGTTGTTGGTCAGCGAATAGGGCACGATCAGGTGCGGCTTGCCCTCGACGGTCTGCCAGAAGGGCAGTTCCTCGCCGTAATAGTCGCTGTCGTAAGTGAAGCCGCCTTCCTCGATAAGCAGGCGGCGCGTATTCACGCTCGGTCCATAGCGGCAGTACCAGCCAGCCGGCCGCTCGCCGACCGTCTGCTCCAGCGACTTGATGGCCTTCCGGATGTGCTCGCGTTCCTCCTCTTCGGAGAGCTGGAAGTGGCGCACCCAGCGCCAGCCGTGGCAGCAGACGTCCCAGCCGGCGGCCCGGATCGCCTCCGCGGCCGGCAGATTGCGCTCCAGCGCGAGTGCGCAGCCGAACACGGTGAGCGGCAGGCCACGCTCCTGGAAGGCGCGATGGATGCGCCAGAAGCCGACGCGGCTGCCATACTCGAACATGCCTTCGCCGGCGAGATCGCGGCCCTTCAGTCCGATCGAGGAAGTGCTCGACTCGGTGAGCCCCGTCTCGGTGTAGCCCTCGCCATCCTGGACCGACGGCTCCGAGCCTTCCTCGAAGTTCACGACGAAGTTGATGGCGAGCCGGGCGCCGCCGGGCCATTTCGGGTCGGGCGGATTGGCGCCGTAGCCGACGAGGTCGCGTTTCGGTTCCCAACTCATGACGGTCTCCTCACCAGTTCGGCGCCCATCTGACGGGCGATGTCGGCAATCTTCTCATTGTGCTTCGCCATCGAGATCTTGCGGACGCCGGTACGCAGGCAGGCGAGTGCATAGCCCGGCGTGTCGCCGCAATCGACGATGAGCGTGAAATCGACGTCGGGGAACTCCTGCCGCGCGCGCGTCTGCAATGCGCCCAGGTAACCCGCGCCATAGATCGCGGCGGCATCTTCAGGCGTCAGCAGCACCGGCGCCGTGCCCGCCGCGCGTGCGGCCAGCAGCGCCGCCTCGGTCTGCTTCCAGTCTCGTACCAGGATTACGGGGCGGTCCATCGCCGCCACAATACACGGTGTCACTCATTCAGGCCTTTGCCCGGATAGGGATGGGTCTTGATCCAGTGGCGGGCAATGTCGAGGCGACGGGTCACCCAGACGCCTTCATGTTTCTGGATGTGATCGAGCAGGCGCTGCAGGCCGACGGCGCGGGCGGGATGGCCGATCAGGCGCATGTGCAGGCCGATCGACATCATCTTCGGTTGGGTGGCGCCCTCGCGGTAGAGCATGTCGAACGCGTCGCGCACGAAGGAGAACCACTGGTCCGACGTGCCGATGGAAGCGCCGAACTGGCCGTCATTGTTGGTGACGGAGTAGGGCACGACGAGCTGCGGCTTGCCCTCGACGGTCACCCAGAAGGGCAGCTCCTCGCCGTAATAGTCGCTGTCGTAGAGGAAGCCGCCTTCCTCGACGACGAGGCGGCGTGTGTTCACGCCGGGCCCATAGCGGCAGTACCAGCCGAGCGGGCGCTCACCTGTCATCTTCTGGATGGCGGCGATGGCCTTGCGGATGTGGTCGCGCTCCGTGGCCTCGTCGAGCTCATAGTGCTTGATCCAGCGCCAGCCATGCGAGCAGACGTCGAAGCCCGACCTGGCGATGGCGGCAGAGGCTTCGGGATTGCGCTCCATCGCAAGGCCGCAGCCGAAGATCGTCATCGGCAGGCCGCGTTCCTGGAAGAGGCGCATCAGCCTCCAGAAGCCGACCCTGCTGCCGTATTCGAACAGCCCCTCGGCCGCGAGGTCGCGGCCCGTGATCGACTGACCCATGCCCGCGGCATCGCTGAGTCCGATCTCGGTATGGCCCTCGCCATCCTGGATGGAGGGTTCGGAACCTTCCTCGTAGTTCATGACGAAGTTCACGGCGATTCTCGCGCCGCCGGGCCATTTCGGGTTGGGCGGATTGGCGCCGTAGCCAATGAAATCGCGGCGAACCTCGTAGGGCATCGGGGGGCTCCGGCTCAGGGAATGCGGACGGTGAAGGGGGGGACCGGCACGAACTCCTCATCCCCCTTGCCGCCGTCGCGCCACATGAAGACGGCGAAGCGGCCGGGACGGTCGAGGACGGTGAGGCCGTGGTGCCACGTGTTGGCCCGGTAGGTGACACCCTGCTTGCCGGTGGCGATGAAGGCGCGCACGCCCGCGAAGTCGGGGCCGCCGGCCGCCGCGTGCGGCGCCACGACGATCAGGTAGCGGCTGACGTCGAGCGGCATGAAGGTCTGAGAGGAAAATTCGTGGCGTTCAAGATAGTCGCTGCGCAGCGGCCGCTCCGGCGTCTCGGCCTTCAGGCTGACCGAGAGGCTGGCGTGGGCCGTCGGGCGGAGATTGCCCAGCGCATCCTCGTAGTAGGTACGGCCGGCAGTGTCGGGCACGTCGATCACGTCGCCGAAGGGAGCAAAGGCTTCTTTGGTGAGGGGCTGGGGGATCAGTTCCATTGGCGGGTCCTCGTCAGTCGCGCATGCGGCGGGTCAATCCCACCGTCCATTCCATGACCAGCATCAACAGGAAGGCCGCGGTGATCAACACGCCCGACACCGCGGCGATGCGCGGATCGAGGGTGGATTCCATCATGCCCCACATGCGGATGGGCAGCATGTCGGTGCGTGCCGTCGACAGGAACAGCGAGACCGGCACGTTGTCGATCGAGGCCATGAACGCGAGGAACGCGCCGGCGAAGATGCCGGGCGCGATCAGCGGCAGGGTCACGCGGCGCAGCGTGTAGAACCAGCTCGCGCCCAGGCTCTGCGAACTGTCGTTCAAGGCGGGGTCGAGCTGGGAAAGGCTGGCGCTCGTGGTGCGCAGGATGAACGGCACGGTCACGATCATGTGGCCGGCAATGATCAGGTTCAGCGACGGGCGGAAGCCGATCAGCGTGAAATACATCAGGGAGGCCAGGCCGAACGTGAGTCCCGGCAGCACGAGCGGCGAGAGGAAGAAGCCGTCGGCCACCCGCGCGAGACGGTGCCGGTTGCGCGCGATGCCGAGCGCCGCCATCGAGCCCAGCAGCACGCCGAAGCCGGTCGACCACGCCGCCACCTCGAGCGAGTTTCCGACGGCGCGGTGGATCTGGCGGGACTTCGACGGATCGAACAGGGCCTCGTACCACTGCAACGAAAATCCCGTCGGCGGGAACTTGAGCGACCGGCCTTCCGTGAACGACGTGGTGAGGACGATCACCACCGGCGCCACGATGATGAACAGGGCGGTCGTGGCCAACGTCCAGATCACCACGCCGTAGGAAATGTCGCCGAAGCTTCGCCGCCTACCCATGGACATAGCCTCCAGAACGGCGGCCGAGCCACGACAGGGCGCTGACGACGGTGAGCACGGAGATCAGCAGGGCGATCGAGACCACAGCGGCGAACGGCCAGTTGAAGACGACCAGCGACTGCTGCCAGATGAGCAATGGCAGGTAGATGAGCCGCACGCCGCCGATCACGCTCTGCGAGATGAACGCGGTGGTCGAGCTGGCGAAGACCAGCAGGCAGCCGGCCACCAGTCCCGGCATGCTGAGCGGGACGATCACGGTGAAGAGGGTACGCCAGCGCGAAGCACCCAGCGCCGCCGAAGCGTCGCGCAGGTTGGGATCGAGCCGCGACATCACGCTGATCAGCGGCAGCAGCATCAGCGGCATCTCGATCTGGGTCAGGGAGATCACGAGGCCGAGCTCGGTCTGCAGGAGGCGCAGGGGCTCGGAGATGAGACCAAGCTGCATCAGCACGGTATTGACCACGCCTTCGCGGCCCAGCACCACGATCCAGGCGAAGGTGCGGACCACCACGGAAAGCAGCAGGGGCATCACGATGACGAAGATCAGCACCTTCTGCACGCGTGGCGATGCATCGAGGTAGACCAGCGCCAGCGGGTAGCCGATCAGGATGGTGGCGCCCACCGTCTTCACGCCAAGCAGCATCGTGTCGGCGATCACCTTGTAGCTGAAGGGATCGCCGAGGAACTTGGCCCACTGGCCGAAACCCGGCTGGCTGATCTTGTCGTCGTTGAAGAAGCTGACGCCGACCAGCATGAGCAGCGGCGCCAGGAAGATCGAGGCGAAGGCCAGCGCGAGCGGCAGCGCGAGCTGCCACTCGGCGAGGACGGAGCGCTTTCCTCCCCCTTCAGCGGGGGACGTGGCGCCGCCAGGCGACGGAGGGGTCATCGTGCGCATCGATCATGACCCCTCCGCCCCCGATAACGGGGGCACCTCCCCATTTGAATGAGGAGGCAAGCTGAAATCACTTGGCCATTTCCTTGTTGAACTTTTCGATCCAGCCGGCGCGCAGCGGATTGATCTTGGCCCAGTCGTGGCGGATGAAGCTCGACATCTCGTCGAGGCTCTTCATCGGCAGGTAGTCGGGGAGCGGCACGTCCTTGTTGACCGGCACGAAGTTGTAGGGCGGCTTGGTCAGCGCCTCCTGCACCTCCTTGCCGGCGACGAGGTCGATGTACTTGTAGGCGTTGTCGGCATCGGCCGCGCCCTTGGCGATGTGCAAGGTCGTGAGGAAGGTGATGGCGCCCGTCTCGGGCTTCACGAATTCGATGTCGACGCCGCGGCCCTTCAGCGTCGCGACGGTCTGGGTGTTGGTGTAGATCACGTCGCATTGGCCTTGCTGGAAAAGGCCCGGCATGGCGGCCGGCTGGCCGACCGCGGCGATCTTGGGCAGCACCTTCTTCAGCTCCGCGAGTGCCGGCTCGATGTTGGTCTCCGAGCCGCCGAACACCTTGGCGATCTCGATCAGGGACACCGTCCCGAAGGTCGTCTGGAAGCCGGTGATGCCCAGCCGCGAGACCCACGGATCGCTGAACAGATCCTTCCAGCCCTTCGGCGCCGGTACCTTCTTGGGATTGTAGGCGATGCCCACGACCTGCGCGTTGACGCCGACGCCCCATTCGTCGACCAGGCCGGCTGGCAGCTTGGACGCGTTGGTGAGCTTCTTGGCATCGAGTTTCTCGAACAGGCCGCCCTCGATGGCGGTGATGCGCGGGCCGGGATCGAGCACGAAGGCATCGAACGGCGGCGCCCCGCGCGCGGCCTTGGCTTTGGCCACCTGATCGACGGCGAACAGTGGCTGAAGCTCGAGATCGATGCTGTCCTTCTTCTTCAAGGCCGGGGCCACGATGGCGCGGAATGCCTCCTCCCAGGTGCCGGGATAGATGGCGGCGGCGACGCTGCCTTTGGCATATGCGATCGAAGGGAGGAGAGAGGCGCCTCCGAGGGCGGTAGCGCCGGCGAGGAGATGTCTGCGGGTGATCATGGAAGAGTCTCCGTGGTTGTCAGGTTGAACGCGGGAAAAGCGTGGGACGCGCGTCGGCGGCCAGGGCGCAATAGGCGCGGGCCGCCTCGCTTACGACCGTGCGGCGTGGCTCGATGATCTTCAGGAACGTGCCGTCGGCGGTGCGGGCCTCGTGCACGAGCTGCGCGCCGATGGGCAACGCGAGACCTGGCTCGATCTTCCAGCTATCGGGGCCAGGGACGGAGGAAAGGGCCAGCTGCTCGGGCCGGACCGACATGTGTACCGGTGCGCCAAGACCGATGCCGGCGGGCGCGGGCAGGCTGAGGCTGGCGCCGGCATCCAGCGCGATCGTCGCCATGCCGTTCTGAAGAGAGGCGACCTTGCCATTCATCAGATTGGTGGTCCCGATGAAACCGTTGACGAAGAGCGTCTGCGGCCGGTCGTAGATCGCGACGGGTGTATCGAACTGCTCGACCTTGCCCTTGTTCATGACGGCGATCCGATCGGCGACGCTCATCGCTTCGTCCTGGTCGTGCGTCACGAGAATGGTGGTGAGGCCAAGCGTCCGCTGCAGGCGCTTGATCTCGATCTGCATGTCGAGACGCAGGTTGCGGTCGAGGGCGGCGAAGGGCTCGTCGAGCAGAAGGATCGAGGGCTCGATGGCAAGTGCACGCGCGAGCGCCACGCGCTGCTGCTGGCCGCCCGAGAGCTGGCGCGGCAGGCGCTGGTGGAAGGCACCGAGCTGGACGGTGTCGAGGAAGCGCGAGACCGTGGACTGGACCTCCGGCCCGCGGTTCCCGCGAGCGCGCAGGCCATAGGCAACGTTCTCCGCCACCGTCATGTGCGGGAAGAGGGCGTAGTTCTGGAAGACGATGCCGATGTTGCGCTGGTTGGACGGGAGATGGTCGATGGTCGCTCCATCGACCCGCACGCGACCGGTGGCCTGCCGGACGAAGCCCGCAATGACCCTGAGAAGCGTGGTCTTTCCACATCCGGAAGGGCCGAGCAGGGCGACGACCTCGCCGGGCTCGATGGCGAGCGTGACGCCGTCGACGGCCAGCGACTGTCCGTAGCGGACGCTCAGGTCCTCGAAGTCCAGCGCACGCGCCGCCTTGTTTGTCGCTACATCCTGCAAATGTGCCGCCTCCCGCAGGCGACAAACGCAAGGGGCATGCCAACCATCGGCAGGTCCCTCATGCCGGGAATTGTTCCCGCCACGACGCCGCGATCTCGTCGCGCCGCGCGATCCACACTTTCTCGCCGTAGGAATCGAGCAGGGCGAGCACGCGCTTGAAGGCGGCGAAGCGGCCGGGGCGGCCGGCGATGCGCAGGTGCCAGCCGATGTTCAGCAGCTTCGGATGGCCGGCCTCGCCTTCCTCCAGCAGCATTTCTATGGCGTCGCGTACATAGTCCACCATCTCGTCGGCGCGCACGAAGCCGTTGGGATGGAAGAACTTCATGTCGTTGCTGTCGAGGGCGTAGGGCAGGACCAGCAGAGGATGTTGCGGGTCGGACCTGTCCCAATAGGGAAGGTCGTCATCGAAGCCGTTGCTGGCATAGCCGAAACCCAGTTCGCGCAGGATCGACCGCGTCTCGCGGCTCTCGCTGCCGCGACAGAAAAAGCCCGTGGGTCGCTGGCCCGTGGCCTTTTCCATGGCCTCGACGCAGCGCCGGAGATCCTGCAATTCGTCCGTCCGGTCGGCGTAGTCGGCATGGGGCCGCCACAGCCAGCCATGGCAGGCGGCCTCGTGGCCGGCGTCGACGATCCGCCGGGCGAGCTGCGGCAGGCGCTCGACCGCGCGACCGCACATGTAGAAGGTGACGGGCCGCCGGTGCTTCTCCAGCGCGGCCAGCATGCGCCAGATGCCGGCGCGCATGCCGTAGGCGAAGATCTGCTCGTTGCCCTGGTCCCAGCGGCCGGGTGGCACCACGCTCACGACCTCGGAAATCTTCTCGGCCTGCGGGTCGCCGTCGCTGACGGCCAGCTCCGCGCCTTCCTCGAAGTTGACCACCATCGAGACGGCGAGTTTGGCGTCCCCGGGCAGCTTCCAGGCCGGCGGCGTGCCGCCATAGCCCACCAGGTCGCGCATCTGGCTCACGCCTTGCATGTCTTCCTCCAACAGGATGTGCACATTTCTTGACGTTATGTGCACATAATTTTACCAATCGGCGGCAGGCCCATGACCGAACTCCACCGCGATCTCGACCCTGAAACAGCCTTGGCAGGCCAATGGTTCGAGCATCTGCGCACGCATTCCAGGGGCCGCCTCGGCGTCACCCGCGCGTCCTACGGCGAGGGCGAGCAGATGGCGCACGAGCTGATGCAAGGCATCGGCCAGTCGCTGGGGCTGGAGAAGCGCATCGATGCCGCCGGCAATCTCTATCTGACCCTGCCGGGGCAGGACCGCTCGCTGCCCGCCATCATGACGGGTTCGCATCTCGATTCGGTGCCGGAGGGCGGCAACTACGACGGCGCGGCGGGCGTGGTCGCCGGCATGGCGATGCTGGCGCGCTGGCACCGCGCCGGCCGCCGGCCGAAGCGCGACATCACCGTGATGGGCGTGCGCGCGGAGGAGCTTTCATGGTTCCCCGCGCCCTATATCGGCAGCCGCGCGGCCTTCGGCCTGCTGGAGCCGGAGGCGCTCGATGCCTGCAAGCGTCCCGACACCGGCCGCTCGCTGGCCGAGCACATGAGGGAGTCGGGCTTCGCGCCCGAGCGCATCCGCGCCTGCGAGCGGCAACTCGATCCCGCGCGTATCGCCTGTTTCCTCGAACTCCATATCGAGCAGGGACCGGTCCTCGTTGATCATGGCCTGCCAGTGGGAATCGTCACCGGCATTCGAGGCAACCTGCGATACCGCAATCCGCATATCGTCGGCCGATATGGCCATGCCGGCGCCGAGCCGAGACTTTCGCGCAACGACGCGGTGATGGCCGGAGTGGAATTCGTGTCGTGCCTGGAAGCGCTCTGGCTTGAACATGAGGCGGCCGGCAAGGATCTCGTCTGCACCGTCGGCCAGTTCCACACCGACACGGCCGTTCACACGATGACCAAGATCCCGGGCGAACTCTGGTTCTCGATGGACATCCGCAGCGAGGACAACGAGGTGCTGCTCGCGGTCGATCGGCGGCTGCGCGAGATCGCCCACGAGATCGGCGCACGGCGTGGCGTCACGATCGATCTCGGCGCCTTCACCAATGCCAAGCCCGGTCCGATCGATCGCGCGCACCGTGTGCGTATCGAGCGGCTGGCGACCGAACTCGGCATCGACGCGCTGCCGATGGCCAGCGGGGCGGGGCACGACGCGGCGGTGTTCGGCATCATGGGCGTGCCGACCGCAATGATCTTCATCCGCAACGATCACGGCAGCCACAATCCCGACGAGGCCATGGACCTCGCCGATTTCGCGCAGGGACTCCGTTTGCTGGTTGCCGCGGTGGAGGAGATCGATGCCGCGTAAGCCGATGAAGGGCGACGTCGCCGCCGACGAGGCGGTGTATGGCGCGATCCGGCGGGCGATGCACATGGGCCGGCTGGCGCCCGGCACCAAGCTGCAGGAGCCGGCGCTGGCGCGCGTGCTGGGCGTCAGCCGCGAGCGCGTGCGCAAGGCGCTGCACCGGCTGGTGCACGAGGGCTGGCTCACCGCGATCCCCAACCGCGGCACCTTCGTGCCTTCGCTCACGGTCGAGGAGATGCGGGAGATCTACGACGTCCGCTCGATGCTGGAGGCGGCGATCGTGCGCCGGCTCAGCGAAGGCCACACTACGGCGGCTGCAAAGCGCCTCAAGGCGCATGTCACCGAGGAGAAGGCGGCCACGCGCCGCGACGATCGCGGCCGGCTGTTCGAATTGTCGGGCGAGTTCCACGTCCTGCTCGCGGAGCTTTGCGGCAACGACGAGCTGACGCGGCTGTTGCGCGGCCTGCTCACGCGCTCGACCATGCACTTTTCGATCGCCGCGCCGCAGCAGCTCACGAACTGCGCCGGCCCTCACGATCACGGCGACATCGCCGAGGCGATTCTGGGCGGCAAGGAAGACAAGGCCGCGAAGCTGATGCTCGGCCATCTCGCCGGTCTCGTGACACTGCAGGCCTCGCGCGCGCCCGAGCGGCAGTCCACCGATCTCGAAGAGGCATTTCGCGGCATCAAGGCACGCGAAACGAAAACGGGCGCCCCGCAGGGCGCCCGTTCGAGTTGAGAAGGCTTCGACCGGCCTTAGAGCTTGCCCATCGCGACGGCGGTGTCGGCCATGCGGTTGGAGAAGCCCCACTCGTTGTCGTACCAGCTCATCACGCGGACCAGCGTGCCTTCCATGACCTTGGTCTGGTCCATGTGGAAGGTCGACGAGTGGCTGTCATGGTTGAAGTCGATCGAGACGTTGGGCTGGTCGGTCCAGCCCAGGATGCCCTTGAGCTGGTTGGCGGCGGCCAGCTTGATGGCCTTGTTGATCTCTTCCTTGTCGGTTTTGCGCTTGGCGACGAACTTGAAGTCGATGCACGAGACGTTCGGCGTCGGCACGCGGATCGACACGCCGTCGAGCTTGCCGTTCAGTTCCGGCAGCACGAGGCCGACGGCCTTGGCGGCGCCGGTCGAGGTCGGGATCATCGACAGCGCGGCGGCACGGCCGCGGTACATGTCCTTGTGCATCGTGTCGAGCGTCGGCTGGTCGCCCGTATAGGCGTGGATGGTCGTCATGAAGCCGTGGTCGATGCCGACCGCGTCGTTCAGGACCTTGGCGACCGGGGCCAGGCAGTTGGTCGTGCACGAGGCGTTCGAGACGATGACGTGGTCCTTGGTGAGCTTGTCATGGTTCACGCCGTAGACGACCGTGAGGTCGGCGCCGTCGGCCGGCGCGGACACCAGGACACGCTTGGCGCCGGCGGTCAGGTGGGCCGAGGCCTTGTCCTTCGAAGTGAAGATGCCGGTGCACTCCAGCGCGATGTCGACGCCCATCGCCTTGTGCGGCAGCTTGGAGGGATCGCGCTCGGCGGTGACCTTGATCGGGCCGCGGCCCACGTCGATCGTGTCGCCGTCGACCTTCACTTCGCCGTTGAAGCGGCCGTGAACCGAGTCGAAGCGGAAGAGGTGAGCGTTGGTCTCGACCGGGCCGAGATCGTTGATCGCCACGACCTCGATGTCCTTGCGGCCGGACTCGATGATGGCGCGCAGCACATTGCGGCCGATGCGGCCGAAGCCGTTGATTGCAACACGAACAGCCATGTCTTTCCTCCGTTTATGACGCCAGCCGACGCGCCGCTTCCGCGATCGCCTCGGCGGTGATGCCGAAATGCTTGTAGAGATCGGATGCCTTGGCCGAAGCGCCGAAGCCCTTCATGCCGACGAAAGCGCCCTTGGCGCCGAGCCAGCGTTCCCAGCCGAAGCCGGTCGCCGCCTCGCAGGCCACGCGCACGGTGCCGTCGGCACCCATGACCCTGTTGCGATATGTGTCGTCCTGCGCCGAGAACAACTCCCACGACGGCATTGAGACAACGGCGGCCTCCTTGCCTTCTTTAGTCAGGAGATCGCGGGCCGCCAGAGCGAGCTGTACTTCCGAGCCTGATGCGATCAGGCGGATGGGAGCGGACTCTTCGCCCGCCAGGATGTAGGCGCCCTTGGCGCACAGGTTCTCGTCGCCCGCGCCGCGCAAGGTCGGCAGGTTCTGGCGGGTGAGGGCGAGGATGCTCGGCGTGTGCTTCGCCTCGAGCGCGATCTGCCAGCATTCCGCGGTCTCGATGGCGTCGGCGGGACGAAGGACCTGCAGGTTGGGAATGGCGCGCAGGGCGGGGAGATGCTCGACCGGCTGGTGGGTCGGGCCGTCCTCGCCGAGGCCGATCGAGTCGTGCGTCATCACGTAGATGACCCGGATGCCCATCAGCGCCGAGAGGCGGATCGATGGCCGGCAATAGTCGGTGAACACCATGAAGGTGCCGCCGTAGGGAATGACGCCGCCATGCAGCGCCATGCCGTTCATCGCCGCGGCCATCGCGTGCTCGCGGATGCCGTAATAGATGTAGCGGCCGGCGGTATCGGTGCGCGAGGCGCCCTTCAGCGTGGCCGTCTTGGTGTTGTTCGAGCCGGTCAGGTCGGCCGAGCCGCCGATCGTGTCGGGCAGCACCGGGTTGATGACCTCGAGTGCCTCCTGGCTCGACTTGCGAGTCGCCCAGGCGGGCTTGTCGGCAGCGAGCTTCGCCTTGAAGGCCGCGATCGCCTCGCCGACGGCCGGTGGCAGGTCGCCCTTCTGGCGGCGGTCGAACTCGGCGCGATCCTCGGGCGCCATCGCGGCGAGGTTCTTGTTCCACTTGCGGCGAGCCGACTTGCCACGGGCGCCGATCTTGCGCCACGCCGAGAAGATCGCCTCGGGAATGTCGAACGGGCCGTGGTTCCAGCCCAGCTTGGCGCGGGCGCCGGCGATCTCGTCCTTGCCGAGCGGCGAGCCGTGCGTGGCGGCGGTGCCGGCCTTGGTCGGTGCGCCGTAGCCGATCACCGTCTTGCAGGCGATCAGCGAGGGCTTGTCGGTGACGTTACGCGCCTTGCGGATGGCGCGCGTGACGGCCTCGGCATCATGGCCGTCGACCGAAAGGACGTGCCAGCCTGCGGCGGCGAAGCGCTTCTTGTGGTCTTCCGAGGTCGACAGCGAGGTCGGGCCGTCGATCGAGATGCCGTTGTCGTCGAACAGCACGATCAGGCGGCCGAGGCCGAGATGGCCGGCCAGAGTGATCGCTTCCTGGCCGACGCCTTCCATCAGGCAGCCGTCGCCGGCGATGACGTAGGTGAAGTGGTCGACGATATCGCGGCCGAAGCGCTCGCTGAGCGCACGCTCGGCCAGCGCGAAGCCCACCGAGTTGCCGAGGCCCTGGCCCAGCGGGCCGGTCGTCGTCTCGATGCCGCTCGCATGGCCGTACTCGGGATGGCCGGCGGTTCGGGCGCCGAGCTGGCGGAACTTCTTCAGCTCGTCGAGGGTCATGTCGGCGTAGCCGGTGAGATGCAGCAAAGAATAGAGCAGCATCGAGCCGTGGCCGGCCGACAGGATGAAACGGTCGCGATCGGGCCAGTTGGGCTCCGAGGCGTCGAACTTCAGGAACCTTGAGAACAGGACGGTGGCCACGTCGGCCATGCCCATCGGCATGCCGGGATGCCCCGAATCCGCCTGCTGCACGGCGTCCATGGCCAAGGCCCTGATGGCGTTCGCCATATCGCGCGGGGCAGCGGTCTGTTCGGTCATTTTGAGCTTGTACCGTATGGGTTTTCGAATGGCGCGCAACATGACGACCACCCCATGGCGCGTCAATGCGCAAAACCGCAGCCAAGGCCAACATATTGCGGGCTTTTACCCCTCTCGGGGGCAAGATGTTGACCGCTCACAGGCACACCTCTTATCCTTCGCCGATGGAGCAGATTCAGCCGGGCGACGAACGGCGATCCGCTGTCGGGGGAACGATGTCCAGGGCAGCCACCGCAAAGGACCGGGTCGACAGCGCGCTCAGCCGGCTCGAGGCGATGGTCGACGAACGACTGAGCGCCGAACAGGCTCGTTCCGAGGAACTCTCTGCACGCCTCGCGAAGGTCGAGAGCGAGCATGAGGAATTGAAGCGGGTGGCGATCGAGGTCGAGGCCCGGCTCGAACGGGCGATGGAATATATTCGTTCGCTGCTGGCTGCCGACCAGTCGTAGGGATTCATCCTTTTCCTCCCCAGGGCAGGAGTGCGTCGCCGAAAGTGACGTGGCAGACTGCGACTACCCTCAAACGCCGGATAAGGCGCAAAAAGTAGGAGAAGCGGAAAATGCCGCAAGTATCGGTTCAAATCGCCAATCGCACCTATGAGCTCGCCTGCGGTGAGGGCGAGGAAGCGCGCGTCCAGGAACTGGCCGCCTATGTCGAGGAAAAGGTCAGCGAGCTTCGCCGCCAGCTTCCCGGCACGCCGGAGTTCAAGCTGCTGGTATTCGCCTCGCTGCTGCTCGCCGAGGAAAGCCGCGAAGCGCGCGGCGCCGCCAAGGCAGCCGAGACAGCCCGTGCCAGCGCGACGGACAGCGCCGAGACGCTGGCGACTGCGCTGGAGGACCTGATCACGGCGCGTGTCGACAAGATGTCGAAGAAAGTCAGCGGCGCGGCGTGAAACGAGGTCGCGACCGCGCATTGCGGTAGCCGCCCCGAGTGCCTAGATTGGGTGCGGGGCGGATTTCTGCGCGGTGCGTAGGTCGCTTAAAACCCCGGGGCCAATAAGAACTCCTGGGAGTTGTACCTAGCCTTGACCCTGGTCTTGGCTACACGACGCCCACCTGCTTTTGCAGGCCTTGGTGGTTCTACGAGCTACGGCCTATCGTGGAGCCGCCCCACTCGAATTCCGGCAGCGCAGGATGACCCTGATCGACAGCAAGCGGGCCTTGCGCGCCGCCATGCTGGCCAAGCGCGAGAACCTCGGCGACGTGGCCCGCCGCGCCGCCGCGGCGAGCCTTCGTGAACAGTTTCTCCTCGAATCGCCGTTCCAGTCGCCGGCCGTCGTGTCTGGCTTCTGGCCGATCAGGGATGAAATCGACATCCGTCCGCTGATGGATGCTCTGGTCGACAAAGGCTGCCGGCTCGCGCTGCCGGTGGTGCAGGGCCGGGGCCAGCGTCTGCTGTTCCGTGCCTGGCGCCCCGGCGAGCCTTTGGAAGCCGGGGTGTTCGGCACTCTGCAGCCTCCGGCCGCCTCCGGGGCGATCGAACCGGACGTGCTGATCGTGCCGCTGCTCGCCTGTGACGGCGAAGGCTGGCGGCTGGGTTACGGTGGCGGCTTCTACGACCGCACGCTCGTGGACCTGCGCCGGCGGCGCGCGGTGACGGCGATCGGTGTCGGCTTCGATCTGCAATTGGTAGCGGAGGTTCCGCACGGCGCCGACGACCAGCGGCTGGATTGGCTGTTGACCGATCGGCGCGCTTGCGCCTTTGTCTAGCGCATGAAAATCATGTTTTGCGGCGACATCGTCGGCCGCGCCGGCCGCGACGCGGTCGTCAAGGAAGTGCCGCGGCTGCGGCGCGAACTCGGACTGGATTTCGTGGTCGTCAACGGCGAGAACGCGGCTGCCGGCTTCGGCATCACCGCCAAGATCTGCGCCGAACTCCATGAGGCTGGGGTCGATTGCATCACCACCGGCAACCATGCCTGGGACCAGCGGGAGATCATTCCCTACATCGCGCAGGACAAGCGCCTGTTGCGGCCGATCAACTTCCCGCCGGGGACGCCGGGATGGGGCGCCAACCTGTTCCAGACGCCACGCGGCCAGAAGATCGTGGTGATCAATGTCATGTGCCGGCTGTTCATGGACGCGCTCGACGACCCGTTCCGCGCGCTGGACGCCGAATTGTCGAAATATGCCCTGGGCCGCGGCGCGCAGTTGATCCTGATCGACGTTCACGGGGAGGCGACGAGCGAAAAGCAGTCCATTGGCCATTTCTGCGATGGCCGCGCCTCCGCGGTCCTGGGCAGCCACAGCCACGTCCCGACGGCCGACGGTTGGGTCCTTCCGGGTGGGACCGCCTATCAGACCGATGTGGGCATGTGCGGGGACTATGACAGCGTCATCGGCATGAAGAAGGAGGTCGCGATGCAGCGATTCATCCGGAAAATGCCGGGCGAACGCCTGTCGCCGGCCGAGGGCGAGGGTACTTTGTGCGCCGCGGTGGTCGAAACCGACGACCGGACCGGTCTCGCCAGGTCGATCCGGCCGGTCAGGGTGGGGGGGCGGCTGGCGCCGACCGCCTGACTTTCCCGTATTTGGTATCCGTCACGCACCCTGCACACCTATTAGAAGTGGCTTGAAGAGCGCCGTTGACGGCTTGGGGAAAAACCGGCATCCTTTTGAAGTTAAAGAGTTTTTCGCCACATTCGGCGAACGGTCTTCTAGGTTAGAGGGGGCGTCGGAATCAAGATTCCGACGTTTTTTAGCGGGGGCTTCGGCCCCCGCCTTTTTTTGTCCCAACGGCCGGTTGGGGCGCCTGCCTGCCTGCCAAAACCCACGAGAAGTGGTATAGGCGGCTCTTCTCATTACCTAATCTGGTTGTCTGCGATGGCGGGGCATTCCCAATTCAAGAACATCATGCACCGCAAAGGGCGTCAGGACGCCGTGCGGGCCAAGATCTTCACCAAGCTGATCCGCGAGATCACGACCGCCGCCCGGCTTGGCGCTGCCGATCCCGCGTCAAATCCACGTCTGCGGGCGGCGATCATCACCGCGCGCGAAAACAACATGACTCGCGACACGATCGATCGCGCCATCAAGCGAGGCTCGGGCACGGACGCCGACGCGAATTACGACGAGGTGCGCTATGAGGGCTACGGCCCGGCCGGCGTCGCGGTGATCGTCGAGGCGTTGACCAACAATCGCAACCGGACGGCGGGCGAAGTCCGATCGAGCTTCTCCAAGCATGGCGGCAACCTGGGTGAATCCAACAGCGTGTCGTTCATGTTCGACCGGCTGGGCGAGTTCCGCTTCCCGCTCTCCGTCGGCAGCGCCGACGAAGTTATGGAGAAGGCGATCGAGGCGGGCGCCGACGATGTGGTGAGCGGGGAGGGCGAGGGCGCGTTCCACGAGATCTACTGCGCCCAGGACGACTTCAACCTGGTGCGCGAGGCGCTCGAAAAGTCGCTGGGCCAGCCCAGCGTGGCCAAACTGACCTGGCGTCCCAAGACCGGCGCGCCGATCGAGGGTGAGACCGTGCAGGCCATGCTCGATCTGATCGCCGCCCTCGAGGACAACGACGACGTCCAGAACGTCTACGCCAACTTCGAGGTTTCGGACGACGCTCTGGCGAAGTTCGCGGCCTGAGTCGGGCGGGATGAGATTGATCGGCCTCGACCCCGGCCTGCGGTTGACCGGCTGGGGTGTGATCGAGGTCGAAGGCAACAGGCTGCGCCATGTGGCCCACGGAGTCGTGAAAGTTGCCCCGGCGGGCACGCTGGCGGAGCGACTGAGGGAATTGTTCGAGGGCGTCGCCGGCGTCATCGAAGCGCAGCGCCCGATCGAGGCCGCGGTCGAGGAGACCTTCGTGAACGTCAATCCCGGTTCGACCCTGAAGCTCGGCCAGGCGCGCGGCGTCGTCATGCTGGCGCCCGCCCGCGCGGGCCTCGAAGTGTTCGAGTATTCGGCGAACCTCGTGAAGAAGTCGGTCGTCGGAGCGGGGCACGCCGACAAGAACCAGATCGCCATGATGGTGAGCCGGCTGCTGCCTGGCGTGGTCGCCAAGGCGGACGCGGCCGACGCCCTGGCCGTCGCCATCTGCCATGCCCATCATCGCGCCACGGCGCGGCGGATCGAGGCCGCGCTGTGATCGCCAAGTTGAAGGGCCTCGTCGACTCGGTTGACACCGACAGCGCCGTCATCGACGTGGGCGGCGTGGGCTATCTGGTCTCGGCCTCGGCGCGCACGCTGCGCGATCTTGCGGTCGGCGGTCAGGCCACGATGCTGGTCGAGACGATCGTGCGCGAGGATGCGATCTCGCTCTATGGGTTCCTCGGAACGGCCGAGCGCGACTGGTTTCGTATCCTGACGACGGTGCAGGGCGTAGGCGCGCGGGTCGCCCTGTCGATCCTGTCGACCCTGTCGCCGGACGAGATCGCGCGCGCCATCGCCGCGCAGGACAAGGGCACTCTCTCGCGGCCGGCCGGCGTCGGGCCCAAGCTCGCCGCGCGGCTTGCAACGGAATTGAAGGACAAGGCCGCCGCCTTCGGCATCGCGCCGGCTCCTGCGTCGGAGAGCAACGCGGGTGCGCCGGCCGCTGCCGCCGGGTCGATCAACGAGGACGCGATCTCCGCCCTCGTCAATCTCGGCTACAAGCGGGTCGAGGCCTTCGGCGCCGTCGCTCGCGTCACCCAGCGGCTCGGTGCCGAGGCCAGGCTCGACGCCGTGATCCGCGCCGGCCTGCAGGAGCTTGCACGATGAATGCCGTTCCGGAGCGCCTGGTGACTGGCACGCGCGCCGAGGAAGACGCGGCCGAGCTGGCGCTGCGCCCGCAGACGCTCGACGATTTCATCGGCCAGAAGCAGGTCCGGGAAAACCTGAAGATCTTCATCACCGCCGCCAAGGGGCGTGGCGAGGCGCTGGATCACGTGCTGCTGCACGGGCCGCCCGGCCTCGGCAAGACCACGATGGCGCAGATCGTGGCGCGCGAGATGGGCGTGGGCTTTCGCGCGACCTCGGGGCCTGTCATCCAGAAGGCGGGGGACCTCGCGGCGCAGCTCACGAATCTACAGCCGCACGATGTGCTGTTTATCGACGAGATCCACCGTCTCAATCCTGCAATCGAGGAAGTCCTCTATCCCGCGATGGAGGATTTCCAGCTCGACCTGATGATCGGCGAGGGACCTGCGGCCCGGTCGGTGCGCATCGAACTGCCGCCGTTCACGCTGGTCGGCGCCACGACGCGCTCGGGCCTCATGACGCGGCCGTTGCGCGAGCGCTTCGGTATTCCGCTGCGCATGGTGTTCTACGAACCGGCCGAACTGGAGACGATCGTGCAGCGCGCCGCGCGCGTCCTGAAGATGTCGCTGGCGGCGGACGGCAGCGCCGAGATCGCCAAGCGCTCGCGCGGCACGCCGCGCGTCGCCAACCGGCTGCTGCGCCGGGTCCGCGACTTCGCCGCGGTCGCCGGCAATGCCGACGTCGACGCCCGGATCGCGGACGCGGCCCTGACGCGCCTCGAAGTCGATGGGCGTGGCCTGGACGCCATGGACCGCCGTTACCTCGCCTGCATCGCCGAGAATTACGGCGGCGGACCCGTGGGAGCCGAAACGCTGGCCGCCGCCCTGGCGGAACAGCGCGACGTCATCGAGGACGTGATCGAGCCCTACCTGATGCAACTCGGCCTGTTGATGCGTACCCCGCGCGGCCGGTTGCTGTCGGAAGGCGGCTATCGCCATCTCGGCCTTTCGATTCCCAAGGGCCAGAAGCAGCAGCTCGATCTGCTGGCGGGTGGCGGCCCGGTGGAGGAAGCGTGACCGCGGCGCCGACCTCGGGCCGCATCGACGACGGTACCCACGTGCTGCCGTTGCGCGTCTACTATGAAGATACGGATGCCGCCGGCATCGTCTATTACGCCAACTGGCTGCGCTTCCTGGAGCGTGGGCGCACTGAACTTCTGCGGCTTCTCGGGCAGCAGCATACGGCGCTGCGCGAGGAGCGCGGCGTCAACTGGGTCGTGCGTCGTTGCGCCATCGACTACCTGAAGCCCGCGCGGCTGGACGATACGATCGAGATCGTCACAAGCTGCGGCGAATTGCGTGGCGCCTCGCTGGACATGCTCCAGCATGCGCGCCGCGGTGAAGAGATCCTGGTTCGAGCCGAACTCGTCGTCGCCTGCATGGGCGAGGGCGGTCGGCCTGTCCGATTGCCGCCGCTCGTGCGGACTGCCCTGGCCCAGGTAGCCGTGAACGGATCGCCCCGCTCACGCCATATTCGGATACAACCCTCTTGAACCAACGGAGAACATAAATGGACGCGTTTGCGCAGGTCGCCGGAGCCCCCCTCGGCGGCGGCACGGGGACAATCGACATGTCCGTCTACGGCCTGTTCATGCAGGCCGACTGGGTCGTGAAAGCCATCATGATCCTGCTGCTTCTGGCCTCGTTCTGGTCATGGGCGATCATCTTCGAGAAGGTTCTCCGCCTGCGCTCGCTGAAGCGCAGCGCCCAGACCTTCGAAGACACGTTCTGGTCGGGCGTTTCGCTCGAGGACCTCTACGACCGCGTCGGCGCCAAGCCGGACGATCCCATGTCGAGTATCTTCTCCGCCGCCATGCGCGAATGGCGCCGCTCGGTCTCCAAGGGCCTGGCGTCGAGCGCTACGGCGCGCGCGGCATTGCGCCAGCGTATCGAGCAGGTGATGGGCGTCACCATCCAGCGCGAGATGGAGGCGATCGAAAAGCGCCTGGGTTTCCTCGCCACCGTCGGCGCCAACGCCACCTTCGTCGGCCTGTTCGGCACGGTGTGGGGCATCATGAACAGCTTCAGCCACATCGCGCAGTCCAAGAACACCTCGCTTGCGGTGGTGGCGCCCGGCATCTCGGAGGCGCTGTTCGCGACCGCCATCGGCCTGGTGGCCGCCATTCCCGCAGCCGCCGCCTACAACATCCTGTCAGGCCAGGTCTCGCGCTACGCCCAGCAGCTCGAGGCCTTCGCCGGTGAGTTCATCACCATCCTGTCGCGGCAGCTCGAGGAACAGGTCTGATGTCCGGCGTCATTCCGGCACCCGGCGCCAACTCGTCGGGCAGCAAGTTCAAGCGGCGAAGCTATACGCCCATCGCCGACATCAACGTGACGCCGCTCGTCGACGTCATGCTGGTGTTGCTGATCATCTTCATGGTGACGGCGCCGCTCCTGCAGGTCGGCGTGCCGGTCGACCTGCCGAAGACCAGCGCCAGCCAAGTCGGCGGCAAGGACGAGCCGATGGTCGTCTCGGTCAATTCCCAGGGCGAGGTTTTCCTCGGCGAGACCAAGTACGACGTGGCCGAGCTCGGCGCCAAGCTGAAGGCGATCCATGAGGAGAAGCCCGACCAGCGCGTCTTCATGCGTGGCGACAAGAGTGTCGACTACGGGAAGATGATGGAGGTCATGGGTGTGGTGATCGACAGCGGTTTCCGCCAGCTCGGCCTGCTCGGCGAGCAGGCGCAGGCGCTCGGACGAGGCGGCGGCACGGTGAGCCCGGCCACGCCGGCCCAGCCCGCGCCGCGGGCGCCTACGCCGCAACCCCAGGCGCCGGCCCAGCGGCGTTAAGAGAGACGGATCCAGACAGGCGATGGCTCGGCGTCACCCTTCCAGTATCGAAATGCGCACACCGGCGATCGTGTCGTCGATGGTGCACGTCTTCGTGCTGGGGGCGGCGGTGCTGAACCTCGACTTCTTCGGCAAGCCGCCGCCGTTGGAACCCGAGCCCGTGATGGTCGAGTTCGAGGCCATCGCCGCAAAGGCCGCTGCGCCGACGGTGGGCAATCCGCCGCCGCAGCCCAAGGACGTGCCGATCGCCCAGGAGACGACAAAGGCGCCGCCGCCCAAGTCGGCCGAACCGCCGCCGTCGCCGCCGACTCCCAAGCCACCGGAAGTGGTCGAGCCGCCCAAGCCGCCGGCCCCCCCGAAGCCGGAGGAGAAGCCGAAGACGGAGGCCGCGAAGCCGGTCGAGGATCTCGTGGCGATGAAGCCCAAGGAGCCAGAGCCGCCGAAGGTGGAGAAGCCGCCGGAGCCGCCCAAGCCCGCGCCCGAGGTGAAGAAGCCCGAGCCGCCCAAACCGCCGCCGCCGAAGCCGACACCACCGAAGCAGAGCGTCGATTCGATGATCGACGACATCCTGAAGAACAAGCAGTCGCCGTCGAAGGTGCAGACGCCCGAGCAGCAGCCCAAGCCGGTGCAGCAGGTCACGCGGCAGGCGCCGGCGGCTCCCAATCTCGCCGCCGTCGTCACGGCCAGCGAGATCGAGGGCGTGCGCCAGAGGATCCGGCCGTGCTGGAACACGCAGGGCGGCTCCCGTGACCAAGCGATGATCATTTCGTTCGTCGTTGAAATGAACCAGAACGGCACGCCGGTGAAAGCTGAACTGCGCGATCCCGGGCGCTACAATAGCGACCCGGTCTATCGTGCCGCCGCCGACGCCGCCCATCGCGCCATCATGAATCCGCGTTGCCAGCCCTGGCCGCTTTCGCCAGAAAAGTTCACGAGCTGGAAATCCATCACATTCAATTTCGATCCACGCGACTACTAGACCCCTCCACCCTATAGAAACCTTGAGATGAAGAGGTCCGACATGATGCTTCACCGACGGACGACCCTGCTGGGCGGCGTGGCGCTTGCCGCGATTGGCGCTGCGAGCACCGCTCGCGCACAGCTCACCATCGATATGACACGGCCGAGCTTCGAGCCGGTGCCGATCGCCATCGTCGACTTCAAGGGCGACGCGGTGGGTGCACAGATGGCGGGTGTCATTCGCAACAACCTGCAGAACTGCGGACTGTTTCGCGTCATCCCCTCGGGCTCCTACATCCAGAAGGATGTCGACGCGACCTCGCCGCCGCGTTTCCAGGACTGGCGCAGTGTCGGGGCGGCCGGCCTTGTCGTCGGCCAGGTCACGTCGGTCGGCGGCAACATCAAGGTCGACTTCCGGCTCTGGGACGTCGTGACAAGCCAGCAGGCCACCGGCCTTTCCTTCACCAGCCAGCCCAACAACTGGCGGCGCCTCGCGCACATCATCTCCGATGCGATCTACAAGCGCGTGACGGGCGAGGAGGGCTACTTCGACACCCGCGTCGCCTATGTCTCCGAGACCGGTCCGGCCAATGCCCGGGTCAAGCGCATCGCCATCATGGACCAGGATGGCGCCAACAATCGCTACATCACCGACGGCAAGACCCTTGCCCTGACGCCGCGCTTCTCGCCGACGCTTCAGGAACTGGTCTACATGGCGTACGGCGAAAACAACGGCCCGCCGCGCGTCTATCTACAGAACGTCGACAGCGGCCGCCGCGAACTGCTCGGCAATTTCCCGGGCATGAGCTTCGCGCCGCGCTTCTCCCCCGACGGCAGCAAGGTCGTCATGAGCATCGCGGAGAACGGCCGTACCAACATCTACGAGATGGACGTGCGCGGCCGGCAGCTCCGCCGCCTGACCAACTCGCCGGCCATCGACACCTCGCCCTGCTTCTCGGCCGATGGCGCGCAGATCGTGTTCAACTCCGATCGCGGCGGCACCCAGCAGCTCTACGTCATGAGCGCAGGCGGCGGTGGCGAGCGGCGCATCAGCTTCGGCGAAGGCCGCTACGCCACGCCGGTCTGGTCGCCGCGTGGCGACTTCATCGCCTTCACCAAGATCTCGGCCGGCAGCTTCGGCATCGGCGTGATGCGGGCGGACGGCAGCGGCGAACGCATGCTGGCCAACGGCTTCCTCGTGGAAGGCCCGACCTGGGCGCCCAACGGACGCGTGCTGATGTTCTTCCGCCAGCAGCCCAGCTCGGGGGGCCGCGCGGGCTCCGCGACGCTGCACCAGGTCGATATCACCGGCCGCTTCGAGCGGCAGGTGCCGACGCCGACCGACGCATCGGACCCGGCGTGGTCACCCTTGATTCCGCAGTAGCGAAATATATGATCTTTTCTGTCGACCCGTGCGTAGCCCGCGCCCGGGTCGATTCTGTCAGGGAGTGGATCGAAAGATGAGCATGATCAAGGCCTTGTCGGCCCTCGCAGCGATGTTCCTCATCGCAGCCTGCAGCAACAACGACACCCAGACCGCCTCCGCCGCCAGCACGTCCGTGACGCCCGGCTCGGTGGGCGACTTCCGGCAGAATGTCGGCGATCGCGTCTTCTTCGACACCGACTCCTCGACGGTTCGCGAAGACGGCCGCCAGACGCTGAATCGTCAGGCCGAGTGGCTGAAGAAGTACGGCAACTATCAGATCACCATCGAAGGCCACTGCGACGAGCGCGGTACGCGCGAGTACAACCTGGCGCTCGGTGAGCGCCGCGCCAATGCCGCGCGCCAGTACCTGATCGCGCAGGGCATCCCCGCGTCGCGCCTCAAGACCGTCAGCTATGGCAAGGAACGTCCCGATCCGGTCGGCTCCGACGAAGCCGCCTGGGCGCGCAACCGCCGCGCCATCACTGCGCTGGAGTAGTTCAGCCTCGTAGCGAGGCGATTGAGGAGACGCCGGTCGCCACGCGACCGGCGTTTTCGTTTGGAGGCGGGGCGGGCATGCCTGAAAATGGCCGCGTTTGATGTGAACAAAGCGCCTGCCATGAAGATCTTTTCGCCCTGGTTCGCTCTTCTCGTCGTTTTCGCCCTGCCGACCGCCGCAGCGGCACAGCGCGGTGGCGACAGCGTCTACATCGAGGACCGCCTCAATCAGCTTCAGCAGACGCTGACGATGATGACCGGTCAGATCGAGCAGCTCCAGCATCGCAACGCGACGCTGATGCAGCAGATGGAGAAGATGCAGGCCGACTACGAGTACCGAATCGACCAGCTCGAGAAGGGCGGTGGCGGCAAGCCGGGCGGCGCGGCACCGCGTCCGGGCGGTCTGGCGGCGGCACCCGCGACCCCCTCGGGGCCCGCGCCGACGCCGGGCGCAGCGCCGGGCGGTGCCGCGGCCGGCGATCAGCTTTACGACGAGGCCTTCAAGAAACTGCAGGAGGGCGACTACGCCGCCGCCGAACGCGGCTTCAAGACCTTCGTGCAGCGCAATCCGCAGAACAAGCTCGCGGGCAACGCGCAATACTGGCTGGGTGAGACCTATTACGCCCGGCGCGACTACAACAATGCGCTGACGGCATTCGCCGAAGGCTACAAGGTCTACAAGACGAGCCCGAAGGGACCGGACAACCTCCTGAAGCTGGGGATCACGATGTCCAACCTCGGCCGCAAGTCCGACGCCTGCGCCATCTTTGCCCGCTTCAACCAGGACTATCCGCGCGCCACGGACCTTCAGAAGCGCCGCATCGACCAGGAGCGGCAGAAGAACAGCTGCGGGTGAGCATCGCCGCCATCCCGTCCGCTCTGGGCGGAGCGGCCTTCGAACGTCTGATGGCGCCCTTCGCGCCCTTCGAGAGACATCCCGACCTTGCGGTGGCCGTTTCCGGTGGCCGCGATTCGCTGTGCCTGGCCCTGCTGGCGAGCGAGTGGGCCGTCGCCCGGGAGGGGCGCGCCATCGCCCTGATCGTGGACCATGGGCTGAGGCGGGAATCTTTAAACGAAGCCTTGGCGACGTCCCGCCTGCTCGAGGGGGTGGGCATTGAAAGCGCCGTGCTGCGCTGGACGGGCGACAAGCCGCAGACGGGCCTGCAGGAAGCTGCCCGCGACGCCCGTTATCGCCTGTTGCGGCAGGCCTGCCGGGAGCGCGGAATCCTTCACCTGCTGGTGGCCCATCACGCCGATGACCAGGACGAAACGATCGCCATGCGCGCCGCCCGGTCGAGCGGCCCGGACGGGCTTGCCGGCATGGCGGCACTGGTCGAGTGGCCGGAGGTTCGAATGCTGCGGCCCCTGCTGGCGGTTCGGCGTACGGCTCTCACGGCGACGCTTGAGGTCCGCGGTGTTCCCTGGATCGACGACCCGTCAAACGTCGATCCGCGCTTCGAGCGGGCGCGGCTGCGCCTTGCCGGTGTGAGCCATGCCAGCCGGTCCGATGCAGACCTTGTGCGCATCGGTCATGAACGCGCGGCGGCGGAGGCTGGTGTGATGCTTCTCGAGGTCGGCGAGGAGGGGGGTGTCGCCCTCGATCCTGAAATGTTGCAAAGCCTGCCCCTGGACCTTCGCGGCCGGCTGATGAGCCGTGTCGTGCAGGCGATCGGCGGCCGTCGCCATCAGCCGCGGCGGGAACGACTGGACCGCGCGCTGGCCCGGTTGTCGGGGCCGCTCGAACGCGGGAAATCGGGGCGGGAAAGCGATTTCACCCTGTCGGGGTGCCAATTCCTCCTGCGTCAGGCTGTCGGCTCGCGGCGGCTTGTGTGGATTGTCCGCCCCGAAAGTGGCAGGAAAGACAGACAGCCTTTGATTCCGGCTGCATTTTTCGCTTGCGACCCGGCGGCCGCAACCCATCTTTGAACGTAGCTCTAGCCAACGGAAGCCCTAAGTGAACCCGTTCAATCGTAACGCTGCCCTGTGGATCGTCATCGTTCTCCTGCTAGCGCTGCTCTACAGCGTGTTCCAGGGCGGAGCGACCCGTTCTCCCGGAAACACCATCTCCTATTCCGAATTCGTCCGGGCGGTTGAACAGCGGCAGGTCCAGGACGTCCGCATCCAGGGCAATACGATCAACGGCACGTTCCGCGAGCCGCGCAACGGCGTGCAGAAGTTCTCGACCTACGCGCCGAGCACCCCGCCCGACGACCAGTTGATGCCGATGCTCATCAAGAACGTCGACCGCGTCGATGCCGGTCCAGCGGAAGAGGGCGTCAATCTCGGCAGCATCTTCGTGAGCTGGCTGCCGGTCCTCGTGCTGGTCGGTGTCTACATATTCTTCCTCCGCCAGATGCAGAGCGGCACCGGCCGTGCGATGGGCTTCGGCAAGTCCAAGGCGCGCCTGCTCACCGAGAAGCATGGTCGCGTGACCTTCGACGATGTCGCTGGCATCGACGAGGCCAAGGGCGAACTCGAGGAGATCGTCGACTTCCTCAAGGACCCGCAGAAGTTCCAGCGCCTGGGCGGCAAGATTCCCAAGGGCTGCTTGCTGGTCGGTCCTCCGGGTACCGGTAAGACGCTGCTCGCGCGCGCCATCGCGGGCGAGGCCAACGTGCCCTTCTTCACGATCTCCGGCTCCGACTTCGTCGAAATGTTCGTGGGCGTCGGCGCGAGCCGCGTGCGCGACATGTTCGAGCAGGCCAAGAAGAACGCGCCCTGCATCGTGTTCATCGACGAAATCGACGCGGTCGGCCGTCATCGCGGTGCGGGCCTCGGCGGCGGCAACGACGAGCGTGAACAGACGCTGAATCAGCTGCTGGTCGAGATGGACGGCTTCGAGGCGAACGAGGGCGTCATCCTCATCGCCGCCACCAACCGTCCCGACGTGCTCGATCCCGCGCTGCTGCGTCCGGGCCGCTTCGACCGCCAGGTCATGGTGCCGAACCCCGATGTCGGCGGCCGCGAGAAGATCCTGAAGGTCCATATGCGCAAGGTGCCGCTGGCACCGGACGTCGATCCTCGCGTCCTGGCCCGTGGCACGCCGGGCTTCTCCGGCGCCGATCTGGCCAACCTCGTGAACGAAGCCGCCCTGCGCGCTGCACGCGTGGGCAAGCGTCTCGTCACCATGGGCGACTTCGAGTACGCGAAGGACAAGGTGCTGATGGGCACCGAGCGCCGCTCGATGGCGATGACCGACGAGGAAAAGACGCTCACGGCCTACCACGAGGCAGGTCATGCGCTGGTTGCCATGCACGTGCCGAAAAGCGATCCGCTGCACAAGGTGACGATCATCCCGCGCGGCCGCGCGCTGGGCGTCACCATGCAGCTGCCCGAGCGCGATCATCTCAGCCACACCAAGCAGTATCTCGAGTCGCGCCTCGCCATCATGTTCGGCGGCCGCCTCGCCGAGGAACTGGTGTTCGGTCCGGAGAACGTGACGACGGGCGCCGCCAGCGACATCCAGGTTGCGACGCAGACTGCGCGCGGCATGATCACCGCCTATGGCATGTCCGAGAAGCTCGGTCGCGTCCGCTATCAGGCGAACGAGCAGGAAGTGTTCCTGGGGCACGCCGTCACGCAGACGCAGAACGTCTCCGAGGCGACCGCGCAGCTCATCGACCAGGAGGTTCGCCGCCTGATCGAGGAGGCCGAGGGCCGTGCCCGCACGATCCTCACCGAGCGCCTCGAAGACCTGCACACGATCTCGAGGGCGCTGCTCGAGTACGAGACGTTGAGCAACGACGAGATCGGTACTGTTCTGCGCGGCGAGAAGGTCGTGCGCGACGATACCGGCGGCGCCGGCACCTCCGATCGCCGCCGCCGTGCCTCGGTTCCGACCAGCACCGGCCCGGCGCCGGGCGCCAACCCTGAGCCTCAGCCGGGCGTTTGACGCGACGCTTCGCGGGCCTCGCCCTCGATCGCCCTCTCGTGATGGCGATCGTGAACGTGACGCCCGACTCCTTCTCCGACGGCGGGGAACGCTTCGACCCGGCGCGGGCCATCGACGATGGCCTGCGTTTCGTCTCGGAAGGCGCCGATATCCTGGACGTCGGTGGTGAATCGACGAGGCCAGGATCGGCTTCCGTGTCTCCCGATGAGGAGCGCCGCCGCATCCTGCCGGTCGTGGAGGGACTTGCCCGACAAGGGGCCGTCGTTTCGCTCGATACACGACGCGCGTCCGTTGCTGAGGCGGGGCTCGCCGCCGGAGCGCGGATCGTCAACGACGTTTCGGCACTGAGGGATGATGAGGCGATGCTGCCTCTGATCGTACGCACGCAGGCGGCGGTCGTCCTGATGCATCGGCGGGGCAAGCCGGAGGAGCGCTATGCCGGTCCGGCCTATGACGATGTGGTAGAGGACGTCCGGCGTTTCCTGCTCGATCGCGCCGCGGCCTGCGTGGTGGCCGGCGCCGAGCGCCGGAGCATCGCCCTCGATCCTGGTCTCGGCTTCGGCAAGAAGGTCGAGGAGGAGCTGGCCTTGATTGCGGGCGCGCGGCGGCTGGCGGACGCAGGCTATCCGGTGTTGATCGGCGCCTCGCGCAAGAGCTTCATCGGCCGCCTCACGGGCGTCGAGAGGGCAGCGGATCGCGATCCGGCCTCGGCTTTTCTGGCCGTGGAGGCGGTGCGGCACGGAGCCTCCATCGTGCGCGTCCACAATGTCCCGGCCACCCGGCAGGCGCTCGCCGTCTTCGAGGCGATGCGGTAGAACCGCCGTCATGGTTCGTTCACTTTTCGGCACGGACGGCGTTCGCGGCCGCGCCAATACCTCTCCGATGACCGCCGAGATGGCGATGCGCATCGGCATGGCCGCGGGACAGGTGTTCCGCCGCGGCGCCCATCGCAATCGCGCCGTCATCGGCAAGGATACGCGCCTGTCGGGCTACATGCTGGAGCAGGCGCTGACGGCCGGCTTCCTGTCGGTGGGCGTCGATGTCTTTCTCCTGGGGCCGATCCCGACGCCTGCCGTGGGCTTCCTGACCAGATCGATGCGCGCCGATGTGGGCGTGATGATCTCGGCTTCGCACAATCCTTACGAGGACAACGGCATCAAGCTGTTCGGCCCGGACGGATTCAAGCTGTCGGATGCCGTCGAGAGCAGGATCCAGGCGCTCGTGATGTCGCCGTCGGACATGACGCTCGCGGACGCCGCCGCGATCGGGCGCGCCAAGCGGCTGGACGACGTGCAGGGCAGATACATCGAGGCCGTTAAGGCCTCGGCACCCCGCGGCCTCGATCTCAGCGACCTCAAGGTCGTCGTCGATTGCGCCAACGGTGCCGCCTACAGGGTTGCCCCGACCGTTCTGTCTGAACTCGGCGCGGAGGTGATTCGGGTCGGCGTGTCGCCGGACGGTTTCAACATCAACGGCAACTGCGGCTCGACGCATCCCGGCGTGCTGCAGGAGCAGGTCGTCGCGCACCATGCCCATATCGGCATCGGTCTCGACGGCGATGCCGACCGCGTCATCATGGTCGCCGAAAATGGCCAGGTGATCGACGGCGACCAGCTCATGGCGACCATTGCCGACCTGTGGATGCAGAGCGGCCGCCTGTCGGGGGGCGGAATCGTCGCCACGGTCATGTCGAACCTCGGCCTCGAACGCTATCTCGACGCGCGTAAGCTCCGGCTCGTACGCACCCAGGTCGGCGACCGCTACGTTCTCGAGCGCATGCGGGCCGACGGCTACAATCTCGGCGGCGAGCAGTCCGGTCACATCATCATGACCGACCATGCAACCACCGGCGACGGCCTGATGGCGGCGCTTCAGGCGCTGGCCGCGTTGATCCAGACGGGCCGGCCGGCCAGCGAGCTCTTCCGTGCCTTCGAACCGGTGCCGCAGCTTTTGAAGAACGTACGGGTATCCGACGCGACCGCGGCACTCGACGCGGCGTCCGTAATCAAGGCAATCGCCTCGGCCGAAGCCAGACTGGGCACGGGCGGCCGGATCCTGGTGCGCAAGTCGGGCACGGAACCGCTGATCCGCGTCATGGCCGAAGGCGACGATTCCGACCTGGTTCGAAGCGTCGTCGACCAGATCATCGAAGCGCTTCCCCGGCAGGCCGCATGAAAGGCCGCGTGCTGATCGTCGCCGGATCGGATTCCGGCGGCGGAGCGGGAATCCAGGCCGATATCAAGGCGGTTACCGCCATGAACGGCTTTGCCGCCACCGCGATCACGGCGCTGACGGCGCAGAACACCGAAGGCGTGCACGGCGTCATCGGCATAGAGCCGGCATTCATCGCCCAGCAGATCGAGGTGGTGCTCACCGACATCGGCGCCGATGCGCTCAAGACGGGGATGTTGCACAGCGCCGCTGTGATCGAGGTCGTGGCGGCCGGGATCGCAAGACACGCGGCCGGCACGCCGCTGGTGGTCGATCCGGTGATGGTCGCCAAGGGAGGGCACCGGCTGCTGCTGAGCGAAGCGGAAGCCGCGCTGCGCGACACGCTGCTGCCGATGGCAGCCCTGATCACGCCGAACCTGCCCGAGGCGGAGGTCCTCGTCGGCTTTCCCGTGCGGGTCGAGGCCGACATGAAGCGCGCGGCGGAGCGGCTGGCAATGCTGGGCGCCGGCGCGGTGCTGATGAAGGGCGGCCATCTCGAAGGCGATCGCGTCGTCGACCTGCTGTTCCACGAGGGGCGGTTCGACCGTTTCGAGGATGCCCGCATCCAGAGCCGGAGCACGCACGGGACCGGCTGTACTCTTGCATCGGCGATTGCGGCCGGGCTCGCCCAGAAGATGACGCTCCGCGATGCCGTGGCACGCGCGCGCGACTATGTCCGCAGGGCCATCGAGACCGCGCCCGGCTTCGGACGCGGGCACGGTCCGCTGAATCACGCGGTGACGGTCAGATAAGCCCGGCGCCCTCGGCGACCGGGAGCCGGCCCGTCCATTTGCCGGCTTCGCTCATGACGATGAAGTTCCAGAGCTCGCGGTTGAAAGCGTCCGGCTCCTCGATGTTCACCGTGTGGCCGGTCTTGGCGAACATTGCCAGCCCCGCATTGGGCAGGACGCGCTTCAGGTAGAGGCTCGGCTGCAGGCAGGGATCGTCCTCGTCACCGCAGATGATCAGGGTCGGGACGTCGAGCGCTTTCCATTCCTCCTCGAAATCGTAGAGCGACGGCCGCTTGCCCTGGTAATTCTCCATCGTGTTGGCGGCTCCGAGATCGGGATGTTCGGAGAGATGCTTCGTGAACTCGGCGAAGCCGCGCGGGTCCTTCAGCTTGAAGCGCGAGCGCGTGGGGTTGGTCGTCAGGCTCTCGGCATACTTCGCCATGCCGTCCTTGCGGATCAGCCCGGCGGTCGTCACGGCGTCCTTCTTGAACTGCTCATGTCCCTCGCGGCCGGCGCCGGAACCGACGCCCGCGAGCGTGAGCGACAAGGCGCGGTCGGCATGGCAGCGCCCGAAGTGCGCGGTCGCGAAAGCGCCCTGCGACAGGCCCACGATATGCGCCTTGGGGATCTTCAGGTGGTCGAGCATGTTCTTCGCATCGTCGACCGCATGCTGCTGGCCGTACATGTCGGCGGCCAGCGGCACGTCCGAGCCGGGATAGCCGCGGAACGAGTAGGTGATGCAGCGATGGCGGCGCGAGAAGAACCGCACCTGCGGCTCCCAGCTTCGCCAGTCACCGCAATACTCATGGACGAACAGGATCGGCGTCCCGGTACCCGCTTCCTCATAGTAGAGCTTCACCCCGTCGGGCGTGTTGGCGTGCGGCATGGTGCGGCTCCTCTTCGCATCGTTGATGGCGGCGGCGGACAGGCTAGCATTGCGGCCATGGCAAAGCATCGCATCTACACGATAGTCTTCGCGAAGGTTACGCTGCCCTGGTCGCGAAAGCGGAGCGGAAGGGCCGCCGTCTTCTGCCGCGTCGTCGCGACACGGGCCGCGAGGACTCCCTTCTTGGTGGTGAGGGGCCGCCGCGATCGACGTTCACGGAATTGCGGATTGAGCTGTCGAACGGCATCGAACAAAGTGAGGTCGCCCAGGGCGTATCCCCGTCAGGTGCCAACGTGACCGACACACTGGAAAGTAGATGATGTGCTTGAGATGGCTGCATTCAGTCGCCCGGCGGGCCATCGCCATCGTCGTCGCCGTGCTCGCGTCCATGCCAGACGGTCGGGCCGCGGACTATCCGGGCGCCATAGCGGATCTGCGTGTTGCTCGTGGCACCGGCACGATTGCCGACGCGTGGCTGGCAGACGCGACCACGCGGTATAGGCACTTCGTGCTCGGCTCCCCTTACGAAGCGGCCAGCCTGATGGTGCGCCTGCGCGACGGCAAACTTCTACGACTGACGCTGCCAGACGATTCGGTATTCGAGGATCGGCAGCCCCGTCTTGCCGATCTCGATGGCGACGGGATCGATGAAATTGTGCTCGTTCGCTCCTACCTCAATCGCGGTGCCGCTCTTGCAGTCATTGCCGTCCGAGACGGAGCGTTGTCGATTGTCGCCGAGACGCCACCGACGGGCTCGCCCAATACGTGGTTGAACCCGGCGGGAATCGCCGACTTCGACGGCGATGGAATGGTCGACATAGCTTATGTGCAAATGCCACATGTGCTCGGTTTGCTGCGGATCTGGACTTTGCGCTCGGGCCGGCTGATCGAGATCGCGAGCATGCCGGACACATCCAATCATGTGATCGGATCGCCGCACCTCGGACTGTCAGCTGTCGCGGACTTCGATGGCGACGGTGTCGCCGATCTGGCGGTTCCGACGAAAGACCGTAAATACCTGCGCTTCCTGTCGTTCAAGGGTCACGCCCGCGAGCTTGGCCGCAAGCCACTTGGATCGACAGCACTGTCCGACTTCAAGCTGAGGCACGTGTCGGGCGTGCCCTTTGTCGACGTCGGGCCAGCCGGCGGCAGTGCCGGGCTTATGGGGCTGCGGTAAATTTATCGCACCTGCAGCGCCGCCATCGGACTTTCGTATTCGGGCTGCTGCCCGCCGACGGCGCTCACGATCGCGCCGCAGTCTCCAGCGCGCCCCATCAAGGCCCAGCCGGTCGCCGTCGAGACGTTCGTTGCCAAGGCACCCAGGCCTCATCGGTCACGCACCCGCACCGACGGGGGCAAGGCGGTGGAGAAGATTCCGCGCTCGGAGCGACGTGCAGCGTCCTGCCTACACGCCGAAGCGCTCCAGCCGCTCCAGCACGGTCGGGATCTTGTCGTCGGTGACGTTGGCGAAGGCGAGGCGGATGAAGCGCTCCTGGCCCGCGCCGAACATGTCGCCGGGGATGGTGAGCAGGTTCTCCTCGTCGGCCATGCGCTTGGAGATTTCGGTCGACGGCGTCCCGACGAACGGATGCTCCACATAGGCGAAGTAGGCGCCGATGCTGACGAGGCGCCAGCGATTGGAGCGCTCGAGGCCCTGGCCCAGCATGTCGGCGCGCGCCTTGAGGCCCGCCGTGTTGTTCCGGGCCCACGGCAGGAGGTGACGCAGTCCGTAGAGCGCGCCTTCCTGTGCGAGGCGCGGGGGACAGATCGAGACGCAGTCCATGGCCTTCTCGATCTCGGCCATCAGTCCGGTTCCCGCAGTGACGGCGCCGACGCGATAGCCCGTCAGCGCAAAGACCTTCGAGAAGCTGTAGAGGTGCACGAGCGTGTCGCGCCAGTCGGACCGGCTGAAAAGATCGTGCGGCCGCGTGCCCTCGGGCAGGAAATCCTTGTAGGTCTCGTCGAGCAGCAGGGCGATGCCGTGCTTCTTCGCGAGTTCGTAGAAGGCGTGGATCGTCTCCGGTGGATAGACCGCGCCGGTCGGATTGTTGGGCGAGATCAGGATGATCGCTCGGGTCCGCGGCCCGATCAGTTTTTCGGCGTCTTCCGCGTTCGGCACCGCGCCGGAACCCGGCCGGAAGTCGAGCGAGACCGGCTCGACACCCTGCATCCGCATCCACATGTCGTGATTGAAGTAGTGGGGCCTTGGCAGGATCACCTGATCGCCCGCCTTGGCGATGCTCATCAGGGCCAGGCAGAAGGCCTGGTTGCACCCCGACGTGATGCCCACCTCGGCGGGCGTGATCGGCGCGCCGTAGAAGTCCGTGAGATGGTTCGCGTAGGTCTCGCGCAGCACCGGCGTGCCGAGGATCGGCGTGTAGCCATGCATGGTCGGATCCAGCAGCAGTTCGCCGAGATGCCGGCGCAGTTCGAGGGCCGGCGGGTATCCCGGCACCGCTTGGCTGAGGTCGATCAGCGGCCGCTCGGGCGGGAAGGTGCGTCCCAGCACCCAGCGCTTGGTTTCGCCGATGGGGGAGGGAGCGACGGCAGCGAGCCACGGATTGACGATCGGAGCGGTATTCATGAGCAGGCGTACGACTCTTTTCGGAAGGCTGACGAACGAATTTCACAGTCTAATTTCGCAAGAGCCTCGAGGCCGCTCTGGCGAAGTGTGGCGGAGCATCCAAGTCTCTCTGCAACCTGTCAAATTGCGTTCGAAGCCGAATCCCATGTCAAAATGCATTGCTTGCCCGGTGTCTTGTGCATAGCATCGCCGCAAGGCTCCGTTTGAGAGCCAGTGCCCCAAGCGTCAGCGCGGGCTGGGATCAATCTGCCGGTCGAAATCGGCTCTGAGGAGGAAACATGGTCTCGATGAAGGTCAATCGTCGTCGATTCGTCGCCGGCACCGCTGCGGCGTCCGCGGCTCTCGTGGCGGCGCCGTTCGTGCGGAGCGCGAATGCCGCCGGCAAGCTCTCCGTAGGCTTCTGGGATCACTGGGTGCCGGGCGCCAACAAGGCGACCGAGGCTCTCGTGAAGGAATGGGCCGAGAAGAACAAGGTTGAAGTCTCGATGGACTTCATCACGTCGCAGGGCAACAAGTTGCTCCTCACCACGGCCGCGGAATCGCAGGCCAAGTCGGGCCACGACGTTCTCGCCTTCTCGACCTGGCTGCCGGCGCGCTATGCCGACCAGCTCGTCCCGATGAACGACGTCATGGAGCCGCTCATCAAGGAGAACGGCAAGGTCAATGATACCGTTGAATACCTCGGCAAGCTGAACGGCAAATGGCTCGCCGTGCCGGCCACGGTCGGCAGCCAGATCAAGGGCCCGTGCTCACGAATCGATCTCCTGAAGAAGCATGCCGGCATAGACATCCAGGCGATGTACCCGGTCGGACAGGCGCCCAAGGCGGACGCTTGGAATCTCGACAACTTCGTAAAGGCGGCAGAGGCCTGCCAGAAGGGCGGTAACCCGTTCGGCATCGGGCTTGGCACCACTTCGGACAGTGTCGACAGCGCCGGCGCCCTGTTCCATGCCTTTGGCGCCCAGCTCGTGAACGCCAAGGGCGACATCGTCGTGAAGAACGACCAGGTCCGCCAGGTGCTCGATTACTACAAGAAGCTGATGCAGTTCCTGCCGGCGGACGTGCCGTCGTGGGACGACGCCTCGAACAACAAGTTCCTGGTGTCGGGCCAGGGCTCGCTGATCATGAACCCGCCCAGCGCCTGGGCTGTCGCAAAGCGCGATGCGCCGCAGGTTGCCGAGCAGCTCTGGACGCACGGCTTCCCGGTCGGGCCGAAGGGCCGCTACGCGCCGTTCCTGCCATTTTTCTGGGGCGTCTGGAATTTCAGCAAGAACCAGTCAGCGGCCAAGAGCCTGATCACCCATCTCTCGCAGGCCAGTTCCGCCGAGAAGATGACCAACGCGTCGCAGGGCTACGATCTGCCGGCGTTCGAGAAGCTCACCACCTTCAAGGTGTGGGCGGAAGAGTCGCCGCCCAAGGGCACGCTCTACCACTACCCGAATCCGCACAACCACCAGACCCTCTCGATCGCCGCGGCGCCCGCGCCGCACAAGATCGCCGAGCAGATCTACACCCAGGCCATCATGACCCAGATGGTCGTGCGCTACGCCAAGGGCGAGGCCATGGACAAGACGCTCGACTGGGCGGCCAAGGAGCTCGAGGGCTTCAGCCGCAACTGATGCGAAGCTGCCCGCCGGTCCTCAACAGGGGATCGGTGGGCGGCTCCGGGATCGGCCTCGGAATCGGTCTGCAGGACCGGTTCGGGACGGGTGTGCGGGCGGTCCTGCCCTGGGCGGGACAGCTCGCCGCTTCCGTCGCGGCGGTACGGTCCAGACTGTTCTCGTAGCCTGTTCAACCTGGCGTTCCCGCATGGCCCGACAGGGCCTGGAGTACCCGATGGCAGACATCGCCGCCCGAAATCCGGCCGGGCATCCGTCACAGCAGCGCAGCAGCCTGCACAAGCTCATGCAGCGCAAGTCGACCATCGCCTTCCTGATGGCGTTGCCGCTGATCCTCCTGATCACGATCCTGGTCGCCTATCCGGCGGGCTACGCGGTCTACCTCGCGACGCTCAACAAGGGCATGACCCGCTTCGTCGGCTTCGGGAACTTCGAGTTCCTGTTCGGCCGCGACACGTTCTGGCTGGTCGTCTACCAGTCCTGCCTGTTCGCCATCACGGCAGTGATCTTCAAGGCGATCATCGGCTTCGTGGTCGCCCACTTCGTCCACAACATTCCCGCGAAGGGCCAGCGCAAGTGGCGCGGCATGCTGCTGGTGCCGTGGGTCATTCCGCCGGCCATGAGCACGCTCGCCTGGCTGTGGCTGTTCGATCCGTCCTACAGCGCCCTCAACTGGCTCCTCGAGGGAGTAGGCATCGAGGGCATTCCCTGGACTGGCGAGGCCGGCTGGGCGCGCTTCTCGGTCATTCTGGTCAATGTGTGGATCGGTTCTCCGTTCTTCATGATCATGTACCTCGCGGCACTGAAGTCGGTACCCGAGCAGCTCTACGAGGCGGCCTCGATCGACGGCGCTACCTGGTGGCAGAGAATCTGGTACGTGACCCTGCCGATGATGCGCAACATCATCGCGATCACCGCGCTGTTCTCGCTGATCGTGACCTTCGCGAACTTCGACATCGTGCGCGTGCTGACGGCGGGTGGTCCGCTCAACAGCACCCACATCTTCGGGACCTGGGCGTTCCGCGTCGGCATCGAGGGCGGAGACATCCCGCTCGGCGCCGCCGTGTCGCTGTTCATGGTGCCGATCCTGGCCGTCGCCGCGACCTTCATCCTGCGCGACATCACCAAGCGTGGGAGTGAAGTCTGATGGCCAACACTGCAGTCGCGGCCGGAGCGTCGACCCGGCCCAACTACGGCAGCATGAGCCGCGATCGGACCTGGGCGTTGCGCTGGTCCTATTTCTTTCTCGTGCTGTTCGCCATCTTCTTCCTGATGCCGCCGATCTACATGCTGATCACCTCGCTGAAGACCAGCGCGGAGATTTCGGCCGCGAAGAACCCGTGGTTCATCGGCAATCCGACCCTGCAGAACTACATAGATCTGCTCTCGCAGAATCAGTTCCTGGTGTTCTTCCGGAACTCGGCGATCGTGTCGATCTGCGTGGTCATCCTGACCATGCTGATCAGCGTGATCGCTGCCTTCGCGCTGGCCCGCATGAAGTTCTGGGGATCGGCAACGTTGGCGACCGGTGTGTTCCTCACCTACCTGATCCCGGAAACGCTGCTGTTCATCCCGCTGTTCAAGATGTTCGCCTGGGTGAACGAAGTGTTCGGCGTGCAGCTGATGAATCACTGGTGGACGATGATCATCCTCTACCCGACGCTGACGGTGCCGTTCGCCACCTGGATCATGATCGGCTACTTCGCGTCGATCCCGAAGGAACTGGACGAGGCGGCACTGATCGACGGCGCCACCTGGATGCAGACGCTGACCAAGATCTTCATCCCGGTGGCGCTGCCCGGGATCATCGCGGCGACGATCTTCACCTTCACCGTGGCCTGGGCGCAGTTCCTCTACCCGCTGGCCTTCACGACCTCGACCAGCGAACTGGTGCTGCCTGTGGGCATCATCACGACGCTGATCAAGGGCGACGTTTTCAACTGGGGACAGATCATGACCGGCGCGCTGCTCGGCGCGGCCCCGCCGCTCATCATCTATGCCTTCCTCATGGATTACTACATTGCGGGTCTGACCGCGGGCGCGACAAAGGGATAGTCGACACATGGCTCAGGTAACGTTGCGTAAGGTCGTCAAGAAGTACGACGAAGTCCTCGCTGTGCGCGGCATCGACCTCGACATCAGCGACAAGGAGTTCATCGTCCTGGTCGGTCCGTCGGGCTGCGGCAAGAGCACGACGCTCCGCATGATCGCGGGACTGGAAGAGATCAGCGGCGGCGACATCGCGATCGGCGGCCATGTCGTCAACGACGTGCCGCCCAAGGACCGGGACATCGCCATGGTGTTCCAGAACTACGCGCTCTATCCGCACATGAACGTCTACGAGAACATGTCGTTCGGCCTGAAGCTGAAGAAAACGCCGAAGGACGTGATCGACCAGAGGGTCAAGCAGGCGGCGCAGATCCTCGACATCACCGAGCTGCTCGACCGCAAGCCCAAGCAGCTCTCCGGCGGCCAGCGCCAGCGCGTCGCCATGGGCCGCGCCATCGTGCGCGACCCCAAGGTGTTCCTGTTCGACGAACCCTTGTCCAATCTCGATGCGAAGCTGCGCGTGCAGATGCGCACCGAGATCAAGAAGGTGCACCAGAAGGTTCGCACCACCACGGTCTATGTGACTCACGACCAGGTCGAGGCGATGACGCTCGCCGATCGCGTGGTGGTCATGAACGGCGGCCTGATCGAGCAGGTCGGCTCACCGAACGATCTCTACCATTCGCCGGCGACCAAGTTCGTCGCGGGCTTCATCGGCTCGCCGGCGATGAACTTCATCGCCTGCCAGCTCGAGCAGGCGGCCGGCGCGCTGCGCGTCCGCCTGAACGATACGCTGTCGTTTCCCGTCCCGGCCGAACGCACCGCCCGCTACAATGCCCATGTGGGCAAGGCCAACCTGATGCTGGGCCTGCGGCCCGAGCACATCGCGGAGACCCGGCCGCACGTCGAGCCCAACCAGCACGACTTCGACATGGTCATCGACGTCGTCGAGCCGATGGGCATGGAGACTCTGGTCTACTTCACGGTGAACGGCCGGGAGATCTGCGGCCGCGTCAATCCCAACGCGGGGGCCGAGGCAGCGCGTTCCATGAAGCTGAGGGCCGATCTCAGCAACATGCACCTGATCGACGACAGCACCGGCAAGGTGCTTTAATCGCCGTTTTTCGGCGTTGAGGAGAATGTCATGGGTTCGTTGACGGGCAAGGTCGCCTGGGTGACCGGTGCTGGCTCGGGTATCGGTCAGGCGGCTGCGGTGGCGCTGGCGAAGGATGGGGCGACTGTCGTTCTCACCGGCCGCCGCCGGGCTCCCCTCGAGGAAACGGCCGCGATGATCGCCAGGGCCGGCGGCAAGACCGAGGTGAAGCCGGCGGACCTCATGAAGGCCTCGTCGGTCGAGAAGACCGTCGCGGCGATCGCCAAGAAGCATCGCCGGCTCGACATCCTGGTCAACAACGCCGGCCTCAACATCCAGAAGCGCAGCTGGAAGCAGCTGACGCCCAAGGGTGTCGACGAGGTCGTGCACGGCAACCTGTCGAGCGCGTTCTACTGCACCTCGGCGGTGCTGCCGCTGATGCGCAAGAACAAGGGCGGCGTGCTGATCCATACGTCGTCGGTCGCCGGCAAGGTGCCGAGCCTGCTGTCGGGGCCGGCCTATTCGGCGGCCAAGCACGGCGTGGTGGCGATGAGCCACACGATCAACATGGAAGAGTGCGTCAACGGCATCCGCTCCTGCGTGGTCTGCCCGGGCGAGGTGGCGACGCCGATCCTCGACAAGCGGCCGATTCCGATCACCCCGGCCGAGCGCAAGCGCATGGCGCAGTCCGAGGACGTGGGCGACCTGATCCGCTACATCGCCTGCCTGCCGCCGCACATCGTCATCAACGAGGTGATGATCAACCCGACCTGGAACCGCGGCTACGTCGCCAGCCTGCAACGCGGCAAGTCCTGACATGGGCTACGTGACGATCAAGGCGAAGGAACTCGAATCCTTCGTCGCGGACATCTTTGCCACAGCGGGATGCTCGAAAGAGGAGGGTGGCCGCATCGGTCGCTACCTCGTCAGTGCCAACCTGTCGGGCCACGACAGTCACGGCGTGGTCCGCGTGCCGCGCTATGCCTCGCAGAAGAAGACCGGCACCGTCGTTGCCGACGTGAAGGTCGACGTGCTGGTCGATACGCCGGTGATCGCCGTGGTCGACGGCAAGTACGGCTTCGGCCAGACCGTGACTCCGCAGGCGGTGCAGATCGGCATCGACAAGTGCCTCAAGAACGGTCTTTCGGCGGTGACGCTGCGCAATGCCGGCCATGTCGGCCGCGTCGGTGACTGGGCGGAGATGGCGGCTGAAGCGGGCCTCGTGTCGGTCCATTTCGTCAACGCTTCGGGCAGCGTCCTCGTGGCACCCTATGGCGGCGTCGAGCGTCGCTTTTCCACCGCGCCCTATTGCGTCGGCGTCCCGCGGCCCGGCGAGGACCCGCTGGTCCTCGACTTCGCCACCTCGATCGTGGCCGAGGGCAAGGTCCTGGTGACGAGCCAGGGCGGCAAGAAGCTGCCGGAGGGAGCGTTGATCGGTCCGGACGGCAAGCCCAGCGCCGATCCGCACCTGCTCTACGGCGACTACACGCCCACGGGCCCGCGCGACCACAGCAAGGGAACCGGCGCCATCCGCGCCTTCGGCGACCACAAGGGCTCGGGCCTCGCCTTCATGTGCGAGATCCTGGGCGGCTCGCTGTCGGGCACGGGCGCGACGGACCCGAAGCGCGGGCGCTTCGCCAACGGCATGCTGTCCTTCTACGTCGATCCCAAGGTGTTCGACGCCGAGGGCTTCTTCCCTGGTGATATCGCCAAGTACGTCTCGTTCGTGAAGGGCTCGAAGCCCGCGACGCCGGGAGTAGAGATCCTGGTGCCGGGCGAGCAGGAATCGCGCACCCGCGCCCAGCGTCTCGCCGAAGGCGTGCCGCTGCCGGACGATACCTGGGCCGCCATCGTGGAGACCGCGCGCTCGGTCGGGATCGACGAGCGGCGCATCCAGCAGGCCACGATGTAGGGCGTCAGCGGCCGGCGGCGCGTCGCAGCCGGTTCACGGACCCGGCGACCGGATCGACAGCGACCGGCGTCGCGACATAGTCGGTGCGCAGCATGCGTTGCAGCGCACCGAGGCGGGCGGCGTCGGCGACCATGCCGGTTTCGGTCCGCAATTGAGCCTCGGGAATGTCCCACAGGCGCACCACCATCACCTCGTAGCCAAGCTCCAGCGCCCGGTCGATCTCGCGCCGCAGCGCCTCGACATGCCGTTCCGTGCTCCAGTCGGGATGGCGCAGCACGTTGCCGGTGAAGCCGATCCACTTGAACTTCGGCCGTGCCTGGGGCGCCGGCCCCAGCTCGGAAACGCCGGGCTCGGCCGTGCCCCAGTGCAGCGAGGCATAGACCATCGTCCAGTCGAAATCGTGGAGCAGGAACACGGTGCGGGCCGGCTCGCCCTGCTGTTCCAGCCGCTCGATGGCCTGCCGCCACTTGCTGTCGAGCCCGCGCAGCGGCGCGATGCTCCAGACATTGTAGGCAAACAGGGCCACGGTCACGGCGGCCATCGCGGGGAGACCCCGCGCCGGCCAGCGCCGCCCGATCGCCACCAGGGTCAGCGCCCAGGCGGGTGTGACCCAGGCCATGACGTTGATCTGCATCTGCGGATCCTGCGGCTGGGAATAGAGGTTGAACACTTCGCCCGCGAGGAAGGTGACGCCGAACACCGCGACGAGCGCGCGTGCCCGTCCGTCGTTGCGGGCGCGCCACAGGATCGAGCCGGAGACGCAGCCCATGCCGATCAGCCAGAACGTCGAGGCGAAGCGCCAGATGTCCCAGCCGGGGAGGCCGTCGAACGTCGTGATACCGGTGCCCAGGAGGTAGGCCACGATGCCGTCCCACAGATAGCCGACCTTGGGCCAGGTGAAGCCCGCCCAGACGGAACGCACCGCCTTGCCGGTCCAGATGAGATCGAACGGGCCGACGGCGCCCTCGTGCCCGCGCCAGGCCAGCGAGACGAGCGTGGCGACCGCGACCATGGTGGCGAGGAAGAGCGCGATCCAGGCGAAGCGCAGCGTCCGGCGCTGCTCGCACAGCCAGAGCGCGGCCAGCATCGCGGGGAGGGTGGGAAACATCAGCCGCCATTCGAACAGCCAGCCGATGGAAAAGAGGACCGAAACGGCAATCACGCGCGCTGCCGTCGGCCGCGCCAGCCACACGGCGCCCAGCGCCATCGCCGCGAACATCACCGTATAGCTCGGCATGATGTCCTCGTTGACGATCGCGAGGAACATCACGTGGCTGGTCGCAAGGTGAAATGCGCCGGTCAGCAGGGCGATGGAGCGGTTGCCGGTGATGGCGCGGGCCAGCAGATAGGCGACGCCCACCGACAGGCTGGCGCTCAGTGCATTCAGGATTGTGAGCTGCCGGCGCGGATCGCCGGCAAAGATGCCCAGCAGGTCGAGCAGGCGGCAGAGCGCGCCATAGACCGGATAGAAGAGATAGTTCGAGGCGTAGAGCGGCGCGTTCGCCGGATCGACGACCCACGGCTTCAGTTCGAGGCTCTTGAAGACGCCGTTGCCCGTCAGCCCACCCTGCGCATTGTCGAACCACAGGATGATGGCGATCAGGATGGCGCTGCCGCCGATCACGAGCAAAGCGAGATCGGCCACTCGCCCTCGGGGGCGAGTGGGGGAAGGCATCCGGTCGACTGGGCTCGTCATGCGGGGAGAAATGACATGCTCCGGGCAGGTCGAGAAGAGGCGGTGGCCGGCGGAGGCCTCCGAGTGTCGGTAGGGAGTGACCGCACCGAAGATGCCTCCAGCGCCGCAGGCGATCTCGTCGACGAGGTCGAAAGTGATATGGAAGACGAGATGATTGACGGATACGATCTCAAGCGGTCTCTGGCGCCTGGCTGCCGGGTATGCGCCGAACAAGTCCATGACAAGGAAGAAGCGATTACCGCTATTCCGGCTGAGGTCAACTGTCAGTCTCAGAAATGAAGCGGCGCTATTGCACCTACTTCGATCATGTCTACCTCGATCGCGGTTTGGCGATGATCCGGTCTTTGCGCCGGGTCGATCCTGAGGGATCGATTTCGGTGCTCTGCCTTACCCCGGCGGTTCACCGCGTGCTCTCTGGCCTCGGCGAACCCGGCGTCACTCTGATTCCGCTGGAGGAGTTCGAGCGCGAGAATCCAGACCTGCTCGCCGCCAAGGAAACGAGGTGTCTTCGCGACTATTATTTCACCCTGACGGGCAGCCTCGTATATTCCCTTCTGCGAGAAGCGCAGCCGGACGACGTGGTTACCTATCTCGATGCCGACTTGATGTTCTACTCGGACCCAGCTCCCATCCATGAGGCAATGATGGGCGCTTCGGTAGGCGTGATCGGCCATCGCTGGCACTGGTGGACCAGGCGACTTCTGAAATACGGGCGCTTCAATGTCGGGTGGGTGAGCTTTCGCGCCGACGCCGTTGGTACGGAGGCGGCTCGATGGTGGCGGGACCGTTGCATCGAGTGGTGTTACGGCTGCGTCGACGGCGATCTCTTTGCGGACCAGAAGTACCTCGATCATATTTTTGCCAGGTTCCCCAACGTCGTCGAGATCACCCATCCCGGCGCCAACGTAGGTCCTTGGAACATTTGTCGTGAAAGCATTCGTCGAGCCGCAGACGGCTCGATCATCGTCGGCGACAATTACGCGCTGATTTTCGTCCACTTCTCCGGATTGAAGGAGGTCAGGCCGGGCGTCTGGCTTGGCAGCCTGCCTTCGTACCTTGGACCGTTTTCATCCATCGTGCGTAGCGATCTCTACGAACCATACATTGGTCTACTCGGCGACATTCGGAAGGAACTGGGCGGCCTTCCTTCCGAGCCTCCGCCGATGCTCTCGATATCCGTGCGCCCGCGACTGTGGCGTCGATTGCTGGCGCCTCTCATGCGCCAGGCCCATCGATGGGCGGGGCACTATTTCCATAGTTGATCGGGCGTGTTGTCGTCGGCGCGGCAAGCGTGGCGGCGGCGGCGTGATTGCTGGAGAAATCTTTCCCGGATTTGCCCCGACATTCCTGTCCAAAATGGTCCAGTCCGGACCATTTGCGCACGATGCGGAGAAGGGGAGGAACGGGCCGAAAAGCCCCTGTTTCCTGGGCTTTCCGGCTGGCGCTCCCTACGGGATTCGAACCCGTGTTTTAGCCTTGAGAGGGCCACGTCCTAGGCCTCTAGACGAAGGGAGCGGAGGCCGGAAGCCGGGTTGATAGTCGAATGCCCGCTCCAGCGCAACCCCGCTGATTTCGGCCGCAATCCACGCCAGAATGCAGGGAGCGCCGCCGTTGCCGGCCGGGCTCATGCGGCTCGACTCTTCCGGTATCTGTGGCAGACTTTGAGAGGCTCCCGTCAGTCGTCATGCAAATGGAATTGCGTATGAAGCGCGCCCTAGCCATCGCCCTGGTCGCCGTCTGCCTCTGGCAGAATCCCGCGAGGGCCGATCTGATTCCGGGGTCGCGCACCACGGTCGGTGGATGGTCGCTGAGCGCCCACGACCGGGCCGGCGGCAAGTTTTCCCACTGCGCGATCTCCGCGCCCTACAAGAGCGGAATCCGGATGCTCTTCTCGGTCTCCGGCAACCAGAGCTGGCGCGTGGGCTGGACCCACGAATCGTGGCGATTCACGAAGGGGCAGAGCGTCGATCTCACCCTTCTCGTCGACAATGCGGGGCCGTTCCCCCTGAAGGCCGTCGCGGCGACCGAGAATCTGGCGCTTGCCGAGCTGCCGGCGAAGGAAGAACTGTTCGACGTGATGCGCAAGGGCACCCGGATGACCGTGCGTGCCATGGGCAATACCTATGCCTTCAACCTGGACGGCACCTACGCCGCCCTCACCGAAGTCCTGAACTGCACCGCGCGCTACGGCGGCGGCTCCGGAACGCCCCCCGGCACGTCGGCTTCGGCCGCAACCTCACCGCCGGCGCCGCCCGCGCCCGCCCCGCCGCTCATGCCGCCGCAGCCCTCGGCATCGGCCCCGCCGCCGCCGCCGCAGGCACGGCCGACGAGCGCGCCCAACGTCGCCGACCGGTCGGGCAAGACCAACATGATCCGGCTGATCCTTGGCGACGGAACCGAGTCGAAGCCGCAGGAGGTGTTCGAGAAGGCGAGCGGCGCGGTCTACATCGTGAAGGCCGAGAAATCTCTTGGGTCCGCGATTGCCGTCGGCGAGCGCGATCTGCTCACCAACTGCCACGTCGTCGAGAGCGCTTCGACGGTGACGCTGGAGCGGGAGGGCGTGCGCTTCCCGGCGACGGTCGTATCGGCCAATGCGAACGCCGACCGGTGCGTGCTGAGGATCGGCGCCACCGCGCCGCCGCTGCCGAAGTGGGTGCGCGTGCGCCCCTATGCCGACGTCAAGGTGGGCGAGCGCGTGTTCACGATCGGCACGCCGCGCGGGCTCGAACTGACCCTCGCCGAAGGCATCATCTCCTCCAAGCGCGTGAAGGAGGGGGAGCGTCTGCTCCAGACGTCGGCGCCGATCTCGCGGGGATCGTCGGGCGGCGGCCTGTTCGATGCGCAGGGCAACCTGATCGGCATCACAACCTTCATGATCCGCGACGCCCAGAACATCAATTTCGCCATCGCCGCCGAGGAATACGCCCGGTAGGCTGGGCCAAAATCCCGCTGGAGGACAACGCCATGGATATGCCGATCGCTTCTGAACTTCCGCTCACCGGCATCGACGTGAACGCGCTGCCGCCGGCCGACGGCGAATGGGTGCTGCGTCGGCAGCTGGCTGCCGCCTACCGGCTGGTCGATCATTTCGGCTGGACCGAGCTGATCTACGGCCATCTCACCGCACGAGTGCCGGGCGAGGCGCCGCACTTCCTGATCAATCCCTACGGGCTCAACTACGACGAGGTGACCGCCTCGAACCTGGTGAAGATCGACCTCGACGGCAAGATCGTCGAGCCGAGCCCGCATCCGGTGAACTATGCCGGCTTCGTCATCCATTCGGCGGTACACATGGCCCATGCCGACCGCCACAAGGTTGTCATGCACACCCACACGCGGGCCGGCATGGCGGTCTGCGCGCTGAAGGACGGGCTGCTGCCGGTGTCGATGGTGTCGACGGCCTTCCACGGCAAGCTCGCGTATCACGACTATGAGGGCCCCAGCCTCGATCTCGACGAGCGCGAGCGGCTGCTGAAGAACCTCGGCGACAACCAGGCGATGATGCTGCGCAACCACGGCCTGCTGACGACCGGCCGGTCGGTGCCGGAAGCCTTCCTGCGCCTCTACCGGCTGGAGCGTGCCTGCCAGATCCAACTCGACGCCGCCGCCGCGGGAACGCTTAACGTGATGGGCGACAATCTGGCCGCCAAGTCGGGCGCCGACATGGATCGTTTCTCCGAGATGGAATCCGCCGTCGGAATCGGCGATCTCGAATTCGCCGCCCTGGTGCGCAAGCTCGACAAGGTCGATTCCAGCTGGCGCCACTGACCTCTACTTGAGTTTATAGAGTGCCTTGAGCGAGCCGCTGGGAGATTTGATCTCGGCGATACGCCAGCCTGCCGGCGTTCGCACGAGTTCCAGGACGACCCGCCTGGCCTCTCCGAAGTTCTGAAACGACACCCGCGCCAGGGCGGTGTCGCCGTTCGTCGTGGCGTCGATCGCCAGCCTCGTGATCTCCCAATCCTGCGCGTCGACGAATGGATCGCCGTTTAGGGTCGGTGGCTCGTTCCGGCGCTTGGCCTCGCGGTAGTCGCGGTCGATGGCCTGAGCCAGAGCGGGCGCGAAGAAGCGGCCCGTCTGTTCATAGGGCTGTCCTTGGAAGGCCTTGTTCAGATAGGGCCTGTAGATGTTCTCCACGAACGCCTGCGCCGTTACGGCCTGCGCAATGGCATGACGGCCGCCCAAAGTCGCGGCAGCCGCGGCGGCCATCAGCAGGCGGCGGCCCAGTCGTTCGAAACGCAAGATACGCTCCTGTCCTTCTACGCGCGGAAGGTCGTGCGGTCGGTTCCGGAGTAGAGGGCCTTGGCCGACCGCTCGACGGCTTCGCGATGAGTGGCGACAGCGGCCGCATCGAGGTCGGCCTTCGGTGCCGGTTCGGGATCGAAGTTTCCGAAGGGATCCCGCCCACGGACGAGGGTTGCCGAGTCACGCACCTTGAGCTGGCGGACGTGGGGCGGGATGTAACGCAGGGCGAAGCCGATGCGCCTGTCCCCGGTGGTGTTCGGTCCCGAGGCATGGGCCAGCAGGACATGATGCAGGGACATTTCGCCGGCCTTCAACGGCACGTCGACGCCGGCGCCCTCCGGCACGTCGACGGCGATCTCCTGGCCGCGACTGAGCAGATTGTTCTCGTCGAACGTGTCGCGGTGCTCGATCTGCTTTCTGAGATGGCTGCCGGGCCAGAACCTCATGGCGCCGCTTTCGACCGGGGCATCGGCAAAGGCGACCCAGGCGGTGACGACCTCGTCGGTGCTGAGGCCCCAGTAGGTAGCGTCCTGGTGCCACGACACGAAGGACGGCGAGCGCGCCTCCTTGATGAAGAAGGTGCTGCTCCAGCAGAGGATGTCGGGACCGATGAGGTCCTCCACCGCATCGAGGATGGCGGGATGACGGGCCAGATCGTTCGCCCAGGTGAACAGAAGATGCACCTTGTGCCGCATGTTGCCGGCGATCGGCGCGCCCGTGGCCCGTTCATGGTCTTCGAGCCGGTGGCGATACACTCCGGCGTCCTCGGAGGACATCACGCGAACGGGGAAGTGGAAACCATCGTTGCGATAGCGTGCGATCTCGTCGGTCGTGAGACGCCTGGTCATTGGACCTCCGTCCTGCTGGGAACGCCGACTGTGGCGGCCGTTTGGAACAGGCGCAAGACGGCGCCCGTCTCAGGCAGGCTTTCGCCCCGTGATGCGTGAAAGAACGCCTGGAACGAATGGATGGACGGTCACGTCGACGAAACCCGCTGCCTGCAGGTACCCCTTCACCTCCGACTCGGTGTGAGCGCGGCCCGTGCTGTTCTGGATCGCCTCGTTCAGTCCCCAGAGGGCGGCCGAGATCGGGCCGTTCCTGTCGTCGTGCAGCGTCTCGCCGATCAGGTGCATCTCGCCATCCGGCACGAGGGCCTCGAAAGCCTTGGCGACGACGAGGCAGATGAGGGCGGGCTCGTACTGCGGCAGATTGCTCGCCATCACGACGACGTCGACGCCTTGCGGGAAGGCCGTTTCGGTGAAGTCGCCCGGCAGAGTGCTGACGCGCCCGGCGGCGCCGTTGGCGGCAATGTACTCGTCGGCCACGACCGTGACCGGCGGCAAGTCGAGCACGACCGCCTGGAGACCGGGGAAGGTCCTGGTGGCGACGATGCTGTAGGCGCCGGAGCCGCCACCGAGATCGAGCATCTGCTTGCGGCCGGAGAGGTCGACGCTGCGGCTGAACAGGCGGGCGGCGCCCATGCCGATCGAATAGGTCGCGGCGTGATAGCGCCGGGCGTCCTCGACCGTGAAGTCGACGTAAGCGCCGAGCTTGTTTTCCTGCTGGTCGCGCAGCCGTTCCGAGAGTTCGCCAAAGGCCGTCCAGCGCGGCTTGGTGAACAGGATCCACGGTCCGGCGTAACGCTCGCCGTCCTTCACCAGGAAGCGCTGGACGTCGGCGGCGTTGGTGAAGCGCTCGCCGTCGCGCGACAGCAGCGTCATGGCGGCCAGGACGGTCAGCAGCCGTTCGGCGTTGCGGTCGGAGATCCCGGCGGCCTTCGCCACGGCGGGAATGGTGTCGTGGCCGTGGGCGATCGCGGTGAATATCTCGAGCTCGACCGCGGCCATCAGGGCGGCGCTCTCCCAATAGGCCTGGGCGATCTTCTGCAGCCGTGTCGTATCGAGGCGCTGGGTTTCCGGCATTCTGCGTTTCCTCCTTGGCTGCCCGACCATAGCGCAGAGCGGGAGCGCTCGCCGACCCGCGGCAGGTTCAGAAAAAGTGCAGGAAGGCCAGGACCATGGCGACGTAGAGCGCCGCGATGAGCGCGGCGCCTTGCAGGCCAGCACGCAACTCCCGGCCCGGCGCGGGCTGCAGCCACCAGCGGAAGTGGCCGGCGATCCAGGGAACCAGAAAGCCCGTGAGCACGACGCTCACCACGTTCCCGAGGAAGAGTGACACCGCGAAGGGCAGGTGGAACATCCGGTCGAAGACGGGCGTGCCGACGAAGAACCCGAACAGCATGACGATCGGGTAGAGCATCAGCAGGACGAGCATGTTCATCTTCCACGCCGACAGCGGAGCGCCTGCGGCGTCACCGTCCCTGAACCATTGCTCGAAACCGGAGCTTGCGATGCGGGAATGGAATTCCTCGGTGAGCGGGGCGGCTTCCTCGACCAGCGCCCTGCGAACGGGCGAGTCGAGCCATGCCTTGAGGTTTGCTTCGGTATCGAACCGCAGGATGGCGACGAAATCCTCCTGGACGCCGGGTACGGGCGGTTCGAAGCGGTAGCCCTGGAGGCCGGGCGCCTTTGACTGGGCGGCGGCGATCTTTTGCTCCCAGGCCCGATACTCCGCTTCCCGGCCGGGCTTCACCCGGGTGGAAATGATGGCCGACACCGGCGCGGGCTTGATGCCGCTGGATTCGTCCTCGACGATGTGCACGTCGTCACGGCCGACCAGCATGGGCGCCGCCCCGGCGATACGGTTCTGCCGCTCGGGCGCCCCCAGCCAGCGCTTCGCGTCGGCCAGGCTGGCGAAGCGCTGCAGGATGACCCAGTCGACCTGGAGCGGCGGGGCCGGCGGCAGGAGCCGCTGCTCGATGAAGCCGGGGAAGTGCTGGATGAGACTGCTCGTCTCGCCCTGCCAGCGCGCGAAGTCGTCGGCGCGCTCGGGCCGCACGCACGTCTGCGTCACGATGCTGACGCTGTGGGTAGTGTCCGTCCTGCTCGCGCTCACGGCTTGTCCGCGAGCCTGGAGAAGATCCGGTCCGGCGTGAACGGGAGATGTGCGAAGCGGATGCCGGTGGCGTCGGCGAGCGCGTTGGCCACGGCGGGTGCGACCGGATTGATGCCGCACTCGCCCTGGGACTTCGCGCCGAGGGGACCGATCGAATCGATCGTGTCGGCGAAGAAGATGTCGGTATGGGGCGTGTCGGCGTAGGCCGGGATGCGATAGTTGCGGAGCTGCGGGTTCACCATATGGCCTTCGTCGTGAACCATGTTTTCGGTGAGGGCCCAGCCGTAGCCCATGGCCACCGCGCCATCGAGCTGGCCGCGGCACTGCATGGGATTGATCGGCCTGCCGATGTCGGCGGCGTGCACACTGTGCAGGACGCGGATCTCGCCGGTGACGCGATGCACGGCGAGGCGGACACCCTGCACGTTGAAGGCGATCGAGCGCGGCGACAGGTAGGCCTTGCGCGCGACGGTGAAGCGATGGTCGATCGCCGCGCCGGCGGCGTGCAGATCGCTCAGCGGGATGCGCCTGTTGCCGCAGACGACCGCGTCGCCGTCGAGCCGGCAGGCCGCAGGATCGGCGCCGGTGTGGCGGCTGGCAAAGGCGATGATGTCCTCGCGCATCGCCTCCGCCGTGAGGTGCACGGCCTTGCCCGCGACCACCGTGCCGGTGCTGGCGAAGGTGCCGGTGTCGTAGGGCGTGCGGTCCGTGTCGGCGACGACGATGTCGATGTCGCCGGCCTTGACGCCCATGACGGTGGCCGCGATCTGCTTGTGCGCCGTGACGATGCCGTTGCCCATCTCGGACGAACCGCAGGCCAGATGATAGGTGCCGTCGGCCAGCAGCTTCATCTCCGCGCCGGAGCGATGCTCGGTCGGCGGTCCGCATTCGAGCATCGCCATGGCCACGCCCGTGCCCTCGGCCCACTCGTCGCCGGGAAGGCTGGCGACGCCGTTGCCCCTGGCCAGCTCGCGCTCGACGATGTCGAGGCACTCGGTGATGCCGTAGCTGCCGAAGCTCGCATCGCTTGGCTCGCGCCATATCGATTCGATGTTGTCGCCCGGCCGCACGACGTTCTTGCGGCGCATTTCGATCGGATCGATCGCGAGAATACGCGCCATCTCGTCGATCGCGCACTCGATGGCGAAGGTCGTCTGCGAGGCGCCATAGCCGCGGAAGCCGCCGCCCGGCACCATGTTGGTGTAAACCGCGTAACCCGCGCCCTTCTTGTTGTCGCAGCGGTAGGCGGCAAGGGGGCTGCCCATGGCGGCTGCCAGCGTCTCGCTGCCGTGATTGCCATAGGCGCCGGTGTTGGACACGACGCGCACGTCCATCGCGGTCAGCGTGCCGTCCTTGCGCGCGCCGATCCTGACATGGGTGGTCATCTGATGCCGGGTCGTGGCGCCGACGAACTCGTCCTCGCGCGTCCATTCCCACTTCACGGGACGACCGATCTTCATCGAGGCGAACAGGACGAGGTCTTCCGAGATCATCTCCTGCTTGCCGCCGAAGCCGCCGCCGACGCGCTCGGTGAAGACGTGGAGATCGCGGGTCCTGAGGCCCATCAGGTAGCAGAGCTTCTTCTGGGCGGCGAACGGTCCCTGGGAGCTGGTGCGGACGTGCCAGCGCCGGTCCTCGCCCTGCCAGGCGATCGAACCGTGCGTCTCGAGATGGACGTGCTGCACGCGCGACGTCGAATAGGTCATCTCGTGGATGGCGTCGGCTTCCTCGAAGCCCTTGGCGATGTCGCCGATCTCGCCATGCAGGTCGCAGTAGATATTGCCGCTGTCGGTGACGACGTCCTTGTCGTGCAGAAGAGGGGCACCGGGTTCCATTGCAAGGACCGGATCGAAGATGGCCGGGAGGAGTTCATACTCGACCCCAAGCGCGAGACATCCGGCTTCCGCCGCGCCTTCGCTTTCCGCAACCACCGCGGCGACGCGCTGTCCGGCGAAGCGCATGACATTGTCGAGCATGTAGGTGTCGTCGGGATCGACGAGATGATCCTCGTGCAGTGCGGTGCTGTAGAGCCGCCGCGGCACGTCCTGCCAGTCATAGACCGCGACGACGCCGGGCACCGCCAGTGCCGCCGTCTTGTCGATCCCCGCGATGCGCGCATGAGCATGCGGCGAGCGCAGCACCTTGAGGTGCAACATGCCCTCCATCGCCACGTCCATCGTGTACCGCGCCTTGCCGGTCAGAATGTCGTCGGTGAATGGATTGGGCAGATTGGCGCCGCACGCCTTGCCGGCCACGTCCGCCTCGATGTTGCACTTCCCGTTCAGCGCGTCGGTTATCGAGCGATAACCGGTGCAGCGGCAGAGATTGCCCTTCAGCGCATGCGGCAGGTCTGCTTTCTGCTCCTCGCTCATGCCGGCCGTGGTCATGATCATGCCGGCGGCGCAGAAGCCGCACTGGAAGGCCTGTGCGTCGTGGAAGGCCTTCTGGACGGGATGCATCCCGCCTTCGGGTGCGAGACCCTCGATGGTGGTGACCTTGCGGCCCTCGGCACGGAAGGCCGGGACCAGGCAGGAATGGAATGGCTTTCCGTCGATCCAGACGGTGCAGGCGCCGCAATCGCCGGCATCGCAGCCCTTCTTCACGCCGAACACTTCGAGGTCGCGCAGGAAGGTGCGCAGACACTGTCCGGGGCTGGGATCGATCGCGTAGAGAGCGCCGTTGATTTCGTACCTGCTCATGCGAGCTCCGCTCGGATCTGTTCGGCGAAGTAATAGGTGATGTGCTGCTTGTAGGCAGCCGAGCCGTGGACATCCTGGAAGTAGTCGTCGGCCAACAGCCGCTCGTCGATCGCCTGGCGCAGCTCGCCGGCCGCCGGCGTGCGGTCGAAGCGCAGATGCACCGGCCGGGGTGTCGCCGCGGTGATCGTCAGGAGGAAATCCCGTCCGTCGTCGTTTACCGTCGCGACGATCAGGGCCGCCGATCGGCCGAGACGCGTCAGGGACATCTGACGCATGGCATAACGCTTGGTCAGTGCGGTCGCGGGGAGGCGGACGGAGCGAAGCAGTTCGCCGGGACCCAGCAGGTTATTGTGGTTGCCCGTCACGAAGTCGACGACCGGGACCTGGCGGGGCGCGCCATCGCGCGGCCACAGCGTGCAGACGCCTTCGAGAGCGGCGCTCAGGGAGATCATGGCGCCGGCCGGCAGCGACATCACGATGTTGCCGCCGATCGTGGCGGCGTTCCAGATCTTGAAGGACATGAGGAACGAATCGATGCAGTCGCGGAAGAGGGGCACCGCTTTCCATTCAGCCGGTCCCTTGAAGGCATGAAGGTCGGCCACGCGGCAAGTCGCGGCGATTTCCAGTCCCTCGGCTGTCGCCGTGAGGGGCGCCCAGCCGAGCGCGTCGAGGTCGATCAGCGTATCGGTCGCGATCTGGGGTTCGGAGTAGAGCCAGGTGCCGCCGGCCAGCCAGGCGTAGTTCGACCGCCAGGGACCGACATCGTCGAGCGAGACCGGTCGTTTCACTTCGGTGATTGTATTGAGATTCATGCTTCTGGCGTCATCCACCCGTTCCGGCGTGACTGGGTTCTCCGTCGCCGGGGCCGGCCATTATCGCAGCCGAACGATCTCTTTGGGAGGTATGGATGTTCGCAAAGGCGTGGGATGAATCACGTCGCGAGACGCGTGCCGGGGACTACCAGCCGGCACGCGGGAGCTTCTTGAATTTCCCCGGAACGAATTGCGGGGTGTCGGCCTACTTCGTGAGGATCAGCTTCTCGGAGGCCGTCACGCGCAGCCGATAGGTGCTGGCGCCGTGGCGGATGAGGAGTTCGCGACGGCCGGCCATGAGTTGATTGCTGTCGATGCTCGACACATCACGGTCCGACTTCGCGCGGGATGCCTCACTGTTGGAATGCAGCGTCATCATCTGGTCCATCTTCGCCTCGCTTGGTTAATTGCAAGTCACTCGCATTTGCAAACAAGGTGCATGTCTTGTCAATGCCCAAGCGAAGGCGGCGCAGCGCGGTGTTAGCGTCCCGAGAAGGCGGGGAGCTGGTGTGCCGTTACCAGGGGAGCCGGCCCATCGAAGCGCTCGATCTCGACCAGGCAGGTCTGGGCGATGCAGCCCTGGCTGAGCTTCGAGGAGCCGATGTCGAGCGTCAGCGCGTTCGGGTTGCCATGCTTCTCCAGCGGCGTGTTTGAGCCGGAGTCCTGCGGGTCGAACCACGCGCCCGTCGAGAGCCGCACCACGCCGCGACGGATGCGGTCCGACAGCCGGGCCGAGGCGAGGCAGGCGCCGCGGTCGTTGAAGACGCGCAGAAGGTCGCCGTCGGCGATGCCGCGCGCGGCGGCGTCTTCCGGATGCATCGTGACGGGCTGGCGGCCCTTCACCTTGGTCGCCTTGGCGTGGGGACTGTGGTCGAGCTGGCTGTGCAGCTTGTCGGCTGGCTGGTCCGACAGCATGTGCAGCGGATAGCGCTCGGCTATCCTGGAGCCCAGCCATTCGATCGGCTCCATCCAGACTGCATGGCCGGGGCAGTCGTCGTAGCCGAATGAGGCGATCTTTTCGGAGAAGATCTCGATCTTGCCGGAAGGCGTCTTGAGCGGATTCGCCGCCGGATCCGCGCGGAACTTCGCCAGCATCACCGGATCTGTGTTCTCGCCCGGGACCCTGGCGATGCCGGCCTCCCAGAAATCCTCGAACGAAGGCAACTCCACGCCCATCTTCGCGGACTTCTGGCGGCCCTCTTCGTGCATGTGCGCGAGCCACTGCATCGCGTCCCTGCCTTCGGTGTAGACGTCATCGGCACCGAGGCGGCGGGTGATCTCCGAGAAGATCCAGTAGTCGTCGCGCGCCTCGCCGATCGGCTCGCGCGCCTTCTTCATGGCGATCAGGAAGGGCTCGCGCCGCGAATAGCCGATATCGTCGCGCTCGAGGCCCGTCGTCGCGGGCAGCACGATGTCGGCCATCTTCGCGGCCGGCGTCCAGAACTGCTCGTTGAAGATGATCGTCTCGGGCCTGGCCCACGCGACCCGCAGGCGGTTCAGGTCCTGATGGTGGTGGAAGGGATTGCCGCCCGCCCAATAGATCAACTTGATGTCGGGGTAGGTGAGTTCCTTCCCGTTGTAATCAACCATGCCGCCCGGATTGAGCAGCATGTCGGTGAAGCGCGCGACCGGGATGAAGTCGGGGACCTGGTTGGTGCCCTGCGACAGCGTCGGGCCCGCGAGCAGCGGAGCGGTGCTGCCCATGCCGTTGGTCGGACCGTAGCTCGCGCCGAGCCCGCCGCCCGGCAGGCCGATCTGGCCCAGCATGCAGGCGAGCGTCACCAGCGCCCAGAAGGGCTGCTCGCCATGATGCGAGCGCTGCAGCGACCAGTTGATGTTCACCGTGGTGCGCGTCGCCGCCATCTCGCGCGCGAGCGCACGGATGCGCACGGCGGAGACGCCGGTGATCTTCTCGGCCCATTCCGGCGTCTTGTCGGCCAGCGAGGGCGCGAACTTGTCGAAGCCGACGGTGCAGCGGTCGAGGAACTCGCGGTCGTGGAGATTCTCCGTGTAGAGCACGTGGCAGAGCGCCAGGATCATCGCGGCGTCGGTGTTGGGCCGGATCGCCAGCCATTCGATGTCGCCGCCGGTGTCGAGATCCTCGGCGGTCGGTGTGATGTTGATGAAGCGCACGCCCTTGGCGCGCATGCCGTAGAGCCCGTCCTTGAGACGATGCACCATCGCGCCGCCCGCGCTGATCTGCGCGTTCTTGTGCGGCGCGCCGCCGAAGGTCACGAACAGCTTGCAGTGATCGGCCAGCACGTCCCACGTGGTGTGCATGGCCATCAGGTCTTCCATGCTGGCCAGGATGTGCGGCATCAGCACGCGCGCCGCGCCCAGACTGTAGGAGTCCTGGTGGCGGACATAGCCACCGAGCGCATTCAGGAAGCGATGGACCTGGCTCTGCGCGTGGTGGAAGCGGCCGGCGCTCGACCAGCCATAGGAGCCGCCGAAGATCGCGCGGTTCGAGTGCGCGTCCTTCACGCGCTTCAGCTCGGCGGAAACCATGTCGAGTGCCTCGTCCCACGGCACCTCGACGAAGGGCTCCTGTCCGCGCTTGTCGCTTTTCGATCCGGGTCCATGCTCGAGCCAGCTCTTGCGGAAGGCCGGCCGGCGCACGCGCATCCGCGCGACCTCGTCGGACAGCATGTGGAGTCCGATTGGCGAGGGATCGGGATCCTTGGAGAAGGGATGCAGCTTCGTCGCCTGGCCCTTGTCGTCGTATTCGACTTCGTAGACGCCCCAGTGGGCGGCGGTCAGGGTACGTTGATGGGTCATGGAACGCTCACGCTGCTTTCTTGGCGATGCTCAGGAAGCGGTCGACGGTCGTCTGCTCGGTGTCGAAGGCGGTGACGAGGCGGTAGGCCCGCTCGCCCGGCCGATCCGACGGCCAAGGATGATACTGCGCCCCCGCGGCCTGAAGCGTATCATGCATGCGAGGCGGCAGGATGACGAAAATCTCGTTGGCATCGACCGGGTAGAGAAGCTGCGTCCCCTTGAGAGTTGTCAGGCCCGCCACGAGGCGGCGCGCCATCGCGTTGGCGTGATTGGCATTGGCGAGCCAAAGGCCGTCGGTCAGGTAGGCTTCGAGCTGGGCCGACAGGAAGCGCATCTTGGAAAACAAATGTCCGGCGCGCTTGCGACGGAACTCGAACTCGCGCGCGAGGTCGGGGTCGAAGAAGACGACGACCTCGGCCGCGAGGGCGCCGTTCTTGGTCGCGCCGAGGCTCAACACGTCGACGCCTGCCATCCAGCAAAGCTCGGCCGCCGAACACCCGACGAAGGCGAGGGCGTTGGCGAAGCGGGCACCGTCCATGTGAAGCTTCAGGCCGTGCCGATGGGCGGTCGTGGCGATCGAGGCCACTTCGTCGGGATCGTAGACGGTGCCGCATTCGGTGGCCTGCGTGATGCTGACGGCCGCCGGCTGCGGATGGTGGACGACGCCATACACCGGCTGGGCCAGCGCCTCGGCCAGTTTCTTCTGGTCGATCTTGCCAGCCGGTCCCGGAATTGTGGAAAGCTTGGCGCCCGAGGTGAAGAACTCCGGCGCATTGGCCTCGTCGACGACGATGTGGGCCTCGGCATGGCAGTAGATCGATCCCCAGGACGGGGTGCAGCAGGACAGCGCCAGCGAGTTGGCCGCCGTGCCGGTCGCCACGGGAAAGGCCACGAGGTCGGGCTTCTCGAAAATGTCGCGCAGGCGGCGCTCGACCCGGTGCGTCCAGTCGTCCGCGCCATAGGACGGCGCCGTGCTGCCGTCGGAGAAGGCCTTCGTAACCGCCTCGAGGATTCGAGGGTGTGCGCCGACTTCGTTGTCGCTGCGGAAATTCATTCCTTGTCCTTGTGAAACTGGATTGGCGCTCGGGGCACGACGCCTTAGCGGCTGGCTCCGGGCGGGAACTCGATCTTGCCCAGCAGCGCGCCGCTGCGCGGGTCGACGACATAGGCGGCGGAGGGGCCGCCCTGCGACTCGACATGGACCACCAGGCGGTCGCCGACGGCATTCATCGACACCACGCGGGCGCCGGAGGGCAGGGCGATGCGTTCGGCGAAGCCGCCGGTGCCGCCCGATGCTGGCGAATAGGCGGCGTTGGGCGTAGAGATGCGCCGGGCGATTTCGGCAACCGCCACGACGAAGCCCACTACGATCAGCAGGCCCATTCCAATCACGAGCACCTTCAGCCAGAGCGGTGCAGAGGCCTGAGCAGGGGACGCCAAGAAAACTCCATGAGCGACGCCGGTCGCCACACCGTGACCTTCGACGAGAGCGCCGCCGGCGAACGGCTGGACCGCGCGCTGGCTATTGCCTTGCCTGCCCTGACGCGAAGCCGCGTGAAGGCGCTGATCGAGGGCCGCTGCGTAGCGCTGGCGGGAGGTCAGACGATAGAAGAGCCGTCCCGCAAGGTCAAAACGGGCGATGTCTTCTTCGTCGATATTCCGGAGCCCGAACCGGCGACACCGCAGGCACAGGATATGGACCTGGAAATCCTGTTCGAGGATTCCGATCTGCTGGTCCTGAACAAGCCGGCCGGGATGGTCGTCCATCCGGCGCCCGGCAATCCGGACAGGACTCTGGTCAATGCCCTGCTGGCCCATTGCGGCGACAGCCTCTCGGGGATCGGCGGGGTGAGGCGGCCGGGCATCGTGCACCGGCTCGACAAGGACACGTCGGGGGTAATGGTCGCGGCCAAGAACGATGTAACCCACCACGCCCTGTCCAAGCTGTTTGCCGCCCACGACCTCGAGCGGATCTACAAGGCGCTGGTCTGGGGGGCGCCCAAGGCCTCGCGGGGAACGGTCGAGGCCGCGTTGGGGCGGCATCCCGTCGACCGCAAGCGCATGGCGGTCCGCAAGAGCGGCGGGCGGGCCGCGTTCACCGAGTACTGGCTGGAAAAGCGCTTCGGGCCGCCGATAGCGCCGATCGCCAGTCTGGTGGGCGCCAAGCTCGGAACCGGCCGAACCCACCAGGTCCGCGTCCATATGGCCCATATCGGCTGTCCCGTGGTCGGAGATCCGGTCTATGGCCGGAAAAATCGCAACGGCAGTGCACCCGAGTCGTTGAGGAACTTCCCAAGGCAGGCACTTCACGCATCTGTGCTCGCTTTCCGGCACCCCACGACAGGGAAGGACATGCGATTTGCCACAGAATTGCCTCAGGACTTCCTGAAGTTGGTGGGAACGCTGAACGGCGTTAAGTAAAGCCCGCAATACCCGAGGGGATTACTCGGATTTATATTGACCGAAGGGCTACCCGACTTCTAGAGTCGGATTTAGCAGTCGGGGGACGAGAGTGCTAAATGATCGTTCACCGGCTTTCCCGCGTAGAAAGGGGGAGAAGCCATGAGTACAGCCACCGCAAACCTTCCCGCCCTGCCGTCATCCCTGACGCCCGAGGGCAATCTCAGCCGCTACCTGTCGGATATCCGGAAGTTTCCTCTCCTGGAGCCGCAGGAAGAATTTATGCTGGCCAAGCGCTGGCGCGAGCACGGTGATTCGAAAGCCGCCCACCGGCTCGTCACCAGCCATCTGCGCCTCGTCGCCAAGATCGCCATGGGCTATCGCGGCTACGGCCTGCCGGTTGCGGAGCTCATTTCCGAGGGAAATGTCGGCATGATGCAGGCGGTGAAGCGGTTCGATCCGGATCGCGGCTTCCGCCTCGCCACCTATGCCATGTGGTGGATCCGCGCCTCGATCCAGGAATACATCCTGCACAGCTGGTCGCTCGTGAAGATGGGCACCACGGCGGCGCAGAAGAAGCTCTTCTTCAACCTGCGCAAGCTCAAGGGCCAGATGCAGGCCATCGAGGAGGGCGACCTTACGCCCGAGCAGGTGACCAAGATCGCCACCCGCCTCGGCGTGCCCGAGGAGGAGGTGGTGAACATGAACCGCCGCCTCGCCGCGCCGGATTCCTCGCTCAACGCCCCGGTGAAGGCCGAGGGCGACATGGAGTGGCAGGACTGGCTGGTCGACGATGCGCCCAACCAGGAAGCCCGGCTCGGCGAGAGCCAGGAGCTGGGCCAGCGCAAGGGCATGCTGGCCGCGGCCCTGAAGCAGCTCACCGACCGCGAGCGTCACATCATCGTGGAGCGTCGACTGGTCGACGAGCCGAAGACGCTCGAGGACCTGTCGTCCAAGTACGGCATCAGCCGCGAGCGCGTGCGCCAGATCGAGGTGCGCGCCTTCGACAAGCTGCAGAAGGCCATGAAGAACATGGTGGTGGAAGCCGCCGGCAGGCCCACGACCCAGCCGGCTCACGGCTGAGCGACTCGGCGCTTCCGATTCGGTAGGCTCCCGGAAAATCTCCGGGAGCCCGCCATGACGATTTCACCAATTCTCTATGAGACGCTGCCGAGCGGCATCGCCCGCATCGTCCTCAACCGGCCGGACACGCGCAATGCGCAGGACACGGCGTTCCTCTACGCGCTGAACGAGGCCTTCGACCGCGCCGCGCACGACGACACGGTGAAGGTGATCGTGCTGTCGGCCAACGGGCCGCACTTTTCCTCGGGCCACGACCTGCGCGAGGTCGACGGGCACGGCAACATGGCCAGGCACGAGACGGTCGGTACCTGGGGCGGCTTCGGCAAGCCCGGTGCCGAGGCCCAGTACGCGCGCGAGCAGGAGATCTACCTCGGCTTCTGCGAGCGCTGGCGCAACATCCCCAAGCCGACGCTGGCGCTGGTCCACGGCAAGGTGATGATCGGCGGGCTGATGCTGATGTGGCCCTGCGACCTGATCGTCTGTTCGGAGGACGCCGAGTTCCTCGACCATTCGGTGGCCATGGGCGTGGGCGGAGCGGAGTTCTTCGCCCATCCCTGGGAGATGGGCATCCGCAAGGCCAAGGAATTCCTGTTCACCGCCGACTGGATCAAGGCGGCCGAGGCGCATCGCCTGGGCATGGTGAACCACGTCGTGCCGCGCGCCGAACTCGACTCCTTCGGCCTCGCCATGGCCGAACGTATCGCCCAGAAGCCGCTGTTCGCGCTGAAGCTCGTGAAGCAGGCCATCAACGCCGCCCAGGACGCACAGGGCCGGGTCGGCGCCATGCAGACCTCATTCGCGCTTCATCACCTGGCTCACGCACACAACATGCTGGCGCACGGCAAGCTGGTCGATCCCACCGGCCTGATGCCGGCGATCAAGAAGCACGAGAAGGCGAGTTAGCACGCACCGGCACGTCGTTACCCGGCGAGCATGCCGCGGAACTCCGGTGCCTTCACGCCCGATTCAGGCGAGGCTCGGATCGACCACCAGAATGGTCTTGCCTGCTCCATCACCGGACAGCGCATACCCAAGTGCTTCGCGGTATTTGCCGAATGGGAAGGTTCTTCCGACCGGCACGTTGAGATCGCCCTTCGAGACCCAGGACAGCAGTTCGTCGAGTTCGCGGGCGGCGGCTCCGGTCTCGAACACCGCGCCGAACTGGCGATAGTCCACGCCGACGAGAGCTGCTCCTTTGAGGAGCGGCAAATTCACCGGCAAGGCCGGTATGTCGCCGCCGGCAAAGCCTACGACGAGATAGCGACCACCCCATCCAAGCGACCGGAATGCCGGCTGCAGCAGCGGTCCGCTGACCGGATCGAAGACGACGTCGATGCCGTTGGGGGCTACCGCTTTCAGCCTGTCGCGCCATCCGTCGACGTCCCGGTCGAGGGTGACCCCCGCGCCTGCCTCCGCAACGACGGCGCGCTTCTGCTCGGTCGAGGCGACTCCGATCACATTCGCGCCAAGCAACCGACCGACCTGGACTGCAGCCAATCCGACTCCACCGGCGGCCCCGATCACCAGCAGGGTCTCTCCGGCTTTGAGTGCAGCGCGGTCGCGAAGGCCGTGCAGGGCCGTGCCGTAGTTGACGCGAAAGCCGGCGGCCTGGTTCAGCCTCATCCGGTCCGGTATGCGGCTTACCGCCCGTTCGGAGGCAATCGCGTACTCCGCAAAGCCGCCGCGTACCTGCGCCAGGACACGCTCTCCTATCGCGTATCCCGTGACCCCTGGCCCCAGCGCATCGACCAGGCCCCCGATCTCGGCACCGGGCACGTGAGGCAAGAGTGGCTTGACCTGATAGCGGCCGAGCGCAACCAGAGCGTCCACGAACCCGACTCCGCAAGCAGCGACCTTGATACGAACCTCTCCCGTGCCTGGCTGGGGCGCTGGCAGGTCGACCAGGGCATAGTTGTCGATGGAGCTGAGATCAGCCGTCTGTATGGCCTTCATTGGGACGAACCTTCGCTTCTTACACGCGGTAGCCGATCCGCTCGAAGAACTGCGCAATCTCTCGTGCGGCGAGATCGGGCTGCTCATAGTGAACGAAGTGGCCGGCATCCTCCGCGATGCCAGCCTCCACGTCCTTGAAGTACTCCCCAACGACGTCGATCCACGAGGACTTCAGGACGGGGTCGTGGCGGCCCCACAGGACTCGCGTGGGCTGGGTGATCATCGGCGGCTTGGGCGCAGTTCCCGCCATGACGGCAAGCCGGCCGGCGTTTTGCGAGATGTACCAGTTGAAGCCGCCCTGGAGGTTGCCAGGCCGCATGAAGTTGTCGACCCAGCGCTCCAGCACGCCGTCGAACGCGTCCTTGCGATGGCACCAGTGGGTCAGGAAATGCCGGAAATAGGCGCGGCAGCTGTCGCGCGAGGCGCCGACGATGCCGGGTGCGAAGGGCATTTGATGGAAAGTCTGGTACCAGATCTCGTTGATCTGCTCGGGCTCTCGCCAGCGCGCGCCGACGCCATGGGTGCCGCAGTTGAAGAAGAACAGCCCGGCCACGCGGTCGGGATGGCGGATCGCCAGCCGCTGCATCACGTAGGCCCCGACATCGTGACCGACGAAGCCGGCCTTCGCGATCCCGAGTCGGTCGAGCAGTGCCACGATATCGTCGGCCAGCACGTCGGGCCCGGCCTGGTCGGAGGGTCCAGACGTCGGATTGCCGCTTTCGCCGAAGCCACGGAAATCGGGCGCGATAAGGCGGAAGCGATCACCCAGCCGCTCGAACATCGGCTCCCAGGTCGCCCAGAATTCCGGCCAGCCGTGCAGCAGGAACAGAGGTGCGCCGCTGCCGGCCTCGGCCACGTGGGTCGGGAAACCCCGCGTTTCGACGAAAGAGTGCCTGACGATCGACATCGCGCGACTGCTGCTATCCTTTCTTGACCATCGCCTCGATCAGCGTCGGCCCATCGGTCCGGGCCAGCGCCCGGTCGAGCGCGGCGTCGAAGCCTTCCGCTGTGTCGACCCGCTCTGATGGCAGGCCGAAGCCCTCGGCGATCTTCGCGATGTTCATCGGCGGATCGTTGAAGTCCATGCCGATCGGGGTGTCGTTGCCGTGGAACAGCTTCAGGCGGTTCTTGAGGATCTGGTAGCCCTCGTTGTTGGTGATCAGGAAGATCACCGGCAGCTTCTGGTTGGCCGCACTCCACAGCGCGGTGATCGAGTACATGGCGCTGCCGTCGCCGATCACGGCCACCACGCGGCGCTTCGGCTCGGCGATCTGCACGCCGACGGCCGCGGCGATGCCCCAGCCGATGCCGCCGCTGACATTGCCGAAGAAGCTGTTCCTGTCGCGGAAGGGGAAATAGCTCGGCAGAGTCGCGGTGCTGGTGAGCCCTTCCTCGACGACGATGGCGTCCTTGGGCAGCTTGTCGCTGAGGCGCATCATCACCCATTCGGCCGGCAGCGGGCTGGTCGTAGGCGTCGCGACCTTGGCCGCCTTTTGGGCGCGCTGGGCGCTCCAGTTGCGTGTGGAAATCTCCGCCAGCGAGGCCTTGGCCTGTTCGGCGAGCTTGGCGCCGCCCAGCTTCTTCAGAAGCGGGATCAGGGCCTTGAGCGTCTCCTTCACGTCGGCGCGCAGCGCGATCTCGGCCGGGAAGTTCTTGCCCATCTCCCAGTCGCGCAGGCCGATCATCGCCACCTTCGTCGTCTCGGGCAGCGGCTCGGTCTCGCTCCACACCGACATCTTGAGCACGTCGGAGCCGACGCAGAGCATCAGGTCGTAGTCGGAGAGGACACGGCGCACGTATTTCTGGTCGCGGTTCAGCGCGCCGAGATAGGCGGGATGCTCCGAGGGGAAATGCGCGCCCCAGGCCACGGTCTGCTGCAGCACCGGCGCGCCCAGCGTCTCGGCGAGTTCGGCCGCCTCGGCGAAGGCGTCGGACGTCGCGATCTCGTGGCCGGCCAGGATGACGGGCTTCCTCGCCGACAGCAGGCGCCTGGCGAGCTGCTCCAGGGCGGCATCGCTGGGGCGCACCGCCGTGTCGACGCGGGTCACGTCGCCCATGTCGATGGCGGCTTCGTTGTTCAGGATGTCGCCTGGCAGCGAGATGAACACCGGTCCGGTCGGCGCCGTCATCGCCACCTTCGCGGCGCGGCGCAGGATGCGGGGCAGGTCCTCGATGCGGCTGACCTCGGTGGCCCATTTCACGACCGGCTGCGCGATCGGCACCAGCGGCGCGTAGAGGAGAGGCTCGGTCAGGCCGTGGCCCTGCTCCTGCTGGCCGGCGGTCACGATCATCGGCGTGCCCGACATCATCGAGGTGTAGATCGAGCCGATGGCATTGCCGAGGCCGGGCGCCACATGGACGTTGCAGGACACCAGTTTGCCGGAGGCGCGGGCGTAACCGTCGGCCATGGCGATCACGACGGCTTCCTGGAGAGCCAGCACGTAGCCCATCTCCGGCGCCGACGAGAGCGCATGCATGATCGGCAGCTCGGTCGTGCCGGGATTGCCGAACATCTTGGTGACGCCTTCGTCCTTCAGCACGCGCAGGAAGGCATCGCGGCCGGTGATGGTGTTGGGGACGTTTGCGTCGGGCATTTGCTTCCTCCGTTGGGCGGGCGAGGGTAGCGCGCCACCGTTCCTCGTGAAATGATCGAGTGCATGACGGTTGGAAGACCACGCGCGATGCGAAAAGCCCGTGACTGACCTCGAACACAGGATCGCGGCGCTGGCGTGTTGGCGCGGCCCGGTGACCATGGAGCCGCTGACGGGCGGGCTGACCAACCTGTCCTTTGTCGTCGAGGATGCCGGCGAGAAGTTCGTCGTGCGTTGTGGCGACGACATTCCAGTCCATCACGTCTTCCGTGATCGCGAGCGAGCGGCCTCCGTGGCCGCGCATGCCGCCGGCCTCTCGCCCGAAGTCGTCCACACCGAGCCTGGTCTCCTCGTGATGCGCTTCGTCGACGGCCGGACCTTCACCGAAGCGGATCTGCGCGCGAACATCCAGCATCTCGCGCCGCTGCTGCGGAAGTGCCACCGCGAGGTCGGCCAGCATCTCGCGGGGCCGCCGAGTTTCTTTTCTGTGTTCCACGTGATCCGCGACTACGGCCGCACGATCGCGGCGGCGGGCAGCCCGTTCGCGGCCGGCGTGCCGCGCTACCTCGAGGCGAACCGGGCGCTGGAAGCGGCGCAGGTGCCGATGCCGATCATCTTCGGCCATCACGATCTGCTGCCGGGCAACGTCATGGACGACGGAAAGCGTCTCTGGCTGATCGACTGGGAGTATGGCGGCTTCGGCACGGCCATGTTCGACCTGGCCAATCTCTCGGCGAACGGCGCCTTCGGCGAGGTCGAGGATACGGCGCTTCTGGATGCCTATTTCGAGGGCAATGTATCGGCCGATCTGCGGCGGTCCTTCCAGGCGATGAAGGCCGCAAGCGCCTTGCGCGAGGCCATGTGGGCCATGGTCTCCGATGCTCACCTGCAAATCCCGGGCGCCGACTACAAGGCGCATGCAAGGGATTATCTCGGCCGCTTCGAGGAACTGATGGCCCATTGATTGCATGTCGCGCCTGGGGACCAGACCTCAGGAGCACTTGCATGAGCCTTCGCCGATTCAGCCTTGCCGTTGCGATCGCAGCAGCGTCAGTCGTCCCGCTTTCGGCCGTGCAGGCCCAGGAGAAGACGCTTCGCATCGCCATGACGGCGTCGGACATCCCGACGACCACGGGCATGCCGAACAACGGCTTCGAGGGCATGCGCTTCCTCGGCTTCCCGATCTTCGAGGGAATGATCCTGTTCGACCTGTCCAAGTCGGACCAGCTCGCCACGCTGCGGCCCGGGCTCGCCGAGAGCTGGAAGCAGGCGCCGGACGACAAGAAGACCTGGATATTCAACCTTCGGAAAGGCGTGAAATTCCATGATGGCACGGACTTCAACGCCGATGCGGTGATCTGGAACCTCGAGCGCATCTTCAACAAGGACAGTGCCCAGTTCGAGGCGAATTCCGCGGGGATCATGCGTTCGCGCGTGCCGATCCTCGCCGGCTACAAGAAGATCGACGACAATACCGTGGCGCTCACCACCACGGTCGTCGCTTCGTATTTCCCGTGGATGGTGCCCTACATCCTGACCGCTTCGCCCACACAATGGGAGAAGGCCGGCAAGGACTGGAACAAGGTGGCTGCCGCCGGCGGCGCGGGCACCGGCCCCTTCAAGATCACCAAGGTCGTTCCGCGCCAGTCGGTGTCGCTCGGCCGCAACGACGGGTATTGGGACCCGTCGAAGAAGGCCAAGGTCGACGCGGTTCTTCTTTTGCCGATCCCCGAGGCCAATACGCGTCTCGCCGCGCTGCGCTCGGGCCGTGTCGACTGGATCGAGGTGCCGCCGCCGGACGGCATCCCGTCGCTGAAGCAGGCGGGCTATGTGATCTCCACCAATTCCTACCCGCACGTCTGGCCGTGGTTCTACAACATGGCCGCCAAGAACAGCCCGCTGGCCGACGTCCGCGTGCGCCAGGGGCTCAACTACTGCATCGATCGCGGCGCAATCGTCTCGATGCTGAACGGCACAGCCGAGCCGTCGGTCGGCTGGCTGAAGCCCACCGACGCCGCGTTCGGCAATCCCGAGCACCGCTACACGTTCGATCCGGCGAAGGGCAAGAAGCTGCTGGCCGAGGCCGGCTTCACGCCGCAGAAGCCGCTCTCCTTCAAGGTCATGATCTCGACCTCGGGTTCGGGCCAGATGCTGCCGCTGCCGATGAACGAAGCGCTGCAGGAGAACCTGAAGCAGGCCTGCGGCGTCGACGTCCAGGTCGATGCCGTCGAGTGGCAGGTGCTGCTGAACGCCAGCCGCGCCACGCCCGACGCGCCGTCGCTGAACGGTGCGATGGCCTTGAATGTCAGCTCGCCGTCGAGCGACGTCGGCATGATGTATCGCTACTTCGCCGCGGCCAACTTCTCGCCCAACGGCTCGAACTTCGAGCAGTGGAAGGACGACAAGTTCGAGACGGCGCTCGCTACGTTGGCGGAAGCCACGGACGACGCGGTCATCCTGGAGAACTTCAAGAAGGCCCACGAACGGCTGGTCGACAACCCGCCGTGGCTCTACATCGTCCACGACCTCAACCCGCGTGCCTTCAGCAAGAACGTGCAGGGCTTCACGCCGGCCCAGTCCTGGTTCGTCGACCTGACGAACGTGAGCCTGAAGTAGGCGACGGCCCCGCGTGGTCACGGCAATTCTGGTGCCGTGCCACGCGGGTCGATTCTTCACTCGATCTCCAGGCCGACATCCTTCCCGATCTCCAGGGCGGCCGCGATGATGGTGTCCGGCTTGCCCGTCATGGCCGCCGCTGCGAAGGCCAGGACATCGACCAGCAGATCGATGAACTTCGCCGCGGTCTCGATCACCGCAATACGATCCTTCGCCTCGTCGATCAGTTCTGTCAGCTTCGCCTGTGAGATCTGCAGCCCGTCGACGATGCTTTTGACGGCCTGGGTCAGCAGCCCACTGGACAGGAGAGTGAGCTGCTGGATGTGAGAGATAGCTTCCTGTGCTTGATTCTCTGAGATCTTGCCGGCTTTGATCCCGGCAATTGTCGCGTCCATCGCCCGATCGGCGATCTCGGACAGGCGATCGGCAATCTCGATCACTTCGTTTTTGCTGCTAAGACCGTTCATGACATGCCTCCTCTATTTGAGTTCGTCGATCTGGCCTTTCGCGGCCCAGATATCCCGTGCGATCGCCTTGAGTGCAGCCGCGAATTCCCTGCTGCTGAGGTTGTTCACGTTCCGCCGCAGTTCGGCATGGCCGTTGGCGATTTTCTCGAGAGCCTTGTCGAGTTCGCTAAGCCTGGCGGCGCGCGTGGTGAACTCGGCGGCTTTCTGCGAGAAATGATCGTCCGACAGGACTGCCAGAAGCTTGTCCCTGCTCGGACTCGCGCTCGAGTAGGTAGCCGAGATGAAGGGTCGATTGATGTTGTAGATGGCCTGGACTTCACGCCGCTCATTGGCGAGGTCCTTCTGGTACACCTCGACGATGCGTCGCATTCCCCCTGTCACAGCCTGGATCGACGGATCTGCCTCGGTGACGAGTTCGATGACGTACTGTTGCTGGATGCCGAGGAGCGCCCACTTGGCGACGAGCCTTCCGAGCGTTCCAGCGGCGTTGGCGGTGTCGGCGTCGAGCCCGAACGGGGGGAAGGCTACGATCGCCTTCTGGAGGCCTTCGGTCTGCTTATCGAGATTGAATGTCTGCGCGCCGGCGAGCTTGCCGAGCACCAGCATGTAGGCTTGGAGATTCTTGTGGACCGCAATCAGGTCGGGGACTGCCCGCTGCCGCTCGGGTGTCAGTATCTGGGCGGTCCTGCGACCCTTCTCGTCAAGGTAGACCTCGGCTCGGGTAAAGCGGCTGCCGAACTCTTTTGTCGCCTCGTCGTATCCCGGCACACTTGCCGACGCCTTGGCATAGTCCTGAACAGCCGCAAGATCGGCGCAGGCGCTCGTGAGGAGCAGCAAGGCCGCAACCAATGCAAATCTTAGCTTCATGGCACCCTCGATTGCCCGGCCATCCAAATCGGCCGGATATCGAGGTTTAGTCAGCCGCCTGCTGTTCAATCTGTGAGATTAAACACATTGCGTGATATTTCCGGGTAAAGCTCAAGGCTCGCGGTTCAGCGGCGCAGGCATGATGTTCCGCTCTTTGGCCTCGGTCAGTTGCTCGCAGACCGTCCCCACCATCCAGGAGCTGGTGGAGAGGAACTCGCCGTCTTCAGCGCGCGCAGATCTTCGGGATCTTGGACAGCATTTCCACGGAGCAGACCTCGGTCGGGAACAGGGCCCAGACCGCGGCGAGGATGATCGCGAGGAAGATGAACGGTCGCAGCACGCGCAGAACCACGGGCAGAAGAACCTGGAGCGCCCAGTAGGCCAGGAGCAGGCCGATGACCACCGCGAGCACGCGATACTGCATGCTCCAGCTGTCCCAGGTGCCGAGGTTGGCCCGCGTCAGGAGTTCGTTGATCTGTTCCACGATCAGTCGCGGAACGGATCGGTCATGAGGATCGTGTCCTCGCGCTGCGGGCTGGTGCTGAGCAGCGCCACCGGGCAGCCGACCAGCTCCTCGACTCGCCGCACATACTTGATGCAGGTCGCCGGTAGTTCGCCGAAGGAGCGGGCGCCCTGGGTGCTTTCGCTCCAGCCTTCGAACTCTTCCCAGATCGGCTTCAGCTTGGCCTGGGCGCCCATCGTGAAGGGGAAGCGCTCGATGCGCTTGCCGTCGAGTTCGTAGCCGACGCAGACCTTGATGACCTTCTCCCCGTCGAGCACGTCGAGCTTGGTGAGCGCGATGCCGTTGATGCCGTTCAGTTTCACGGCCTGGCGCACCATCACCGCGTCGAACCAGCCACAGCGGCGGCGGCGGCCGGTGTTGGTGCCGAACTCCTTGCCGCGGTCACCCAGGCCCTGGCCGATCTCGTCGGTCAGTTCGGTGGGAAAGGGGCCGTCGCCGACGCGGGTGGTATAGGCCTTGGCGATGCCCAGGACGTAGCCGACCGAGCCGTTGCCCATGCCGCTGCCGATCATCGCCTGTGCCGCCACCGTGTTCGACGAGGTGACGTACGGATAGGTGCCGTGGTCGATGTCGAGCATGGTCGCCTGCGCACCCTCGAACAGGATGCGCTTGCCGGCAGCGCGCAGCCCGTCGAGCCGCTCCCATACATCTTCCGCGAAGGGCAGGATCTCCGGCGCCAGTTCAAGCAGCTCGGCGGTCAGCTTGGCGGCATCGATCTGCGGCTGGCCCAGCCCCTTGCGCAGCGCATTGTGATGCGCGAGCAGCGTGTTGACCTTGAGCGGCAGCATGTCCGGTTCGCCGAGATCGCCGACGCGGATGGCGCGGCGGCCGACCTTGTCCTCGTAGGCGGGGCCGATGCCGCGGCGCGTCGTGCCGACGCGGATGACGCCCGGCGCATCCTCGCGCCAGCCGTCGAGGTCGCGGTGCAGCGGCAGGATCAGGACGGCGTGATTGGCGATCTTGAGGCTGGCCGGCGTGACCGAGAGCCCCTGCGCATTGACCTTCTTGACTTCCTCGAGGAAGTGCCACGGATCGATCACGACGCCGTTGCCGATGATCGACAGCTTGCCCTCGCGCACCACGCCCGACGGCAGCAGCGCCAGCTTGTAGGTCTGGTTGCCGATGACCAGCGTATGGCCGGCATTGTGACCGCCCTGGAAGCGCACCACGACCTCGGCGCGCTCGCTCAGCCAATCGACGATCTTGCCTTTGCCTTCGTCGCCCCACTGGGCGCCGATCACTGCCACGTTGGCCATTGCCTGTTTTCCTTCGGCCGGTTCCCTTCAGACACGAAAACGCCTCCCCGGGGCCGGTTCCGGAGAGGCGTGATGTCGGATAGCACTTCCATTCGCCGCTAGCGAGGCGAAATGCATCCTCAGAGGGGTACGGCCTCGCCATCGATCAAGGCGTGGCTGCAGCGCAGGCGCTTTGCTTCGGAACGCGGGTCGGAAGCTGCGACGACAGCGCGCACGACGGCATAGCCCTTCACCTGCCACGGCGCGCAATCGGCCCATGGCGTTCCGAGGCCGACATAGAGGCGCGGTCGCTCGGTTGGCGCCTCGGAGGCGGCCAGAACGGCGTCCATGTAGACGGTGAAACCGGTCGCCGATTCGCTGACGCCATCCTCGGGATAGCCCGCCGAATAGCGGCCGCCGCGTGCGAGTTCCTCGCGGCCCTTGAGCGCGAAGACCGAGAAGGAGACACCGGTCTGGTATTCGAGGCCGCGATATTCGACGGGATCGATGGTGAGCGGCAGGTCGTCCTCGGCGGCGGCGACCAGCTTCACGACTTCGGCGAGGCGGGCCGCCTCGGCGGCGGCCGCTTCCGGCAGCTCAAGCCTCGCGAGCTGCGCGAGCCCCTTGTCGGCCGGACCGGCGGCCCGCAAAAGGCCCGCGAAGAGATCGGCGGCCCTCTTGTCGGCGCCGGCCTTGGCGATACCGCCTTCGTCCTTGCGGTCGAGCGCGCGGCGCAGGCGGCTCATGGCCTCCTCGGGCTGGTTCACGCCGCTCGCGACGGCGGCGACCAGCGTGGGCAGGTTGAGGTCGACCGAGAGGTCCGAAACACCGATGGAGCGCAGCGTATCCACCGCCAGCAGGACGGCCTCGGCATCGGCCTCGGCGCTGTCGACGCCGATCAACTCGGTGCCGACCTGGGCGAACTGGCGCTCGGGCTTGAGCGCGCTGCCACGGACGCGGATCACGTTGCCGCCGTAGGAGAGGCGCAGGGGCCGGGGCTCGTGCTTCAGCCGTGTAACGGCGATGCGGGCCACCTGGACCGTCATGTCGGGTCGCACGCCCATCATGCGCTGGGAAACCGGATCCATGAGGCGGAAGGTTTGCTGCGATAGCGCCGCTCCGGGCCCGCCCAGTAGCGATTCCTCGAATTCGACCAGGGGCGGCTTCACCCGCTCGTAGCCGAAGGCGGCGAATCGCTCGATGGCGACGTCGATGGCGCGCGCCTCCCGCGCAGCGTCGGGAGGCAGCAGGGCGGCCAGGCCTGCGGGCAGCAGGCCACGGTGGTCGTTGTCGTTTGAGCTCATGGTGGCGCTTGATAGCCCATTGCGCCCCGGAAGGGGAGCGGGACGCGACCGATGCCGGGCGGCTCGTTTTCCCGGTCCGCATGGGTTATTGCTCCCCGGCATGAGTTCAGCCCCACGCCCGGCCGTTTCCGTCGTGGCGCCCTGCTTCAACGAGCAGGACGCCTTGCCCGAGTTTTTGCGCCGGGTCTGCGCCGTCCTGGACGGGATCGGCGGGACGAGCGAGGTGGTGCTGGTCGACGACGGCTCGCGCGATCGCACATGGGATGTCATGGCCGAAGCGGCCGCCCGCGACCCGCGCATCGTGGCCGTCCGGCTGATGCGAAACCATGGGCACCAGCTCGCCTTGACGGCCGGTCTGTCGGTTTGCCGGGGCGAGCGCATCCTGATCATCGACGCCGACCTGCAGGATCCGCCCGAGCTGCTGGTCGACATGATGAAGATGATCGACGAGGGAGCAGACGTGGTCTACGGCCAGCGTCGCCAGCGCGACGGGGAGAGCCTGTTCAAGCGCGCCACCGCGGCGGCCTTCTATCGCCTGATCGGCCGCCTGACCGACGTGCAGATCCCGCCCGACGCCGGTGACTTCCGGCTGATCACGCGGCGCGTCCTCGACCTGCTGCTGGCCATGCCGGAGCGCCACCGCTTCATTCGCGGGATGGTGGCCTGGATCGGCGGCCGGCAGGTTCCGCTGGTCTATGACCGTCATGCGCGCGTGGCCGGCGAGAGCAAGTACCCGCTGGCCAAGATGGTCCGCTTCGCCGCCGACGCCATTACCTCCTTCTCGGTGGTGCCGCTGATGGCCTCGATGACAATCGGATGGATCATGGCGGGGCTGGGTTTCGCCTTCTTCCTCTATTCGATCGTCGGCTGGATCAACGGCCATACGCTGCCAGGCTGGACGTCGCTGATGGCGGCGGTCGGACTGCTGGGTGGCATGCAGTTCCTGATGCTGGGCATCATCGGCGCCTATCTCGGTCGCCTCTACGACCAGAGCAAGGGGCGGCCGCTGTTCATGATCCGCGACATCGTCGGCGGCCAGAAGTGAGCACGCCCGATCCGCAATCCTGGTCGGGCGAGCCGGCGGAGTTCGACGACTACGCCGCCGAGTACCAGGGCGGCCTCGACAATCCGATCAAGCGGATGCTGGGCAGTTCGCCCGACCAGTTCATCGCCGTGAAGGCGCGCTGGCTGCTGCGCCGCGAGCCGGGCTTGCGGACCGGCGGGCTATCCGTCCTCGACTATGGCTGCGGTGTCGGCAGCCTGATGCGTGTGCTGATCGGGCACGGTGCGAAGGGCTCCTTCACCGGCTGCGACATCTCGACGGGCATGCTGCGCCAGGTTGAGAAGCGCTGGCCGCGCGAGCTTGGCTCGCCGCCGGCGCTGGCGCCGCAGCAGGGGGCCAGCACGCCATTCGCCGACGGGCAGTTCGACATCGCCATGATCAGCGCCGTCCTGCATCACGTGCCGATAGAGGACCGGCCAGCGGTCTATGCCGAGCTGGGCCGGGTTCTGAAGCCGGGCGGGCGGCTCTACGTCTTCGAGCACAATCCGCGCAATCCGCTGGTGCGGCACGTCATCGCCCGTACGCCGATCGACCGCAACGCCATCCTGCTCGACGCCAACGAGGTGCGGCATGGGCTGCTGGACGCGGCCCGCTACGAACTCGACACCGACTACCTCATGTTCATGCCGCCCGGCGTGGCTGCCCTGAGGGGTGTCGATCGCCTGCTGACATGGCTGCCGATGGGCGCGCAATATGCCGTCGCGGCCCGCAAAGCGGCCTGAGGAGGGATGGATGGATCGACAGGCTTTCGAAGCTGCGCTGAAGCAAGATGGCTACGAGATTGCGACCGGCAATACTCCGGGAGCCAAGCACAATCCTGAGCACAGCCATCCCTACGAGGTGAAGGCGATGGTGATCGAGGGTGCGATCACGCTCGGCTGGGAAGGCAAGACGCAAACCTTTCGCCCTGGCGAGATTTTCACCATGGCGCGCGGTTGTCCGCATACCGAGACGTTCGGCCCCGAAGGCGTCGTGACGTTGGTCGGCCGCAAGCACTAGGGTCCTTCCGATTCAAGTTCATCCGCACATCCTCATTCGGAGGAGCCGCGCTTCGCGCGGCGTTTCGAAGGATGGGCCACGGACATGGTGCGCGTTCCCACCCTTCGAGACGCGTTCCTGCGGACCGCTCCTCAGGGTGAGGCCATCGTTTGAAAGCGGTGTGATTCCTTCTCGACCGGGAGACCTCTAGTGACGAAGGCGGCGCCAGCCTGGCAGCTTCTGCTCGCATTCGGGCTCTCCCTGCTGGTGCTGTGCGGCTTGATCGGGTGGCTGGAGAACGTCCACATCATCAGCGCCAACGGCATGTACAAGAGCATCCAGGCCGAGCCCTGGATTGCCGATCCGTCGACCGCGCGTCTCGACCAGTCGAACTACCTGTTCTTCCCGCTCTACGGCGTGAGCGCGCGGCTGCTCGACGCGCTCGGCATGCTGCGGGGCGTGGCGTGGAAGCAGTTCGCCTATCTCAATGCCTTCTGGGCCAGCATCGGCACGGTCATCGTCTATGCCTTCGTCCATCGTCTGACCGGCAGCGCGGGGGTCGCCGCGCTCACCTCGGTGTTCCATCTCGGATGCGGCTTCGTCCTGCTGCTGTCGGTGATCAGCGAGGACATCATGCCGGGCTATGTGATCGTCCTCGCTTCGATGGCGCTGGCCGGACTCTGGTTCGACCGGCCGACCTGGCAGCGCATCGCGATCGTCGGCGCGGTCTTCACGATCGGCTGGCTGATCGAATGGCGGCTGCTGTTCCCGACCTTGCCGGCCTTCGTGCTGGCTCTGCTGATCGCACCGGGACCGCTGAAGAAGCGCGCCGGCCACGTGCTCGTGCTGCTGGTCTCGATCCTGGCCGTGTCGGGCATCGTCCAGCTTCTGTGGGAAGGCCACAACGGCGCGATCGGGCTGCATGACATCCTGTGGACGGGCAAGGGCGTGGCCACCGGCTGGGCCGGCATCACCTGGGACAAGGCGTGGATGATGCTGTCCGGCGTCGGCAACTACCTGCTGCTGGTCGGAGGCTACGTCGACCCGAAGTCGGCGAAGGCGGCGGCGGGGCCGCTCGCGATCTCGGTTCTTCTCCAGGTCGCGATCTTCATTGCGAGCGTTGTGTTGCTCTGGCCGCGCCGTGACGAGCCGCGGTTGCGGGCGGTCGCCGTCGTCTTCCTCGGCACGCTGGGGGCGGGGCAGGTGCTGAATTTCTACTCGCAGCCGCAGGACCCGCAGATGCAGATCAACGTCATGCCATGGCTCGCCGTGGCGTGGGCGCTCCTGCTCGCCAGCCTGCTGCCGGCACGGCGCGGCCTCGCGATCGGATTGGCGGTTCTGTCGTTCGCACCGTTCGCCTGGAATGTTTCGGCCCTCGCCAAATGGCGCGGCGACGATACGCGCTGGCTCGCGGCGACGGCGGCGCTGGAGAAGCGCTTTCCGCCGGACTCCAGCGTGTTCCTCTATTTCGGCTACGAGCCGATCACGACCTGGAAGTACGCGCTGTGGAGCCGCACGTGGGATTGGGACAACCGCGTCGCCATCCCGCCGGCGCCCTCGGCCGATCCGAAGTTCAAGTGGATCGCCGTGAACGCTGGCGCCATCCGTCATCCCGGCTGGACGGCGGCTGAACACGCCGCGGCAATCAGGCGCGACATCAATCTCGCACTCGATCGCGGCTATCGCGTGGTCGTCTCCGACATGTGGTCGTGGTCGCCCGACGTGCTGGCGGCCCTCCTCGGGACGGTTGCTGCCTCGGGACGCGCCGATGCGATCTACCGGATGCTGCACGACGATTTCCGCGCGACCGAGGCCTTTCGCGATCCGATCGCCGGGACCTACTACGAGCTGCAGCGTCGCTGAAGCGAGGCGCGACATTCTCTCCACATTGACGCGACACCCGTCGGCCCGTATATCGGCCGCGGGCCACGCTCCCCCACCGGAGTGCATTTCTTCTGTAAGGGAGAATGACAATGACGAAGCCGTCCATGCGTCCTGCGCGTCCCGATTTTTCCTCGGGCCCCTGCGCCAAGCGTCCGGGTTGGACACCGGAAGTTCTCAAAGATGCCGCCGTCGGGCGGTCCCACAGGTCGAAGCTCGGCAAGAAGAAGATCGTCGAAGCGGTCGATCGCACGCGCGCGATCCTCGGCATTCCCGCCGACCATCGCATCGCCATCGTTCCCGCGTCTGACACCGGCGCGGTCGAGATGGCGCTGTGGTCGCTGCTCGGCGCCCGCCCGGTCGACATGCTGACTTGGGAGAGTTTCGGCGAGGGCTGGGTCACCGATGTGGTGAAGCAGCTCAAGCTCAAGGACACCCGCACGCTGAAGGCGCCCTATGGCCAGATCGCCGACCTCAAGGCGGTCGACTGGACGCACGATGTCGTCTTCACCTGGAACGGCACGACCTCCGGCGTGAAGGTCCCGAACGGCGACTGGATTTCCGACAGCCGCGAAGGCCTCGCGATCTGCGACGCGACCTCGGCCGTGTTCGCGATGGATCTGCCGTGGGCCAAGCTCGATGTCGTCACCTGGTCCTGGCAGAAGGTCATGGGCGGCGAGGGTGCGCACGGCATGCTGGTCCTGTCGCCACGCGCCATTCAGCGGCTCGAAAGCTACACGCCGGCCTGGCCGATGCCGAAGATTTTCCGCCTGACCTCGGGCGGCAAGTTCTCCGAAGCCATCTTCAAGGGCGACACGATCAACACGCCCTCGCTGCTCTGCATCGAGGACGCGATCGACGGCCTGAAGTGGGGCGAGGGTGTCGGCGGGCTGAAGGGCCTGATGGCGCGGTCCGAGGGCAATCTCGGCGTGCTGGAAAAGTTCGTCGAATCCCGGCCGTGGGCAGCCTTCCTGGCGACCGACAAGGCGATCCGTTCCAACACCTCGGTGTGCCTCGTGATCAAGGCGCCGTGGTTCACGGCGCTGCCGGCCGACAAGCAGGCGGCTGCTGCCAAGAAGATGGGCGACCTGCTCGAGGCGGAGAAGGCCGGCTACGACGTCGGCTCCTATCGCGACGCCCCGCCGGGCCTGCGCATCTGGTGCGGCGCAACGGTCGAGAAGGCCGATCTCGAGGCGCTGCTGCCTTGGCTCGACTGGGCCTACGCCGAGATCGAGCGCGAATTCGGCGCCAAGGCCGCCTGACCCTTCATTGGAGCGCGCCACTCCAGTGGCGCTCATGAATGATGATTGCGCCACTGGAGTGGCGCGCTCCCCTGACTCGAGGAGTATTGATAATGGCAAAGCCCAAGGTTCTCATTTCCGATGAGCTGTCCCCGCGTGCTGTCGAGATCTTCTCGGAGCGCGGCTGCGACGTCGATTTCAAGCCGGGCCTGAAGCCGGCCGAGCTGCGTGAGATCATCGGCAACTATCAAGGCCTGGCGATCCGCTCGGCCACCAAGGTCACCGCCGAGGTTCTGGCCGTAGCCAAGAAGCTCAAGGTCGTCGGCCGAGCCGGCATCGGTGTCGACAATGTCGACATCAAGGCCGCGACTTCGCACGGGGTCGTCGTCATGAACACGCCGTTCGGCAATGCCATCACCACGGCCGAGCACGCCATCGCGCTGATGTTCTCGGTCGCCCGCCAGGTGCCGGAGGCCAACGCCAGCACGCAGGCCGGCAAGTGGGAAAAGAACAAGTTCATGGGCACCGAGCTCAGCTTCAAGACGCTGGGCCTGATCGGATGCGGCAACATCGGCTCGATCGTCGCGGAGCGTGCGATTGGCCTCAAGATGCGCGTCGTGGCCTATGACCCGTTCCTGAGCGACCAGCGCGCCACCGAACTCGGCGTGGAGAAGGCGACGCTGGAGCAGGTGCTGGCCCGCGCCGACTTCATCACGGTGCACACGCCGCTCACCGAGCAGACCAGGAACATCCTGTCGCGCGCCAACCTGATGAAGACCAAGAAGGGCGTGCGCATCGTCAATTGCGCGCGCGGCGGCCTGGTCGACGAGCTGGCGGTGCGCGATCTGCTGGTCTCGGGCCACATCGCGGGCGCGGGCTTCGACGTGTTCGTCGAGGAGCCGGCCAAGGAGAACGTGCTGTTCGGTGCGCCGAACCTGGTCTGCACGCCGCATCTCGGCGCCTCGACGGTGGAAGCGCAGGAAAACGTGGCGCTGCAGGTCGCCGAGCAGATGGCCGACTATCTGTTGACCGGCGCCGTCACCAACTCGCTCAACATGCCGAACGTATCGGCCGAGGACGCGCCCAAGCTGGCGCCGTTCCTTGATCTCGCCGAAAAGCTTGGCTCCTTCGCGGGGCAGCTTACCGACACCGACATCAAGGCCGTCTCGATCGAGTTCGAGGGCCAGGTGGCGAGGCTCAACGTGAAGCCGCTGACCCAGGTGGCGCTGATGGGCGTGCTGCGCCCGCAGCTCACGTCGGTCAACATGGTCAACGCGCCGGTGATCGCCCGCGAGCGGGGCATCGAGGTGGCCGAGGTCAAGCACGAGCGCGAGACCGACTACAACTCGATGATCCGCCTTTCGGTCACGACCGAGAAGTACACGCGCTCGGTGACGGGCACGCTGTTCGGCGGCAAGCATCCGCGCATCGTCGAGATCAAGGGCATCGAGATCGACGCCGAGTTCGCGCCTCACATGCTCTACATCACCAACGACGACAAGCCGGGCTTCATCGGCCGCCTCGGTACGCTGCTGGGCGAGGGCAAGGTCAACATCGCGACCTTCCATCTCGGCCGCGACAAGCCGGGCGGATCGGCAATCGCGCTGGTCCAGGTCGACCAGCCGATCTCGAACGAGCTGATGGGCAAGATCGTCGGCATCGAGGGCGTGATGCAGGCCAAGGCCCTGGGCTTCTAGTCCATACATGCCGCCTGCGCGCAGCAGGGCGTATCGCACCGTCGCGGGCTTTGTCGTCGCGCCGATGATGCCGGCGCTGATCCTCGCCGGCGTGGTGCTCGCCGCCGGCGGCGACTCGCAGACACTGGGGTATGCGGCCTTCGCCGGCTACGTCTCCTATCCGTTCGCGCTGCTGGTCGGCCTGCCGGCATTCCTCGTCATGCGCCGGAGGCGCTGGGACGGCAGGCGTGCCTATGCGGTCGCCGGCCTCGGTCTCGGCATCGTCTTCCTGACGCTGTTTGCCGCGCTGGTGGCCTTCGACGGCGAGAAGGCCGAATCCGCGTGGTTGGCCCTGCTGGCCAATCTGGCCTTCCTGCTGCCCTTCGTGCTGGCCTGTGCGCTGGCCGCGTCGATGGTCTTCTGGCTGGTGGTCCGACCGGATCTCGATCGATCCTAGGTCCGTGCCTTCGGCGATCTCATCCGGGCATGAGAAGATGTCCATCGTGGTGCGCCGGGCGGCGGCGCTAACGTCCGGGTCCCTGAAACGGAGAGGTGCTCCATGGCACGGATCAGCGAGATTGAGGAAGACGGCGGCGATCCCATCCTGAAGGCCACCTTCGACAAGCAGCGCGAGATGTTCGGCGGCCTGCTCAATCCGACCAAGGTGATGGCGCATTGTCCGCCGATCCTGCGCGCTGCCGGCATGCTCGGCCAGTCGATCGAGCAGTCGGGCCTTCTGCCCAAGGGGCTGCCGGCGCTGCTTTACGTGCGCGTCGCGACGATCAACGGCTGCCCGTTTTGAATTGATATCAATTCCAGCCGTGTGCTGGACACGACGGACGGCGGGATGGAGAAGCTGGCGGAGGTCACGACGTGGCGCGACAGCACGCTCTTCAACGAGGGCGAGCGGCTCGCGCTCGAATATGCCGAGCGGATCACCTACACCGACCGCAAGGTCGACGACGCGCTCGTCGACCAGCTCAAGCAGCACTACACCGAGGCCCAGATCGTCGAGCTGACGGCGGCCATCGCCATGGAAAACTTCCGCTCCAAGTTCAATCCCGCGCTCGGCATCGAGGCGCAGGGCTTCTGCATGGTGCCGAAACGCGGCTAGACTGGCAGCCCAACCATGGAAACTGCCGGGAGCGCGCCATGACCGACACTGTCCGCTATATGGACCGCACGAGAGCCTACTATCGCGCGCTCGGCTATCCGTCGGATTATGTCTGGGCGCGCTTCGACGACGTGCCGTTCGCGCGTCTGTTCAAGCCGCTGTCGCAGGCCAGGATCGGACTCGTCACGACGGCGAGCCCGCCGGATCTCGGCAATCGCGATGTCTCCGGCAAACGGCAGGTCTGGTCGGGGGCGGTCTCGCCGGCGCCGGCCACTCTCTTCACCGGCAACCTCGCCTGGGACAAGGAATCGACCCATACCGACGACCGGGCCAGCTTCCTGCCGATCGAGGCCCTGCAGGAGCGGGTGGCGGAAGGCACGGCCGGTGGCCTGGCTGCGCGATTTCATGGCGTGCCGACGGAATACAGCCAGCGCAAGACGATGGAGATCGACGCGCCGGAGGTGCTCGAGCGACTGCGTGCCGACGGCGCCGATGTGGCCCTGCTCAGTCCGCTTTGACCCGTCTGTCACCAAACCGTGAGTTTGGTCGCCCGTCATCTCGAAGCCAACGGCATCCCGACCGTGATCGTCGGCTCTGCTCTCGACATCGTCGAATATTGTGGCGTGCCGCGTTTCCTGTTCACGGATTTCCCGCTCGGCAATCCCTGCGGCCCGCCATGGCGGCAGGATCTGCAACGCGTGATCGCCGGACAGGCGATCGATCTTCTCGGGAATGCCGAAGCGCCGCGCACGACGCTGCGCTCCGATGTCGCCTGGCCGTCCGACGACGATTGGCGGCCACGTTACGGGCGCGTGAAGCCGGAAGAGATCGAGCGCCTCAGGAAGGTGGGCGAGGAGCGGCGCGAGAGACAGGCGGAATCGAAGAGGCCTGGATAGGGCGGCTCTGCGCTCTCGGGGCTACTCCATCTGCACGTTGAGTTCGCGCAGCTTCTTGGCCCAGAAGGCATGTTCTTCGCCGACGAACTTGGCGAACTGCGCGCGCGTGCGGTCGGGCGGCATCTCCAGGCCGTCGCGGGCGAGCGCCTCCTCGTACTTCGGGTTCTTCATGCCTTCCTTGGCTGCCTTCTCGATTTTGTCGAGGATGTCGGGCGGGGTCTTGGCCGGGGCGAACAGGCCCTGCCAGCTGGTGACGACGACGTCGATGCCCTGTTCCTTCAGGGTCGGCACGTCCGGCATGGAACTGACGCGCTTGCTACCGGTCACCGCCAGTGCCTTGAGGTTGCCGCCCTTCACCTGCGAGACCGCCGGCGGCAGCGACGAGAAGTTCATCGTGATCTGGCCGCTAATCACGTCGGCGACGGCCGGACCGGTGCCCTTGTACGGCACGTGGGTCAGCTTGACGCCGGCGGCCTCGGCGAACAGCGCACCGGCCAGGTGATTGTTGCCGCCCACGCCCGACGACGAGTAGGTGAGCTTCTCGGGATCCTTCTTGGCCAGAGCCACCAGTTCGGCGGCCGTCTTCACCGGGACCGAATTGCCCACCACCAGCACGTACTGGTAGTCCGTGATCTGGCAGATCGGCGCCAGGGCGGCGAGCGTGTCGATCATGCCCTTCTGGACATGCGGATTGATGATCACGTTCGTGCCGACGGCGACGAAAATCGTCTGGCCGTCCGGCCTGGCGTTGGCGACGGCGCGCAGGCCGATCGAGCCCGCGGCGCCGCCCTTGTTGTCGATGATGATCTGCTGGCCGATGACCGGCGTCATGACATGCGCCAACTCGCGGGCGTTGATGTCGGTGCTGCCGCCCGCGGCATAGCCCACGACGAAAGTGACCGGACCGGCCGGCCAGTTGGCCTGGGCGCGCACGGCCGACGGCAGCAACAGGGACGAGCCGCCGAGGGCCAGAGCGTGACGTCGGGTGATTGGGAACATGTTCTTCCTCCTCTGCCGCGCGCGGTTATCCGCGTCGCGCAACCTCAGTTTGCCAAAGACCTTGAAGCCAATCCCGCCCGGCAGCAAGCGGGGCTAGTTCCTTCCCGCGACGTACTTGCCGGCCCCGTCGCCCGCGAGCTTGCCCAGTACCGCGCCGGAGACCAGGCCCGTGCCGCCCGGGTAGTTGTGATAGAACAGCCCGCCCACCAGCTCGCCCGCGGCGAACAGGCCGGGGATCGGGTGGCCGTCGGTGTTCTCGACCTCGCCCTCGTTGCTGATCTTGAGGCCGCCGAAGGTGAAGGTGAGGCCGCAGGTCACGGCATAGGCCTCGAACGGGCCCTGGTCGATCGTGTTGGCCCAGTTGCTCTTCGGGACGGCGAGGCCCCGCGTGCCGCGGCCGTCCTTGATCGCCGGGTTGAACGTCACGTCGGTCATGACGGCGGCGTTCCATTCCTTGATGGTCTTCAGGAACTGCTCCTGGTTCACGCCCTCGAGCTTGGTGGCCAGCTCCTCGATCGTGTCGGCTCTGACCTTGGTCATGCGCTTGATGCGATATTCGTCGCGCAGCTTGTCGAGCACCTTCGAGTCGAAGATCTGCCAGGCAAACTGCTGCGGCTGGGCAAGGATCACCGCGCCGTACTTGGCGTAGGTGTAGTTGCGGAAGTCGGCGCCCTCGTCGACGAAGCGCAGGCCGTTGGCGTTCACCATGATGCCGAGCGGGTAGGAGTGCTTCTGGAAGTTGTCGCCGACATCCAGGTCGCCGAACTCCGGCGCATTCATATCCCATCCGACGGCGTGGCCGCCCGACCAGTTGCCGTGCGGCTTGGCGCCGATCGCCAGCGCCATGTTGATGCCGGCGCCGGTGTTGAAGCGGGTGCCGCGCACCTTGGCGAGGTCCCAGGTCGGTCCGAGATAGCGCGTGCGCATCTCGGCGTTGCTCTCGAAGCCGCCGCAGGCCAGCACGACCGCCTTGGCGCCGATCCGGACCTTGCGGCCCTTGTGGCGGGCGATGACGCCGCGCACGACGCCGTCTTCCTCGATCAGCGACACCGCCGCGGTCTCGTAGTGGATGGGAATGCCCGCCTTGACCGCGGCCTTGTGCTCGAGATCGACCAGGCCCGGTCCGCCGCCCCAGGCTTCGACCGCGAGGCCGCCCCAGAACTTGTACTTGCCGTTCACCTTGAAGGCCTGGCGGCCGTAGGAGGGCTGGAAGCGCACGCCCTTGGAGCGCATCCATTTCATGGTCTCGAAGCTGCGGCCGATCAGGATGTCGGTCAGCTCGGGGTCGCAGCGATAGTTGGTCACGCGGCCCATGTCGTCGAGATACTCGTCGGCCGAGTAGCTGCCGAAATCGACGTCGCGCTTCTCGTCCTCGGTCAGGTCGTAGAGCTGCACCAGGTCGTCTACGCCGTGGAACACCACGCGCATGGCGCCGGCCGTGTAGGTGCTGTTGCCGCCGCGCTCGGCCTCCGGAGCCGCCTCCAGCATCGCCACCGAGGCGCCCGTCTCGCGAGCCGCCAGGGCCGCACAGGCTGCCGCATTACCGGCGCCCACCACCAACACATCGACCTGAAAATCGTCCACGCCTCGCTCCTCACCTGACCTGGACCTCACCCTGAGAAGCGGCCCGGAAGGGCCGCGTCTCGAAGGGTGGGCAACAAGCGAAGTGCTCGTTCCCATGCTTCGAGACGCTCGCTGCGCTCGCTCCTCAGCATGAGGTCATTTGTGTCCCTATAGCGCGTTTTACCCGCGCCCGAACTGCTCTAGAATAGGCGCAATGGGTGATCGTTTCGACCGTCTTGCAGCCCGCCATGCGAATGTCGAGGTCCTGCTACGCCGTCCTGGCATCGGGCACAACAACGGGCCGACCTTCGACATGTCGTGGGGAGCCTGGGTCTGGCGCCGCGCCGCTGCCAAGGCCTGGAAGACGCCGAGCCCTGAAGTCGCGAAAATGCGCGTCCGGCGCGCCGAACGCCTCGGGATCACCTACAAGGAACTGACCGCATCGCTGATGAATACCGGCGCTAATCTGGGTGCCGCGGTGATGCCGCTGTCGCTGGCTGCCCGGGTGCGCCGCGGGCCCAACCGCGAGATCATCGTCGAAGCCCGAAATTCGGTGGCCGCACTGGTTGCGAAGTTCGGCGGCCGGCTGTTTCTGCTGGGCGATATTGATGCCGTGCCGGGCCTCACCGACGACGAGCGCGCCCAGTTCCTGTCGACCGTCAACCGCGCCTTCGACGGCAAGGTCGAGGCGATCGGCTGGGGCCATGACGGCAAGGCGATCCGCGCGATGCTCAAGGCGAATGCCGTTCCGCATCAGGAGGCATTCCTGGTCGGCGCCGGCGTCGGCCATCAGGTGCTGGGCGAGGCTGCGGGCCTGCCTTTCACCAAGGACATCGATACGTGGCTCGCCCCGGCGGGGTGAGGTATTTGATGGGGCATGACCTCATCGTTTGAACCGCCTCTCAAGGGCGTCCGCGTCGTCGAACTCACCCACACCATCCTCGGCCCGTCCTGCGGGATGATCCTGGCCGACCTCGGCGCCGAGGTGATCAAGGTGGAGCCGGTCGACGGCGATCGCACGCGCAAGCTGCGCGGCTTCGGCGCCGGCTTCTTCGGCTACTTCAACCGCAACAAGAAGAGCCTGGCGCTCGACGCCGATTCGCCCGAGGGCCGCAAGGTGCTGGTGAAGCTGCTCGAGAAGGCCGACGTGCTGATCGAGAACTTCGCGCCGGGCTCGATGGCCAAGCGCAAGCTGGGACCGGCGGACCTGGAGAAGATCAATCCGCGTCTCGTGTACTGCGCGCTGAAGGGCTTCCTGCCCGGGCCCTACGAGAAGCGGCCGGCACTCGACGAGGTCGTGCAGATGATGGGCGGTCTCGCCTACATGACCGGCCCCAGCGGCCGGCCGCTGCGCGCCGGCACCTCGGTGATCGACATCGTGGGCGGCATGTTCGGCGCCTTCGGGACGGTGCTGGCACTGAAGCAGCGTGACAAGACAGGGAAGGGCGGGCTGGTCGAGAGCGCCCTGTTCGAATCGGTCGTCTTCCTGATGGGGCAGCATCTCGCGATCACCGCGATCAACGGCGCGGCGCCGCCGCCGATGCCCGAGCGTGTGAGTTCGTGGGCGGTCTACGAGATCTTCAACACGGCCGACGACCTGCAGGTCTTCATCGGCATCACCAGCGACGGCCAGTGGAAGCGCTTCTGCGAGTTCTTCAAGCAGCCCGAGCTGGCGGCCGACCCGAAGCTCGCTACCAACAACCTGCGCATCGAGGCACGGCCCTGGCTGGTTCCGAAGGTCGCCAGCGTGTTCAAGGCCTATACCAAGGAGGCACTCGAGAACATGTGCCTCGAGGCCGACATCTCCTTCGCCCCGGTCGCGCGGCCGCAGGACCTGTTCGAGCATCCGCACCTGCTGGCCAACGGCTCGCTGGCGCCGACCACCCTGCCGGGCGGCGTTCAGACCCGCCTGCCGCTGCTGCCCTTCCAGATGATGGGCTGGCGGCCGCCGCTGGTCTCCAATCCGCCGGAGATCGGCCAGCACAACGACGAGGTGCTGGCGGTCATCGGCTATGACGCGACGAGCGTTGCCGCGCTCAAGGCCGCGGGAGTTCTGGGCCCGAAGTAGGGCGCGATACACACGAAACAATTCCCCGAGCCGGCAATACGGCGATGAAACGCCGGGCCGGTAAACAGTAGACACCGGCACCGGCAATTCAGCCCTGCCGTCTTGATCTTCCGGGGAGTAGTCATGTTCCAGATCGTCGGTTCGCTGCTGGCCTTGGCGACGGTCGCCGCCACTCTTGCGACTGCTCCTGTCTATGGCTTGGTCTTTGCCCTCGCGACGCTCGGCTGGGTGGTTAAGGCATCGCCCGTCCGGGCTTCAGCCGCCGCGGACGATGTGTCGCGCGGCAGCGTTACATTTCTCAGCCACTACCGCTGATCCGAGGGCCGCTGGCCTCTCTACCCGTCGATTTCCGCCCGCGCCCGCTGGACCTCCACGGCGAGCGGCCCGAGGCTGTCCTGGCAGGCCGCGCGGTCGCCCGCTCTGGCCGTCCGTTCGAGGATGCCCGCGGCATCCGCCAGCGCGCGGGCGCCGACCGCCAGCGCGCTGCCTTTCAGGCGATGCGCCGCGGCGGCCAGCGCCGGCAGGTCGCCGGCCGTCATTGCCGCTTCGATGTCCTGGCGCGAGTCGAGCGCGGTGGTGGCGAACTTGCCTAAGAGATCGCGCCGTGCCGCCTCGTCGTCGCCGATCCACGGATCGAGCACGCTGCGGTCGATCGCCGACAGCGCGGTGGCCGTGTCGCGCAGCCAGCGCTGCAGGGTCGCCCGCAGGCGCGCGAGGCTGACCGGCTTGGAGAGATAGCCGTCCAGGCCGGCGGCGCGGCAGCGCTCGTCTTCGCCCGCGAGCGCATTGGCCGTGACCGCGACGACCGGCGTGTGCGGCCGCGCCTCGGCGGCCTCGATCCGGCGGATTTCCGCAGTCATCTCGAAGCCGTCCATCCGCGGCATGTGGATGTCGGCGAAGACGATGTCGTAGGCACCGGCCTGCCACGCCTGCAGGCCGGCCAGGCCGTCGGCCGCCGAATCGGAATCGATGCCCAGTGCCCGGAGTTGGCGTACCAGGACCTCGCGGTTGATCGGATGGTCGTCGACCACCAGCACTCGGTTGCCGGCGAGAGGCGACGGCATGGCCGCCATCGTGGCTTCGTCCGCGAACCGGTCGATCAGTGGCAGGTCGATCAGGGGCGAATCGGCCGGCGCCGCCATGAGCTGGAGCGTCACGGTGAAGGTCGAGCCACCGCCCGGCGTGCTCTCGACCGCCACGTCGCCGCCCATGAGCTGCGCCAGCCGGCGCACGATCGAAAGGCCAAGGCCAGTGCCGCCGAAACGGCGCGTCGTCGAGCTGTCGGCCTGGGAGAAGGGCACGAACAGCCGGGCCTGCTGGGCCTCGTCCAGGCCGATGCCGGTGTCGCTCACCGACAGCACGACGCGCGTGCCACCTTCGCCCAGCGGCTCAGTGCGGGCCCGGATCATCGCGCCGCCGCGATCGGTGAACTTCAAGGCATTGCCCAGGAGATTGAACAGGATCTGGCGGACTCGCGTTGGATCGCCTACCAGCGCGTCGGTCGAGCCGGGCGCCACCGCCGCCACCAGCGAGAGACCCTTGCGCTCGGCCTGCGGCCGGAAGGTGGCGATCGCGCTGTCGACCAGGCCGGTCAACGAGAAGGAGGCCTCCTCGAAGTCGAGCGCACCGGCCTCGATCTTGGAGAAATCGAGCAGGTCGTCGATGATGCGCAGCAGCGCCTGCGCCGACTCGCGCATCGTCGCCACGGTGCGCGCCTGCACCTCGTCCACGCCTTCGGCTTCCAGCACCTCCATCATGCCGAGCACGCCGTTCATCGGCGTCCGGATCTCGTGGCTCATGGTGGCGAGAAAGGTCGACTTGGCCTGGTTGGCGGCTTCCGCGTCGGTGCGTGATTTCTCGGCGCCGGCCAGCGCGCGTTCCAACTGGCGCTGGCGCTGACGCTCTTCCGAGACGTCGCTCACCAGAATGACCGACCGTCGGTCGGCCTCGTAGCGCATCGACACGCGGGCCCACTGCTTGGGGCCATAGGGGATCAACGCCGGCCGCCCGGATTGGAGCGTGGCGAGCTGTCTGTCGGCCCAGACCGTGGAATCCTCGTTCGGCGGCGCGACCACCTTGCCCGCATGCCGTATGGCGGCGCGCAGGTCGGTGCCGGGCGTCACGATCTCCGGAAGGTGGCGCATGAATCGGCGGTAGGCCTCGTTGCACTGGATCAGGCGCTCGTCGCTGTCGAGGAACGCGATGCCGTCGTCCATCGCTTCCATGGCGAGGATCAGCCGTTCGCGCGCCTCGGCCGCCTGCCCGCGGGCGCGTTCGAGCTCGGCTTCGCGTGCCTTCAGGTCGGTGATGTCGCTGTAGATGCCGGCAAGGCCGCCCTCGGCCGTCCGACGCTCGCCGATCAGCACCCAGCGCCCGGTGGAGACGAGGGACTCGATCGGCTCGCCGGGATTGCGCCGTATCGCCATGCGCCAGTCGAGCCATTCTTCGAGGCTGCGGTCGCCGAGCGGTATCTGGCCGCGTCGCGCCGCGGCTTCGAGCATGTCGCGGACATGCACGCCCGGCTTGGTGATGTCGGCGATGGCTGGATAGTATTCGAGGAAGTGCCGATTGCAGAGGACCAGGCGGTCATCGGCATCGAACAGCACGAAACCGTGCGGCATGGATTCGATGGCATCGGTCAGGCGCTCGCGCTCGCGCGAGGCCTCCACGCGCGAGCGCTCCAGTTCCTGTTCGCGTTGCTTGAGCTCGGTGATGTCCCGATAGACACCCAGGGTGCGGCCGTTGCCAAGCGGGCTGAACCGGAATTCGACATGCTGGCCGGTGGGAAAGCTGCGCTCAAAGCGACAACCATTGGGATCGAGGACGCGCGCCACCCGTTGCTCGACAGACAGCGCTACTCCGTTCTCGACGATCTCGTCGCCAGCCGCGATTTGCGCACTCACGATCTGGTGCAGTGTTGTGCCGACAGGCAGGTCGCCGAAGTTGTTGCTGCCAAGGTTCCGCCGGAAGGCATTGTTCGCGTAGATGAGCCGGCCGTCGGCGTCGAACATGCTCGTGGCGTCCGTCATGCCGTCCAGCATGGTGTTCATGAGTCGATGCGCGTCGGCGACTTCGTCGCGCGTCTGCTCGAGTTCGACCTGCCGCTGCTTGAGTTCCGTGATGTCGCGGTGGACCGTGAGGACGCGGCCGCCGGGCAGCAGGCGGTACGTGACCTCGACGAGGCGCCCTGTCACGGTTGTCCTCTGCTGCGCCGGCTGGCCTGGCGCGTCGAACCGGGCGACGCGGCTCGCAACCCAGCCTTCGAGGCCGCCCGGCAGCGCATCGACCGGACCGTAGTCGCCGCGGTTTGCGCGGTAGCGCACGATGTCGGCAAAGGTCGGCAGGGTCTTCAGCAGGTCGTCGGGCATGTCGTGCAGTCGTGCCATCGCCTGGTTCTGGTAGAGCCAGCGCCCATCGCCTTCGTAGAGCATCGCGCCGTCGCTCATGTTGTCGAGCACGGTGCGCATCGTGTCCTGGGCCACGGCGACGTCCCGGTGCGCCTTGTCGAGACTTTGCGACAGGTCGGCGGCGGCGATGTCGCGGGCGATCTGCTCGCGCAGGCGCATGCGCTCCACATGGGCGAGCATGTTGATGATCGCGAGGTAGACCAAGGGGACGACGGCCAGCCAGAAAGCTTCGCGGCTGCCGTCGCCGAGGGCGAGGACGCTGGCGATCGGCAGGAGCAGCGCAAGCCCGCTCAGCAGGAACGTCGGGCCGTGCAGGACGCGGGTCGGGAGCCAGCCCACGGCGAGGCAAAGCGCGAACGACCAGAGCAATCGCTCGTGCTCGCCCGGCAGCGTGGCGAACAGCCCGCCCATCAGACCGTTGGCAAAAGAGGTGCCCACCGAGCCGGCGCCGTAGAACAGGCGCCAGCCGGCGAGGCTTCGCGCCGCTGCATTTCTCGCGAACGCCCGGCTGGCCTGCCACGACCCCATCAGCGATGCGACGTAGAACAGCCCCGGCAAGGCAACCATCCAGACCGGCGCGGTCCAGCCATAGAGCGCTGCCGCCGTGACGGCGATGACCGGAAAGACGAGGACCCGTGTCAGCAGAGGGCTGGCGATCAGCCGTTCCGTCACGACCTGGGCGACGCGGTCCGGGGCGATGGCGGTCGTATCCATCTGTGTCATGAGCGGCATGTTGCCGTCCCTTCGTATCGCGGATGTGTCGCCGGACCGGCGCTTTGTATCGTCGAAGTCGCGAAAGCCCTCCGACGATACAACGGCGACACGAAGTCGCCCAATCCGGCGATACGGACGACACACGATGGGAGGAACGGCGACACGGCGACGATACGTGACGCCGGCATAGTCTGTTCATCGGCAGACGGCATCCCGCAGCCTGCCAGACCTCGAAACGGGAGACAGACAATGTTCAAGACCTTCGCCACGATCGCCGCCGTCGCCGCTTTCTCGGTGACCTCCATCGCCCCGGCACATGCCATCATCAGCCACAACGCCATCACCCATAACGCCTTGGACTCGAACGCCCTTGTCCCTAACGGCATCGACTGGAACGCCCTGGACACGAACGCCCTCACCGGCAACGCCCTGGACTCGAACGCCCTCACCGACAACGCCCTGGACTCGAACGCCCTCACCGACAACGCCCTGGACTCGAACGCCATTAGCCACAACGCCCTGGACTCGAACGCCCTGACGCTGAACGGCATGGAGCAGGGGGCCTCAGCTCTGGTGCTCGAGAAGATCGAGATGCCGGTCGAGAAGGAGTAGCGACCAACGAGGCGGTTCGTCGAAAGGCGGACCGCCTTCCTCGTTTTCCGGAGAAATCGCCCATGTTCCGCTCGTTCACCGCCGCCGTCCTGACCCTCTCTGCTATCGCGATTCCCGCTCATGCCGACAGCGCGCCGAAGATCGCCGTGCAGGGCACCGAGTTCGTCGTTACCGTGGCTGACGGCCGAGAGCGGCGCAGCGCCGAGCTGATCGGCGCCGTGCTCACGGTGCGGGTGTCGGGCCGGCCGATGCGGCTGCGCATCGCGGCGGTGGAGCGGGACCCGAACGACCGGACGGGCAGCATATGGTTGCATACGCTGGAGCGACCGCTGTCCGATGGCACGTGGACCAATGTCTGCAACGCCGGACCCGATGGCCGGCGGCAGGCCTTTCCGCTCGATGGCGGGCCTCACGGGCTCGAACTGAGCTGCACCGGCGGCGCCATCGCCAAGTGCGTGCGCTTCGGCTACCGGCGCTGGGACGTCGGCGCCGACGGTGCCCCGCTGGCGCCGCTGCATGCCGCCTGCGTTCGTATGGTACGCGCCGACTATGGCGGGGACCGCGGCTGGACGAAGAACGGCATGCGCATCGACCTCTACGACAGCCGGGGCGTCCAGAAGCCCGACAATGCGCCCGAGGACGCTTTCGAGGCGGGCTGGACCCCGGACGGCGCGGTCTGCGTCCGCCATGTCCGCGTAAAGGAGAACGTCACGCTGGCCGAGCTGGAGGCAACATATCCGGCATTGCGCGGCCGCACCGGTGAGATTTGCACCGAGGAATTCGCCCGCGCCCATGGCGCCATCCTGTTCAACAGATCGCCGCCGTGATCGGGATTGGTCCTTCCGCGACGTGTGCTAGGTTTCCGCCGGGGGAGCAATGGACAAGCGTCAGCACATCGTCGTCGTCGAGGACGAGCCGGCCCAGCGACAGCTCCTGCTCGATTACCTGAGCAAGCAGGGCTTCCGGGTCACCGGCTTCGAATCGGGGTTGGGCTTGCGCAGCATGATCGAACGCGAGCTGCCGGCGCTGGTGCTGCTCGATGTCGGCCTGCCCGGCGAGGACGGTTTCGCCATCGCCCGCTGGCTGCGCGAGAAGAGCGGCAAGGTCTGCATCATCATGGTCACGGCGGCCGGCGACACGGTCGACCGCGTGGTCGGCCTCGAGACCGGCGCCGACGACTACATTCCGAAGCCATTCGATCCGCGCGAACTGTTGGCGCGCATCAAAAGCGTGCTGCGCCGCGCAGGCGGGGCGGCGGCCTCCACGGCCGGGTCGCGCGTGCGCATGGGCCGGCGGGTGCTCGATCTCGACAAGCGGGTGCTGGTCGATGCCGACGGGACCGAGGAGACCCTCGCCGCTAGCGAGTTCGACCTCCTGAAGCTGTTCGCCGAGAATCCCAACCGTCCGCTGGCGCGCGACTGGCTGCTCGAAACGGTGGGCCATCGTGAGATGGAGACGTTCGACCGGGCCATCGATCTCAGGATCACGCGGCTCCGGCGCAAGATCGAGAAGGATGCGGCCCATCCCGAGGCCATCCGCACCGTGCGCGGCGTGGGCTACATGTTCGTGCCGCCCAAGGACTGATGCAGACGCGCGAAGTCGCCCGGCAGCTCCGGGCGCTCGGTGTCCGGCCGGGTGGTACGGATCTACTATCGCGAGAACGACCATTGCTGTCAGCGGTTCGCCCTGGCCGACGACTGGCCGCGGGCGAGGGGCCTGCAGGCCGAGGGGCCGGTCGGCCCTGGGCGGGCCCGGCTGTTCCGGGCACAAGATGTCGTAGGTCTGGTGGTCGAGGCGCAGCGGCCAGCGCCGTTGGCTTTTCTCCACGAGGCCGACGCCGGCTGTGCCGAGTGCGACGAGGCCCGGGCCAGCCTGTCCCGAGGTGGGGATAATCTCCGAGGAACATATCTAGAACTTGTGTCAAGAACATTAGTCCTATCAGAGAGTTATTTGTTCCATTGCCCGGTGGAACAAAATGGGTACATTGGCGCCATCAGACGTTCGAACCCTTTGCGGACTTATCCGCATTGCCGCTCCTGACAGGGGCATGGGAAGAAGGAGAAAGCCAATGTCGGCGATGCTCAAGGTGGTCGAAAAAGAAGGCATGGAAAGCAAGAACAAGGCGCTGGACGCTGCTCTCGCCCAGATCGAGCGCGCCTTCGGCAAGGGTTCCATCATGAAGCTGGGCCAGCGCGAGGCTCTGGAGATCGAATCGATCTCGACCGGCTCGCTGGGCCTCGATATCGCGCTGGGCATCGGCGGCCTGCCCAAGGGTCGCATCGTCGAAATCTACGGGCCGGAAAGCTCGGGCAAGACGACGCTCGCGCTGCACGTCATCGCGGAAGCCCAGAAGAAGAGCGGCTCCTGCGCCTTCATCGACGCCGAGCACGCGCTCGATCCCGGGTATGCCAAGAAGCTGGGCGTCGACATCGGCAACCTGCTGATCTCCCAGCCGGATGCCGGCGAGCAGGCGCTCGAGATCGCAGACACGCTGGTGCGCTCCGGCGCCATCGACGTGCTGGTGATCGACTCGGTCGCCGCCCTCGTGCCGCGCGCCGAACTCGAAGGCGAGATGGGCGATTCGCTGCCCGGCCTGCACGCCCGCCTGATGAGCCAGGCGCTGCGCAAGCTCACCGCCTCGATCTCCAAGTCGAACACGCTGGTGATTTTCATCAACCAGATCCGCATGAAGATCGGCGTCATGTTCGGCAGCCCGGAGACGACGACGGGTGGCAATGCGCTGAAGTTCTACGCCTCGGTCCGCCTCGACATCCGCCGTATCGGCGCGCTCAAGGACAAGGACGAGGTCGTCGGCAACGCCACGCGCGTCAAGGTCGTGAAGAACAAGGTGGCGCCGCCGTTCAAGGTCGTCGAGTTCGACATCATGTACGGCGAGGGCGTCTCCAAGAGCGGCGAGCTGATCGACCTCGGCGAGAAGGCCGGCGTCGTCGAGAAATCGGGCTCCTGGTACTCCTACGACGGCACCCGCATCGGCCAGGGCCGCGAGAACGCCAAGAATTACCTCAAGGAGCACCCCGAGGTCGCCAACGCGATCGAGAACAAGGTGCGCGCCAACGCCGGCATCCTCGCCAATGCCTTGATGGAAGGCGGTAAGGAAGACGACGAGGACGACGAATAGGGAACCCCGATCCCCTGTCTCCGGGTCCCTAAGGGCGGTACCGCATCCCACGCGCGGTACCGCCCATTTTCTTTGGGCGCCAAGGCGCCCAAAGAAAATGGGCAGTGGCAGGCGGCAGCGTATTCGCGGCTGCGCGAATGCGCGGGAGCCTGCACGGTTCAGAATAGACACAAATGGCGCAGCACTTCGTCAGGACTTCCGCGACATCCCCTTCAGGAACTTCTGGATCCACTCCGGTCCCGTGCGCCGCGCGCCGGTCTTCGGCCGCGTCTTCGCCCAGTCCATCAGCAGCGCCAGCGGGAACCAGTCCTCGCGTTCGTCCTGTAGTCCGCGCGCGGCCAGGGAGACCTTGGGCACCGGCACAGGTGTAACGCCTTCCTGCTCGGGCCCGGCGCAGAGTTCCGCAGGCGAGGTGACGAGATATTCGCGGCAGACCAGCGGCCGGTCCGGATGGATCGAGCAGCTTTCCTCCTCGAGGAACGGGCAGGGGATGCCCAGCGCGAAGTAGCCGGTCGACAGTTCCCGGTCGGGCCGGCCCTTGCGCTCCTTGAGATCGGCGGCAGCCAATGCCGCCCCGGCGGCGGAGAAGCGGGCCTCCAGCGTGGCGCGCCGCTCGGCCGGCAGGTTGGCCACGGTCACCATCAGCCGTTCAGCCTCCGTGCGCGAGATCGGCACGAGCTGGCGGCAGCAGGCGCCGCACCCCTTGCGGCAGGAAATGGCTTTGCCGGCTTCCGCCGCCGCGACGACCGTGTTCACCAGCCCCTGCAGGGCTGGGACGACGTCCGCGGCTGCCACCGGGCCGGTCGGCACGGTGATCGGATGGACGATCCTGAGGTCGCCCACGGAGAGGCGAAGAGTGGCGGTAGAATGGGCCTCGGCGGCCATTTCCCCTGGGTTCCCTGTTCTGGACTTGGCGGGCTGGCGCACGCTACAAGGCCGGCATGCAAAGCGTCAGCGAAATCCGTCGTACCTTCCTAGAGTACTTCCGCAAGAACGGCCACGAAGTCGTCGAGTCGAGCCCCCTGGTGCCTCGCAACGACCCGACGCTGATGTTCACGAACGCCGGCATGGTCCAGTTCAAGAACGTCTTCACGGGCCTTGAAACGCGCTCCTACTCGCGGGCGGCGACCTCGCAGAAGTGCGTCCGCGCGGGCGGCAAGCACAACGATCTCGAGAACGTGGGCTACACGGCCCGCCACCACACCTTCTTCGAGATGCTGGGCAACTTCTCGTTCGGCGACTACTTCAAGGAACATGCGATCGAGCTGGCCTGGAATCTCCTGACCCGGGACTACGGCCTGCCCAAGGACAAGCTGCTGGTCACGGTCTATCACACCGACGACGAGGCGGCCGGCCACTGGAAGAAGATCGCGGGCCTGTCCGACGACAAGATCATCCGCATCCCGACCTCGGACAATTTCTGGGCGATGGGCGACACCGGCCCCTGCGGCCCGTGCTCGGAGATCTTCTACGATCACGGCGAAGGCATCCCCGGCGGACCGCCGGGCAGCCCGGACCAGGACGGCGACCGGTTCATCGAGATCTGGAACCTGGTCTTCATGCAGTTCGAGCAGGTGACAAAGGAAGAGCGCGTCGCGCTGCCCAAGCCGTCGATCGACACTGGCATGGGCCTGGAGCGCCTCGCGACCGTCCTGCAGCACAAGCACAACAATTACGACATCGACCTGTTCCGTGCCCTGATCGAAGCCGCGGCGCACGAGATCAACGTCGATCCCGACGGCAAGCAGAGCGCGTCGCTCAAGGTGATCGCCGACCATCTGCGCGCGACCTCCTTCCTGATCGCCGACGGCGTGCTGCCGTCGAACGAAGGCCGTGGCTACGTGCTCCGCCGCATCATGCGCCGAGCCATGCGCCACGCCCACATCCTGGGCGCGCAGGACCCGGTGATCTTCAAGCTGGTGCCGACGCTGGTGCACGAGATGGGCGATGCCTATCCCGAGCTGTCGCGCGCGCAGCCGCTGATCACCGAGACGCTGAAGCTCGAGGAGACGCGCTTCAAGAAGACGCTGGGCACCGGCCTGAAGCTGCTCGAGGACGAGACGAAGGACCTGGGCGCCGGCGGCACGCTGAAGGGCGAGGTCGCGTTCAAGCTCTACGACACCTTCGGATTCCCGCTCGACCTCACGCAGGACGTGCTGCGCGCGCGCGACATCAAGGTCGACACGGCGGGCTTCGAGACCTCGATGGACGAGCAGCGCGCCAAGGCACGCGCGGCCTGGTCCGGCTCGGGCGAGACCGCCGACCAGGCGATCTGGTTCGACGTGCGCCAGAAGGCCGGCGCCACCGAATTCCTGGGCTACGACACCGAACGCGCCGAGGGCCAGATCAAGGCGATCCTGCTCGACGGCAAGGAAGTCGGCTCGCTGAAGGCCGGCCAGACCGGCTGGATCGTGACCAACCAGACTCCGTTCTACGCCGAGTCCGGCGGCCAGCAGGGCGACGCGGGCAAGCTGGTAAGCGGCAGCAACGAGGCCGAGATCAGCGACGTCCAGAAGATGGTGGGCGATCTGCACGCGCATCACGCGACGATCGTGAAGGGCGAGCTGAAGGTCGGCGACGATCTGGTCATGACCATCGACCCGGTCCGCCGTGCCCAGCTCCGCGCCCATCACTCCGCGACCCATCTGCTGCATGAGGCGCTGCGTCGCCATCTCGGCAAGCACGTGACGCAGAAGGGCTCGCTGGTCGCGCCCGACCGCCTGCGCTTCGACATCAGCCACACCAAGGCGGTGTCGGCCGAGGAACTGCGCCGTATCGAGGATGAGGTGAACGATCGCATCCGCCACAACTCGGCGGTCGAGACGCGCCTCATGACGCCGGACGAGGCGATTGCCGCCGGCGCCATGGCGCTGTTCGGCGAGAAGTACGGCGACGAGGTGCGCGTGCTCTCGATGGGCGGTGACCCCGAGGTTCCGGGGCGCGAGCGGTATTCGGTCGAACTCTGCGGCGGCACACATGCGCGCCGGACCGGCGACATCGGCCTGTTCAAGATCGTCGGCGAGGGCGCGGTCGCGGCCGGCGTCCGTCGCATCGAGGCGCTGGCCGGCAATGCGGCCGAGGCGCATGTCCGGCACCAGGCCGACCTGCTGGCCGAGGCGGCCGCTGCCCTCAAGGTCCGCCCCGAGGATCTGCCGGCGAGGCTCACGGCCCTGGTCGAGGGCCAGAAGAAGATCGAGCGCGAACTGTCCGATGCCCGCAAGGCGCTGGCGCTGGCCGGGGGCGGCTCGGGCGGCGGTTCCGCGGTCGACGAGGTGCGCGACGTCGGCGGCGTGAAGCTGATCGGCCGCGTGCTGAATGGGGTGCCGGGCAAGGACCTCAAGAGCATGGCCGACGAGTTCAAGAAGAAGCTGGGTTCGGGCGTCGTGGCGCTGATCGGCGTCGAGGACGGCAAGGCCTCGGCGGTGGTCGGCGTGACCGCAGATCTGGTGAAGACCCACAGCGCGGTCGAACTGGTGAAGGCGGGTGTCGCGGCGCTGGGCGGCAAGGGCGGCGGCGGCCGGCCGGACATGGCGCAGGGCGGCGGTCCTGACGGGACCAAGGCTTCGGACGCGCTGAAGGCCATCGAGACGGCGCTCGCGGGTGGCAGATGAAAGCGGCCATCGCCCTCGTGATCGCAGCGGCGGCGATGTCGGCCTGCGCGCCCAAGGATTTCAGCAAGGACGGCGCGACGGCCGAGCAGTTCACCCGCGACGAATCGCTGTGCCGCAGCCAGGTGCGGGCCCAGTCGCAACAGGAGCGCAACATCGACGACCAGCGTCGCGCCACCTTCTCGGCCGAGCGCGAGCGCTATGGCCAGCAGGGGCTCTACACCGACATGGCCAACCAGGGGTACAAGTTCAACTTCGAGCGCTCGATGGCCAGCTGCATGGAAGCGCGGGGCTGGGCGCCCAAGCAGAACGGGCCCATTCCGATGCCGAAGCTGACCTGGTGAGTCTCGCGTGCTCAAGGTCGTACTTCTCTATCTGGCCTGCGGGGCGGCGACCTTTCCTCTAACGCTGACGGCGGTGCGCGCGGCCGTTTCCGTCGCGGCTCCCGCGCGCGCGACGCCCGCTTTCCATCGGCGCCTCGACAGCGCCATGAGCTGGTCGATGACGGCGTGGATCCTGGGCGTGTTCGTCTTCTACTGGTCGGCCGTGCTGATCGAACGCCAGAAGCCCTGCAACGACCAGCGCACCAATCAGCTCACGATAGAGTGCAAGATCGCGCTGGGCGCCATCCGCTAGAGCGGGGTCCTTGATGTATATCGATCGGGTACTGCTCTCCATCGTCGCGGCGGCGATACTCGCGGGATGCGAGACGCGGGCGGAGCGGGAGGCGGTCTTCGACAATCAGCTGCGCGCGATGTCCGGAGCCTCGGAGGCGGGGCTGCTCGGCAGCATGGGCCGCATTCCGGACAACACGTATCAGCTGGAGGACGGCAACAGAATCCTCCAATGGAAATGGGACACGTCCTACATCGATCCCGGCATGCCGCCGATGTACCAGCGCTTCGGCGGCTGGGGATGGGGGTGGGGCGGCGGTCTCTGGATTCCGTTGGGAGGCATTCCGCCGACGCTGGTGCGCCAGGGCTGCATCGTGGAGTGGACGATGGTCGGCGGATCGGCGCAGGGCTATCGCTGGCAGGGGGCGGGTTGCCAGAAGGTCACCCCATGAGAAAGCCGGCCGACGGCCTCCGTCGGGAAGCAGCCGGCCGGCTCGCCGTTGAGCACGCAGCGGTTGCTTACCAGTAGCTCGGGGCGTTGTAGTACTTGTCGACCTGGCGGCCGTAATCCGGCGTCCAGCTGAAGGTCTCCGAATCGTCGAAGGTCGGCGCCCCTTCGAGCACCTTTTTGTCGAGGGCCACGACATATCCGCCCTGGCGCTCGTCGTACTTCAGAGTCGACCACGGCAGGGGATGGTGCTTCTCGCCAATGCCGAGAAAGCCGCCGAACGACATGACGGCGTAGATGGCGCGTCCGCTCACCTTGTCGATCATGATGTCTGCGACGGTGCCGAGCTTGTCGCCCTGGAGATTGTAGACGTCGGTACCGTTGACGCGATCGGCGGCGATCAGGTTCCTCGGCGTGATAGACAGGTCGGTCATCGCTCTCTCCGTTCGAAGGTGGGATGCCTCAGGAACGCAAGGCTTGCCCGCCCAGTTGCCGCGGATCGCGAAAAGGGATGGCGTGCCGATCGTCAGTCGGATGTCTTGTCGGCCGTCGTCTTGCGCAACCGCTCTCCAACCGCGGCGATCATCGCCTCGTAGGAAGAAACGTCGCTGGCGGTGCCGGCGCGGGGCAAGGCGCGATAGCGTTGGCGGCCGACTTCGGTGAGACGGGGAACCCCGGCATCGATCTCGACGAGAGACAGGGACGTCAGGCGCATGAGGTCGCGTGGCGCAAGATCCTTCATCGGAGAAATGCCGAGCGCGACACGGCGCAAGGTCACTTCCTCGTTAGGACTGAGTGGAGCGTCCAGACTGCGTGACATCGTCTTCCCCTGGATGCCACTAAACGCGCATTCGCGTCCCATGGGCAAGATCAACAGGCCGCACCCGTGGTGCGGTAAGCTTTTGGGCTGTTCGTCGTCGAACCTAGTGCCGATGTTGTCTCCCGGTTTGTGATTATCCTGCGACCAATCCGGTTGCTCTAAGGCATGTGAATTGTTTCTTGCATCCGGGTTGAAAAATTACTCGGGGCACGCTACCGAGTAGCAGTGGGAGTGCTTTGGGGAGAGAAGCATGGACAATGAAGCCGATGAAAAGCGCCTTCTCCAGAGACGCCGCATCTATCTTGAAGACCGGATGCCGGATGTCGTCGCCGAGATCGAACGCTTCGACGAGGAAGCCATTGCGCTCAAGGATACATTGTCGCGCAATCCCACCGGCGAACTCCTCACCAAGTCGCAACGCCGACTCAACTACGTCCGCCAGCGGCTTGCGATCCTGAACGCCGAGCGCGTCGATTCCAACGCCGAGCGCAACGCGATCATCAAGCAGCTCCGCGAGATGGCCGAGGGCGGATCCTAGAAATCGACGGCAGATACGATCGGGAGCGTCAGGCTCTCGTGTGGGCGTAAAATACCTTGCTGTCGATGATCCAGCCGCCCTCCCTCCACGTCATCACGAAAAAATCCGTGTAACGCGTACCGCGCCAGTTGAGCGCTTCCAGCCGGGCCATCGCGGCTCCACCGGCCGGATCAATCGATACGATACGGGCTTCCAGTCCGGGAGCCGGGCCGCCCTTGGCAACGGCATCGCAGAATTCGTCGAGGCTCCAGGTCACGGGCCTGCCCCCATAACTGCCGCTCACGCGGGCGCCCTCGGCAAAGGCCGAACGCAGCAGGGCGATGTCGCCGGTTCGGGCGCCGTCAACATAACGCTGGAGCGTCTGCGCGATCGCGCCGGTGACGGCAAAGCTCTCGATCTCGTCGTGTTGGGTCATGCAGGCCTCCTGTGATGGGGGGCTACAATCGGCCGATGCAGGCCGGCATGTCCTTGCTTTCATGCCCTGAGCTTCGGCACTCATTGGCAGGACGTTGCGAGAACAGCGGGCGGGGAGCCTGAGCATGCCAAAGGACGATCTCGACGCCATCGACCGGCGGATTCTGGCGGCGCTGCAGGCCGATGGACGCCTCAGCAACGTCGACCTCGCGGAGAAGATCGGCCTGTCGCCATCGCCCTGCCTGCGCCGGGTCAACCGGCTGGAGCGCGAAGGGTATGTCGAAGGCTATCGCGCCATGCTCGGGCGCAGGCGGATCGGGCTCGGCCTCACGGTATTCGTCGGCGTGAAGATCGACGGCCATGCCGACGATCGCGCCACGACCTTCGAGCAGGAGGTCGTCGCGTGCCCGGAAGTCGTCTCCTGCCACATGGTGGCCGGCGATGCCGACTACCTGCTCGAAGTCACCGTGTCCGACCTCGACGCCTATCAGCGCTTTCTCGTCGGCAAGCTCCTGAACCTGCCGCTGGTTCGCGAAGTCAAGAGCACCATCGCGATCCAGACCCTGAAGGCAGGCGGGGCGCTACCGCTGGAGCACCTGGCCCCGTAGGCGGCCTCACTCGGCGGCGCGCACGCCCTGCGTCGCCGCTTGAGTTCCCGGTGCGATGCCCTTCATCGTGCCGCCGTAGCGGTCGGTGAAAGCGGTCGTGTCGATCTCCGCCAGGTCGATCTCGCGGTTGAGCACGCGCTCCTTCCACTTCAGCAACTCGGGATGCGCGCCCTGAAACTCGGGCATGACTTCCTTCGCGAACAGCTCCAGCGATTCGCAGATGTCCTCGTGGCGGTTCTTGCCGGCCTGGTTCAGCAGGACGACCTGGTCGATGTTCGACTCCTGGAACTTCTTCAGCTTGCGCCGGATCGTGTCCGGCGAGCCGATCAGGCCGCCGCGCAGCGAGGCCGCGTGCTGCTCCGGATTGGCCTTCTTCCACTTCTCGTACTCTTCCCACATGTTGACCGTGCCGGCGGCCGGCCGGCGCCGGTCGGCCGATTGGCCGTAGAAGCGCAGCGCGAACTGGAAGAACGTGTCGCCGTCGGCGCGGGCGCGCGCCTCCTCGTCGGTCTTGGCACACATGAAGAAGCTGACCAGCGCGATGTTGGGATTGGTCTTGTAGTCGGCGAGCTTCTTTTGCCGCTTCACGAAGGCGTTGTAGTAGGCGTGCACCCAGGCGTGCGCGGCGTCGGCCGAGACGAACTGGAAGCCGAGCGCCCCCATGCCCCATTCACCGGCCTTGGTCAGCGTCTGCAGCTGCGAGCAGGCGACCCACAGCGGCGGGTGCGGCTTCTGCAGCGGCTTCGGCACGACCATGCGCAGCGGGATGTTCCAGACCTTGCCCGCATGCTCGCTGGGCCCGTCCTTGAACATCGGCATGATGGCGCGGACCGCTTCCTCGAAGATCTCGCGCTTGTTCTCCATCGTGACGCCGAACGGCTCGAGCTCGGTGATCGAGGCGCTCTCGCCCATGCCGAACTCGCAGCGCCCGCTCGACAGAAGGTCGAGCGTCGCGACCCGCTCCGCGACGCGCGTCGGATGATTGGTCGTCACCTGGAAGATGCCGTGGCCGAGGCGGATGTTCTTGGTCCGCTGGCTCGCCGCCGCGAGGAAGGACTCAGGGGAGGGCGAGTGGGAATACTCTTCGAGGAAGTGATGCTCGACCTGCCACGCATGGTCGTAGCCCAGCCGGTCCGCCAGCTCGACCTGGTCGAGCGCGTTCTGATAGAGCCGATGCTCGTCTCCGGGCGCCCACGGGCGGGGCAGTTGCAGCTCGTAGAAGATGCCGAATTTCATGGTGTTCCTCCTGCAAAAGAGAGCATGGCGACGAATTCGGGGGACGCAATAGGGCATAGGACGCAATTTCGATAATCTGGACTCTCTTGGGTCAAACTCGACAAGCAAAATGTTGTGCTACCTAAAGTAGATGTTTTGGCGTCTTGGCTTGGTTGTGGGGAGAGGGAAATGAAATTTCGCGAGATGGCCTATAAAGCTGCTGGACGAGCAAACGCGGCCGTTGCTGGTGCAACTCGAAATTACATCGCTGGAATTTATCCTAGAGAGGAGGACATCACGGCGGGGCTAATAACACTCCTAACCAACAATTTTTCTGGTCGGAAATTCGCCGACTTCAAATGGTCTGCAAGAATTATGAATAGAGGACCTGGCAGTGCGAACCAGGAAGGTAAGACGGGGGCTGACATGTTACTTCATGTTAAGATCGACACGCCGACGATTAGCTACTCGAAAGGCGTTTTGATCCAGGCGAAACGTAAAGATGACGGTGCTGCGCTCGCGACCGCCGACCACACTGATCTTGTTAATCAGTGCAGTAAGATGTTGGATATTTCAGCGTCTTCCTTTGTCGTAAATTATTCCAAGAAAGGCATGAGATTTGCGTCGGCCAGCATAGTCAGAGACTCTTCTGATAAGGTGCTTTCAAATATGTGCGTCTGGAGTTCCCATCGTTTCTTCTTGGAGTTATTTCGCTGCCCCATAGGAGATCCGCGCATCACCAGCGCAAGGTACGACGCTCTTCCTGGTGTGGAGATAGTTGGTGAAGGCGCGTTGGATGGTTATGATTTCAGCGATGTGGACTGAACTATTAGCACCAAGACTTAACTCGAATTGGTCGCGGTTGCATATGCTTCTACTCCGCTGCCGCCTTCATCGCCTCCGGATGTGCCACTGGTAGAGAAGGTCGGCTTCCTTCTTCTTGGCCTTCTTCACAAGCGCGTCCCTCACATGGGCGCGGCCGCGGATGTCTCCGGGGATCGAGGCGAGGTCGCCTTTCTCACTGTAGTCGAGGACGAGTAAGTGGCGTTTGACCATGCTAAGCAAGTCCGGCTGGTCCACCAATTCGATCTCGTCGAGATCTGCATTGAAATTTGGAAAGAGCTTTAGTCAATGATGCTATCTCAGATTTTCCCAGACTTGGATGTAGTAGCAGCACTTGAGCAAGAAGAGCTCGGAGTACGATTGCTCCCATGGATTGCGCGGTTCCCCAGCGGCAATCGCGAGCTCGGTTGGGCGCTTCGCGAAATTAGCGAACACCATCGGGGTCCAAGGCAGTCAGAGATAGCAACCGCGATACGAGAAGCTTGGGCATGGCTAGAGGGTGCAGCGCTGCTGATCGAATCTCCAGCATACGTAAGTCCGCATCAGATTAGGGTGTTGAGTCGGAAAGCAATTCAGCTTGCGGCAACGCCGGAAGCTACTCGCATAGTAAACTCACGTCTGTTGCCCAAAGACAGCTTGCATCCAATCATCCGCGAAAACGTCTGGGCTCTCTTTCATCGAGGAAAGTTCGATACTGCGGTGTTTGAAGCGATGAAAGCTGTTGAGGTGGCCGTTCGGAGTGGAGCTGGTCTGACGGCAAAGGACGTTGGGACGGCACTTATGCGCAAGGCTTTTGACGCCGATTCTGGACCACTTGCAGATATGAACGTAGAAAGAAGCGAGCGTGAATCTCGGGCGCACCTTTTTGCTGGGGCAATCGGATCATACAAGAACCCGCACTCGCACCGGTATGTGGACCTCGACGACGCTGCAGAAGCAGCTGAGATAATTCTGATGGCCAACCACCTTCTTCGAATTGTCGACAGTCGGCGCGTTGAGCGAAAGTAGACCTAGCAGTAATTCTCAAGGATGACTCGGTGGCGGATCGCCGGATCGATCAGGCAACGGTGTTCAAGCAGAAATCGCAATCCTCTCGACGTTGTAGAATTAGTTACACCGAGATCTCCGTAGCGGCCTTCATCTACTCCGCCGCAGCCTTCATCGCCTCTGGGTTGCGCCATTGATGGAGCAGGTCGGCTTCCTTCTTCTTCGCCTTCTCCAGGTGCGCATCCTTCACGTGGCCATAGCCGCGGATGTCGTCGGGGATGGAGGCGAGCTTGATCGCCAGGGCATGGTTCTGCGCGGATAGCGTCGCCAGTAGCTTGTCGATCAGTGTCTCGTAGTCGGCGATCAGGCGGCGCTCGGTCTTGCGCTCCTCGGTGTAGCCGAAGACGTCGAACCTGGTGCCGCGCAGGCCCTTGAGCCTGGCCAGCATCCGGAAGGCCGGGAGCATCCAGGCGCCGAACTCCTGCTTGATGAGCTGGCCGGTCTGCGGGTCGCGGCTGGAGAAGAGCGGCGGGGCGAGGTGGAATTTCAGCTTGTAGTCGCCGTCGAACTGCCGGCTGAGGCCGGCCTGGAAGGCGGCCTCGGTGTAGAGGCGGGCGACTTCGTACTCGTCCTTGTAGGACAGGAGCTTCGAGTAATAGAGCGCGACGGCCTCGGCGAGGCCGGTCTGGCCGATCTTCGTCTCGGCGGCGCGTACCTTGTCGACCAGTGCCTTGTAGCGCTGGGCGAGGGCCGCGTTCTGGTAGCCGGTCAGGTGCTTGGTGCGCGACGCCACGATCTCGTCGAGCGTCTTCGGCTGCGTGCGGGTGAAGGCGACGACGTTGGCCTTGGTCTCCTTGGGCGCGACCATCTTCTCGACCGCGGCGCGGTCGTGGGCGGCGCGGCGGCCCCAGCGGAAGGCGGCCAGGTTCATCGGCACGGCGGCGCCGTTCAACTCGATGGCGCGCTCGATCGTTTCGTGCGCGAGCGGGATCAGGCCCTTCTGGTAGGCATATCCCAGCACGAACATGTTGGTGGCGATCGAATCGCCCATCAGCGCGGTGGCGATGCCGGTGGCGTCGAGGAAATCGACCCCGTCGGCGCCGGCCGCGGCCTCGACCGAGAGTTTCAGCGTGTTGGCCGGGAAAGCGAGGTCCGGATGGCGCGTGAACTCGCCGGTGATGGTCTCGTGCGTGTTGACGACGGCATGCGAGACGCCGGGCTCGAGGCTGGCCAGCGCGTTGGGGCTGGCGCTGACGACCAGGTCGCAGCCCAGCAGCACGTTGGCGCCGCCGGCGGCCAGGCGCACGGCGTGCAGCGCCTCTGGCGTGGCGCCGATGCGGACATGGCTGATCACCGCGCCGCCCTTCTGCGCCATGCCGAGCTGGTCGAGCACGGTCGCGCCCTTGCCCTCGATATGGGCGGCCATGCCCATGATGGCGCCGATGGTGACGACGCCGGTGCCGCCGATGCCGGTGATGAGGACGCCGTAGGGCTTGTCCTCGATCGATGGCAGGGTCGGCGCGGCCGGCAGTTCCGGCTCCGGCGCGGCGACGCCGTCGGTCTTCTTCGACGTCACCGCCTTGCCCTTCTTCAGCGTGCCGCCCTCGACGCTCACGAAGGAGGGGCAGAAGCCGTTCTGGCAGGAGAAGTCCTTGTTGCAGGAGGACTGGTCGATGGCGCGCTTGCGGCCGAACTCGGTCTCGACCGGCACGACCGAGAGGCAGTTCGACTTCACGGAACAGTCGCCGCAGCCTTCGCAGACGGCTTCGTTGATGAAGAGGCGCTTGTTGGGATCGGGGAAGGTGCCGCGCTTCCTGCGGCGGCGCTTCTCGGCGGCGCAGGTCTGGTCGTAGATCAGGACCGACACGCCCTTGACCTCGCGCAGCTCGCGCTGGACCTCGTCGAGCTGGTCGCGGTGATGGAAGGTGACGCCCGGCGCCCAGGGCGTGCCGACCGGGTACTTGTCCGGCTCGTCGCTCACCAGCGCGATGCGGCGCACGCCCTCGGCATGGACCTGCTGGCTGATCGTCCAGGGATGGACGTTGCCGTCGTGCGGCTGGCCGCCGGTCATGGCGACGGCGTCGTTGTAGAGGATCTTGTAGGTGATGGTGGTGCTGGTCGCGACCGCGTGACGGATCGCGAGATAGCCGGAATGGAAATAGGTGCCGTCGCCCAGGTTCTGGAAGACGTGCGGCATGTCGGTGAAGTGGCTGGCGCCGACCCACGGCGCGCCCTCGGCGCCCATGTGGGTGAAGGTCTTGGTGTTCCGCTCCATGCCGATTGCCAGCGTATGGCAGCCGATACCGGCCATCGCCATCGAGCCGTCGGGCACCTTGGTCGAGCTGTTGTGCGGGCAGCCGGAGCAGAAATAGGGGACGCGGGCCAGGCCGGCCTCGTTGCGGACCTGGCGGCCGGCGCGGCGCTTCAGCGCCTCGAAGCGTTCCTTCGTGCGGCTGCTGAAGGACTCGAGGCCGAAGCGGGCGACGATGGCCGAGGCGATCTCGAAGGGGGTGAGCTCGCCGTCGGTCTTGAGCAGCATCTGCCCGCGCTCGTCGGTCTTGCCGACCACGACCGGGCGGCGGTCGGCCGGGGCGTTGAACAGCGCCTCCTTGAGCTGCTGCTCGATCAGGTTGCGCTTTTCCTCGATCACGAGGATCTCGCGCTTGCCGGCGGCGAAGGCGATGGCGCCCTCGGTCTCCAGCGGCCAGACCATGCCAACCTTGTAGATGGAGAGGCCGAGGCGCTCGGCCTCTTCGTCCGCGATCCCCAGCTCGTCGAGGGCCTGGCGCACGTCGAGATAGGATTTGCCGACGGTGACGATGCCGAAGCGCGCGTCGGGACGGCCCAGCATCAGCCGGTCGAGCTTGTTGGCGCGCCAGTAGGCCAGCGCGGCGGGCTGCTTGATGGTGACGACGCGGCGTTCCTGGCCGAGCCAGTCGTCGGGCCAGCGGATGTGGACGCCATCGGGCGGCAGGACGAAGTCGGTGGGGGTGTGGATCTCGACGCGGTGCGGGTCGATGTAGACCGAGGCCGAGCTGTCGACCGTCTCGCTCAGGACCTTGAAGGCGACCCAGAGGCCCGAATAGCGCGACATCGCGAAGGCGTGCAGGCCCCAGTCGAGATACTCTTGGACGCCGGCCGGGTGGATGACCGGCATGCCGGCGGACATGAAGGCGGGCTCGCTCTGATGGGCGACGGTGGAGGATTTCGCCATGTGGTCGTCGCCCGCGAGGGCCACGATGCCGCCGTGCTTTGAAGTGCCGGCATAGTTGGCGTGCTTGAAGACGTCGCCCGACCGGTCGACGCCGGGACCCTTGCCGTACCACATGCCGAACACGCCGTCGTAGCGCGCGCCGGGATAGAGGTGGATCTGCTGGGTGCCCCACAGGGCGGTCGCGGCCAGGTCCTCGTTGGTCCCGGGCTGGAACTCGATGTGGCTCTTCTTGATGAACTTCTTGGCCTGCCAGAGGGCCTGGTCGAAGCCGCCCAGCGGGGAGCCGCGATAGCCGGAAATGTAGCCGCCGGTGTTCAGGCCGGCCGCGAGGTCGCGCTGGCGCTGCATCATCGGGAGGCGCACCAGCGCCTGCGTCCCGGTCAGGTAAACGCGTCCACGTTCGAGTACGTACTTGTCGTCCAGGGTCACCGCGAGGGGCATGGCAACCTCCCTGACATTTCAATATGGGGACGGTAGCGACGTTTGCACGCCGCAGGCAATGCGGAACGGGGCGACGATCGAAAAACGACGTTTTACATCTGCCCATGGCCGCCAAAGTGGCGTCACCGTTTCACGGTGTCTCCCTTGGGTGAAATGTTGTAATCGTCCGGCCGCATGACTTCCGTCCTGGTCACCGGCGTCGCCGGCTTCATCGGCTCCCATGTCGCCCGTGCCCTGCTGGGGCGGGGTGAAACCGTGATCGGTGTCGACAATTTCAGCGACTACTACGATCCGGTCCTGAAATTCGCCCGGCTGAAGCCGCTGCGCGAGATGCCGGGCTTCACCTTCCTCGAGGCCGACGTGTCCGACCGTGAGGCGATGCAGGGGCTGGCCGACCGCCACGGCGACATCGACCGGATCGTCCACCTGGCCGCCCAGCCGGGCATCCGCCATTCCAAGGTCGATCCCTACATCTATATCCAGACCAACCTGATGGGGCAGGTCGTCCTGCTCGAACTGGCGCGCCGGCTGGGGGCGCAGCTCAGGCATCTGGTCTATGCCTCGTCGTCGTCGGTCTATGGCGGCAACCGCAAGATTCCCTTCGCCGTGAACGATCCCGTGGACCGTCCGGTGTCGCTCTACGCCGCGACCAAGCGGGCCGACGAATTGATGACCGAGACCTATGTCCACCAATATGGCCTCAAGGCGACCGGGCTTCGCTATTTTACGGTTTATGGCCCGTGGGGCCGACCCGACATGTCCCCCTACATCTTCGCCCGGGCGATCCACGAAGGCCGCACGATCGACCTCTATCACCACGGCAAGGTGAGGCGGGATTTCAGCTACATCGACGACATCGTCTCCGGCACGCTGGCGGCGCTCGACCGGCCGCCCGAGAGCGCCGGACACCGGCTCTACAATCTCGGCGCTGCCCGGAGCGAGGAGATCCTGCACGTCATCGCGCTGTTCGAGACGGCGCTGGGCCGGAAAGCCGTCATCGAGCTGAAGCCCGGCGAGCCGGGCGACATGCAGGAAACCGCGGCCGACATCGAAAGCTCCGTGCGTGATCTCGGCTGGTCGCCCCAGGTGACCGTCGACCGCGGCATCCCGCTCTTCGTCGAGTGGTTCAAGGCCTACAACCGGCTCTGAGCCGGGCGAAGCTCGGCGTCTGAGCGTCAGGACATCGCTTTGCGATGTCCGAGAGCGCCGAAGGAAGCAGGGCCACTTTGACCTCTCCGTCGGCGACGCGGCCTGGTTACAAGCCGCAAGACGCCGACACTTCCCTGTTCAAATCAGGGTTATTTCATATGAGGTAAGGGTCCCTCGCATACGCTCCAGGGCGGGGGGTACCCCGCCCTGGAGCGTATGCGAGGGACCTTTCGCCGCCTTCACACACCAACCATCACGGCCTTTTGAGGCTTATGCGATAGCGGTGCATCTGAATGGGGAGGCACTCCTGGGAGCTTCGAAAGGCAGAATGAGGAAGGGCAGATTCATCCTCACCGGCGCGCCGGGAGCGGGGAAGACGACCGTCCTGCGGCAGCTTGAGATCAACGGGTTCGGCGTGGTCGAGGAGGCGGCGACGGACGTCATCGCGCTCGAACAGGCCAAGGGCGTCGCCGAGCCGTGGACCGTTCCCGGCTTCATCGACCGGATCGTGGCACTGCAGCGGCGCAGGCGGCTCTCCGCCTCGGGCGAGGTCCAGTTCCATGACCGGTCCGCCTTTTGCACCGAGGCGCTGGTGACCTTCCTTGGGCATCCGCCCTCGGACCTGCTGCGTATGGAAATCGACGAGCTGAAGCGCGAGGGCTTCTACGATCGCCGCGTCTTCTTCGTGCGGCTGATGGGCTTCGTCGAGCCCACGGCGGCGCGGCGGATCGGGCTGGAGGAGGCACGGCGCTTCGAGGCGGTGCATGAGCGCACCTATCGTGCGCACGGCTTCGAGCCGGTCCTCATCGAACCAGGAAGCGTGCTAGATCGGGTGGCCGCGATCGGACACTGCCTCGAGGGCCGCTCCCTCTAGTCATGAAGCGGGTCGCGCCCCATATCCGGGGTGACGCAAGGAGTGGTGAATGAACGTTGTGTTGGGCGACCTGCCGACCTGGAACCTGGCCGATCTCTATTCCAGCCCGACCGGGACGGACCTGGGCGCCGACCTGAAGCGCGCGGCGGCGGAAGCCGATGCCTTCGCGAAGGATTACGAGGGCAGGATCGTCGGTCTCGACGGCAAGGCGCTGGGCGGGGCGATCGTGCGTCTGGAGGCGATGAGCGACCTGCTGGGCCGCATCGGCTCCTATGCCCAGCTCTATTCGGCGCAGGACCAGTCCGATCCGGAGCGCAACCGCTTCGCCCAGGACATGTCGGAGAAGCTGAACGACATTGGGTCAAAGCTCCTGTTCTTCCGGCTGGAGATCAACAAGATCGAGGATGCCGATCTTGCCGAGAAGCTGAAGGCGCCGGAACTTGCGAAGTACGCGCCGTGGCTGCGCGACGCCCGCCTTTTCCGCCCGCACCAGCTTTCCGACGAACTCGAGAAGTTCCAGCATGACCAGTCGGTGGTCGGCAGCAGCGCCTGGTCGCGCCTGTTCGACGAGACGATCGCGCGGCTGCGCTATCCGTTCGGCAATGAGATGCTGAGCGAGCCGCAGATCCTCGACAAGCTGTCGAACAAGGACGCCGCGATACGCAAGGAAGCCGCCAAGTCGTTCGGCAAGGTGCAGGGCGAGAATATCGCGGTCTTCTCGCTGATCACCAACACGCTGATCAAGGACAAGGAGATCGACGACCGCTGGCGCAAGTACGCGCGGCCGCAATCGTTCCGTAACCTCGCCAACGTCGTGGAGGACGAGGTGGTCGACGCGCTCGCGGCGTCGGTCAAGAAGGCTTACCCCAAGCTCGCGCACCGCTACTACAAGCTGAAAGCGAAGTGGTTCGGCGTCGAGACCATGCCCTACTGGGACCGCAACGCGCCGCTGCCCGAGCATGACGACCGCACGATCCCCTGGCCCGAGGCCGAGAAGATCGTGCTCGACGCCTACAACGCCTTCTCGCCGGAACTGGCGGATGTCGGCCGCAAATTCTTCGGCACGGGCTGGATCGACGCGCCGGCGCGGCCGGGCAAGTCGCCGGGGGCCTTCGCCCATCCGACGGTGCCGTCGGCGCATCCCTATCTCCTGCTGAACTATCAGGGAAAGGTTCGCGACGTGATGACCCTGGCGCACGAGTTGGGCCATGGCGTCCATCAGGTGCTGGCGGCCAAGCAGGGCCCGCTGATGGCCGACACGCCGCTGACGCTGGCCGAGACCGCCTCGGTGTTCGGCGAGATGCTGACCTTCCAGTCGCTGCTCAAGACCGCGCCCGACAAGGCCACGCGCAAGGCGATGCTGGCCGGCAAGGTCGAGGACATGCTGAACACCGTGGTGCGCCAGATCGCGTTCTACGATTTCGAATCGCGCCTGCACATGGCGCGCCGCGAGGGCGAGCTGACGCCCGACGCGATCGGCGAGATCTGGATGGCGGTGCAAAAGGAGAGCCTCGGCCCGGCCTTCCGTTATGACGACGAATACAAATACTACTGGTCCTATATCGGCCACTTCATCCACTCGCCGTTCTACGTGTATGCCTACGCGTTCGGCGATTGCCTGGTGAACTCGCTCTATGCCGCCTATCAGGCGAAGCCCGACGGCTTCCAGGAGAAGTATCTCGACATGCTGCGCTCGGGTGGCGTGAAGCGGCACAAGGAGCTGCTGGCGCCGTTCGGCCTCGATGCCTCCGATCCGGCCTTCTGGGACAAGGGCCTCGATGTGATCTCGGGCTTCATCGATGAACTCGAGAAACTCTGACGTGGCCGTAGCACCAAAAGACCTCATGCTGAGGAGGCCGCGTCGCGGCCGTCTCGAAGCATGGGAACGCGCACCCCAATCTTTGCCCACCCTTCGAGACGCGACCCTGCGGGCCGCTCCTCAGGGTGAGGTGGTTTTGTAAGAATCATGGCCTCTGACGAAGGCGACTCCCTCGGCGGGCGGCTCGGTCGCTATGCGCGGGTCGGCACGTCGGTAGGCGGGCTGGCGGTCAAGCTGGCGGGGCAGCGCTATCTCGGCTTCGGCCTTGATCGCGACAAGCATGCCGGCGAGCTGAAGGCCGCACTGGGAGGGCTGAAAGGCCCGCTGATGAAGGCGGCGCAACTGCTCGCCACCATCCCCGACGCGTTGCCGCCGGAATATGCCCGCGAGCTGGCGCAGTTGCAGGCCAACGCGCCGGCAATGGGCTGGGCCTTCGTGCGCCGCCGCATGGCGTCGGAGCTGGGGCCCGACTGGCAGGCCAAGTTCGCCCGCTTCGACAAGGAGGCGTCATTCGCCGCATCGCTGGGGCAGGTTCACCGCGCGTCGCTGCACGATGGGCGGGAGGTGGCGGCCAAGCTGCAGTATCCCGACATGTCGTCGGCGCTGGAGGCCGACCTCAACCAGCTCAAGGTCGTGTTCGCGATCGGCCAGCGCTTCGATCCGGCGATCCGTACCGACGAGATCCATGCCGAGATCGCCAACCGCCTGCGCGAGGAACTCGATTATCGCCGCGAGGCGAGGCACACGGCGTTGTACCGCTACATGCTGCGCGACGAGAGTCAGGTCCATGTGCCCGGGGTCGTCGCCTCGCATTCGACCGAGCGTCTCCTCACCATGGACTGGCTGCAGGGCGAGCCCTTGCTCAACTGGAAGACCCGTTCGCAGGAAGAACGCGACGCGCTCGCCATCGCCATGTTCCGCGCCTGGTATGTGCCGTTCTATTTCTATGGCGCCATCCACGGCGATCCACATCTCGGGAACTACTCGGTGCGGCCGGACGGTTCGGTGAACCTGATGGATTTCGGCTGCATCCGCATTTTCCCGCCGCGCTTCGTGCGGGGCTCGATCGAACTCTATCGCGCGCTGATGACGGACGACGAGGCGCGCGCCGTCGCGGCCTACGAGGATTGGGGGTTTACCGGTCTCAGCAAGGAAATGGTCGCCATCCTCAACCGCTGGGCCGCTTTTCTCTACGGCCCTCTGATGGACGACCGGTCGCGCCGCCTGACCGAAGGCATGGCCGAGGGCTATGGCCGCGAGATGGCGCAGAACGTGTTCGGCGAGCTGCGCAAGATGGGCGGTGTGCGGCCGCCGCGCGAGTTCGTGTTCATGGATCGCGCCGCCATCGGCCTCGGCTCGGTGTTCATCCACCTCCGCGCCTCGATCAACTGGCACCAGCTCTTCGAGGGCCTGATCGACGGCTTCGACGTCGACGCGCTGACAGCGAGGCAGGACACAGCCCTGAAAGAAGCAGGGCTGGCGTGAACATCCTCGTAACGGGTTCGTCGGGCTGGCTTGGCCAGACTCTGGTGCCGAAGCTCGTGCGCGAAGGACACAAGGTGGTGGGGCTCGATCCGGAGCCGGGCGCCACGACCAGCGTCGTGGGTTCAGTCGTCGACCGTGCTCTTGTTCGCCGCGTGATCCGCGACGAGGGCATCACGGCCATGATTCATGCCGCAGCGCGCCACAAGCCTCACATCGAGACCCACGACAATTCGGAGTTCGTCGCCGTCAACGTGCAGGGCACGCTCAACCTGCTGGAGGAGGCGGTGGCGCCGGGCTCGGCGGTCGACCGCTTCGTCTTCACCTCGACGACCTCGCTCATGATTTCGCAGCAGATCCGTGACGGGAAGGCGGGCGGAGCGAAGGAGGCGGCGTGGATCGACGAGACGATGGCGCCACTCAAGCCGCGCAACATCTACGGCGTCACCAAGCTCGCGGCCGAGGAACTGTGCCGCCTGTTCAATCACCTGCACAGGCTGCCGGTACTCGTCCTTCGCACCTCGCGGTTCTTTCCCGAGGAGGACGACATGGCCCATGCCATCAGGCAGTCGGGCGAGAACACGAAGGCCAACGAATTCCTGTTCCGCCGTCTCAGCGTCGAGGATGCGGCCGAGGCGCATGTCGTGGCTCTCGCCAAGGCGAGGGAGATCGGCTTCGACACGTTCATCGTTTCGGCGATGACGCCGTTCCGGCGCGAGGATTGCCGCGAGCTGATCGCCGACGCGCCCGCGGTGGTGAGCCGGCTCTTCCCGGAATATCTCGCGCTCTATGAGAAGCGGGGCTGGACGATGTTCGACACGGTCGACCGCATCTATGACGCCGGCAAGGCGGCCCGTGTGCTCGGATTCACCTGCCGCACGGGGTTCCGTGAGGTGCTGGACACGCTCCGGTAGGGGGCAACTATTCCGGCTTGCGGGCGTTTTCTCGCCATGATGACCCGCATTCTCCAACCCAAGCGTCTGATCGGTGCCGCGGTCCTTGCGGGCGTCGCGATAGCGCTTTCCGGCTGTGGCGTTGCCGCATTTCCGGTGCGAGTGACCAGCGCGACGGCGAAGATCGTGCCTGTGGCCGGCGATGTCGTTGCCTACCCGCTCGACAAGACCGCGGACGCCATCGATTAGCCAATCGCTGCGCCCGTCAGCCTGAAGCGTGATAAAGGCATCGGGGGGGGGGCAGGCGGCTCCCGGCGGAGCTTGGGAGTGTAGTCGGGGCGATGACATGCGGTTGATGCTGTACGCGGTGCTTGCGCTTGGCGCGGTGGCACTCCTGCTGTCTCTCCTGTCGTGGATCGCCGAGCGCCGCCTCGAAGCCCTGGCCGACCCGTACATCAGCAGCGATCCGGCGAAGTTGCCGGGGGTCACGGTGGCGCTGGTCCTGGGCGCGGCGCCGATCGGCCCCGAGGGCGGCCCAAACCGCTACTTCGTCTATCGGCTCAATGCGGCGGCTGCGCTCTACAAGGCCGGCAAGGTGAAGTACCTGCTGGTGAGCGGCGACAACAGCCGTCCTGATTACGACGAGCCGACCGCCATGCGCGCCGGTTTGATCGAGCGCGGTGTGCCGGCCGAGGCGATCTATCGCGATTTCGCGGGCTTCCGGACCTGGGATTCGGTGGTGCGGGTCGAAGAGGTTTTTGGCCAGACACGCGTCATCGTCGTGTCGCAGCGCTTCCACCTCTCTCGCGCGATCTTCCTCGCCCGTCAGCAGGGTATCGAAGCCTGGGGCTTCGAGGCGCAGGACGTTGCGCGCGCCTACAGCATCGTCACCATCCTGCGGCGCTATCCCTCGGCCTTGCGCGCCTACTTCGACGTCTGGTTCGACACGCCGCCGAAATACACCGGTCCGCGAATCGTGATCGGCAAGGATCCACCGAACTAGGGACTGGGTTCAGTCGCGCAGGACCGTCCTCAACGGGAGAGTGCCTTGCCGAATATCCGCGGCAACTCGGCCTGCCAAAAATCCACGAAACGGGGATAGGGCAGGATCGGCCGCGGATGGGCGCCGTCGAAATATTCCAGGTGGCCGACGAGAGCGAAGCCGACCAGCAGGCCGGCCACCGTCATTGCGGCCGGTGCGGGCGTGGTCCTTCCGATGAACAGAAGAACGAACAGGCTGGACAGCAGGGACAGGAAAACCCAGCGAAAGACGTCCCAGCCGAAGAATCCGAGGAGCAGGGGCGCCAGGCACGCGCCGAGCACGCACAGGACGTTCAGCGCGCCGAACCAGCGATCGGAACGACGGTAAAATGCCACTGCCACGACGACTGATACGCATGCCGCCATCAGCAGCGCCCGCGTCAGGTAGCGTGCCGGAGGCATGTAGTAGTTGCGCATCCGCTCGCCGACGAAGTCGTTCCGAAACAGCTGATAATAGCTTTCGTCGATAGCGTAGCGCGCAACGGAGCGCACCCGCGCCAAAAGCGCCTCGATCATCTCCGATGGCACGGTCTGGAAAAACAGGTAGATGACTGCGAAAACCGCGACCAGGACAGCGCCGTGTACGATGGCCGTTCTGAATTCACGGCGCAGAGCGAGGCTTGTGACGTAGAGCGGGATGACGGTGAAAGCCGCCAACTCCTGGACGAAGAGCGTGGCGCCCATGATCAGGAGGGCGGGCAAGGGCCGCACGTGGATCGCCGCCAGCAGCGCGAGATAGAGGATGTCCTCGGGATAGCCGGCTGTATGAAAGAGATAGCCACCGGTCGGCGCGACCAGGAATGCGATCACGACCAGTTTCATCGACAGCGGCGAATGCCACGCGCGCCAGAAGAGGATCGCGATCAGCGTGTAGCGAACGGCCATCTGTAGCGCCGCCACGAAGACATATTCGAAGCGTAAAGATCCGAACGGATAGAGCAGCGTTCCGACCAGGCTGCGCCGGCCGAAGCCGTCGAAGAAGCTCGGGATGTAGTAGTTGATGGCCCAGAGTATCGGGAGACCGAAGCCGACGTAGAACGCCAGAAACAGCGCGACGATCAAACCGGCATTTGCAGCCAGTTCGATGACGCCGGCGTTCCGCACGGTTCTGTTTCCCGCCAAACGACTGTAGCCGTCCAATGGGCCGTCAGCGCGGTCGGGGAGCGTCGGCGGCGTTGGCCCACTCGCGAAATTCGGGCACGGGCGACGCTACCGGCTTGCCGGCGAAATGGTTGTCGAGGTTGCGGCAGACGAGGTCGGTCATGCGCCGCTGGGCGTGCTCCGTTCCGCCACCGAAATGCGGGGTCATCACCAGCTTGTCGAGTTCCAGCAGCTCAGTGCCGGTGTAGGGCTCCTGGTCGAACACGTCGAGCGCCGCACCCTCGATGATGTCGTTGCGCAGCGCATGGGCGATTGCCTTTTCGTCGACCGCCCAGCCGCGCGAGATGTTGACCACGTGGCCTCGCGGACCCAGCGCCTTGAGCACGTCGGCATTGATGATGTGCCGGTTGGAGGCATCGGAGCGCAGGCAGACGATCAGGTAATCGCACCAGGTGGCGAGTGCCATCACGTCGGGAAAGTACGGGAAGTCGACGTCGCTGCGCTTGCTGCGGTTGCAGTAGCCGATCTCGACATCGAACCCCTTCAGGCGCCTGGCGACCTCCAGGCCGATCGCGCCGAGGCCCAGGATGCCGACCCTGCCGCCCGTCAGGCCGGCGATCGGGCCGAAGCGATTGGGAATGCGCTGCTTCCACTCGCCGCGGCGGATCATCTTGTCGGCGCGTACCAGACGGCGCGTCGAGGCGAGCAGGATGCCGACCGCCAGTTCGGCGACGTCGGGCGCATTGGCGTCTGCGCCGTGCGTGACCATGATCCCGCGCCGGCGGGCGGCGTCGAGGTCGACCCGCTCGTAGCCCGTGCCGTAGCAGCAGAACAGGGAGAGCCTCGGCAGGGCGGCCATCATGGCATCGGAAATGCCGACGCTCCCGGTGCTGACGATTGCCTGCACTGTGCCGGCCGTACCGGGCGGGATGTCGGCCGCGGTGGGCGTGGGACTGTCCATATGCCCGACGATCCTGCACCGCTCCCCAAAAGAAGCGAGCGTCGCCTTGGTGAAATGGAAGCCGGTCAGGATGTGCGGTCGGTCAGGCATGGTCGAGCCGTAGCATGTGGCGTGGGAGTGCGTAAGCGGGAGGCTTCCACGCGGCGAAAAACCGGCTTGGCAAAGAACGGAACGCTGTGCAAGGTGCGGCGCACGAAGCGTCCCGCCGCGTTCAAACGGATCTGAAGCGCTCCATGAAAATCGCCATTGTCAAAGAACGCAGGCCCCATGAAACCCGTGTGGCCGCCACTCCCGAGACCGTCAAGAAGCTGAAGGCGCTGGGCGCGGAGATCACGATAGAGACCGGGGCGGGGGTGGCTGCCGCCTATACCGACCAGGCCTATGGCGAGGCCGGCGCGACGATCGTTCCGGACGCGGCCTCCGCCATCGCAGCGGGCGACATCGTCTTCAAGATCCAGCGTCCGATGTCGGCCGAGGAAGGGCTCGACGAGCTCGGCCTGCTGCGGCAGGGCCAGACCCTGATGGCGCCGCTGGGCGCCCTCACCAACAGGGAGCTGGTGCAGGCGCTGGCCTCGCGCGGCGTGACCTCTTTCGCACTCGAACTGATCCCGCGCATCACGCGTGCCCAGTCGATGGACATCCTCTCCTCGCAGGCCAATCTCGCCGGCTACAAGGCAGTTCTTCTGGCGGCGAACAACTACGGCCGGATCTTCCCGCAGATGATGACGCCCGGCGGCACCCTGGCACCGTCGCGCAGCTTCATCATGGGCGTGGGCGTCGCCGGCCTGCAGGCCATCGCCACGGCGCGGCGCCTCGGCTCGATCGTGACCGCGACCGATGTGCGGCCGGCCACCAAGGAGCAGGTCCAGTCGCTCGGCGCCAAGTTCGTGGCGGTCGAGGACGAGGAGTTCAAGGCGGCCGAAACGGCGGGCGGCTACGCCAAGCAGATGAGCCCCGAGTACCAGGCCAAGCAGGCCGCGCTGGTGGCTGACCACATCAAGCTGCAGGACATCGTGATCACGACCGCGCTGATCCCCGGTCGCAAGGCGCCGGTGCTGGTGAGCGAGGAGATGGTGAAGACCATGAAGCCGGGTTCGGTGATCGTCGACATGGCGGTCGAGCAGGGCGGCAACTGTCCGCTGTCGGAGTTCGGCAGGGTGGTCGAGAAGCATGGCGTGAAGATCGTCGGTCCGGCCAACCTGGCCGGCGAACTGGCGACCGACGCCTCGGCACTGTTCTCGCGCAACCTGCTCAATTTCATCACGCCCATGGTCGACAAGGAGACCAAGGCGCTCACGATCAACCTCGAGGACGAGGTCGTGAAGGGCACGCTGGTCACCCGCGACGGGCAGATCGTGCACCCCTCGCTGACCCAGGCTTAGGAGCAGCCCCATGGACGACAAGATCGCAGGCGAGGCCTCCCGGCTCGCAACCCACGCGCAGGACGTCGCCGCCCAGCTCAAGCTCCTGGCGCAGCAGATCACCGATGCGGCCGCCGCGAGCCCGGTCGCCGTGCCCGACGGGCATATGCCATTCGTGGCGCTGCTCACCATCTTCGCCCTGTCCTGCTTCGTGGGCTACTACGTGGTCTGGCGGGTGACGCCGGCCCTTCATTCGCCGCTGATGGCGGTCACCAACGCCGTCTCCTCCGTGATCATCGTCGGCGCGCTGCTCGCGGCGGGCCTCAAGGGCCTGGGCGCTGCACAGCTGTTCGGCTTCATCGCGGTGGCGCTGGCCGCCGTGAACATCTTCGGCGGGTTCATCGTCACGCACCGGATGCTGTCGATGTTCAAGAAAAAGCCGGTCAAGAAGTAGGCGGGAGCAGCAGGGATGTTCACCCAGGAACTGGCCGCCTACGGCTATCTGATCGCCGCCATCTGCTTCATCATGGCACTGCGCGGACTGTCTTCGCCGACGACCTCGCGCGGCGGCAACCTCTACGGCATCGTCGGCATGGTGATCGCCATCGGCGTCACCGTCCTCTCGCCCGGCGTCGTCTCGCCCTGGCTGATCCTCGCGGGCCTGGTGATTGGCGGTGCGATCGGCACCTTCGTGGCGCTGCGTATCCAGATGACCGCGCTGCCGCAGCTCGTGGCGGCCTTCCATTCGCTGGTCGGCCTTGCCGCGGTATTTGTGGCTGCGGCGGCCTTCATTTCACCGGAAGCCTTCGGGCTCGGCGTCCCCGGCAAGATCAAGGTGCAGAGCCTGATCGAAATGGGCCTGGGCACGGTGATCGGCGCCATCACCTTCACTGGCTCGGTCGTGGCCTTCGCCAAGCTGCAGGGCCTTGTGACGGGCTCGCCGCTGGTCTTCAAGGGCCAGCATCCGCTGAACGCGCTGCTCGGCATCGCACTGGTCGTCCTGCTGGTCTGGTTCGCGATGCGCGGCCATACGTCGACCTTCGTCCTGCTGGTCGTGCTGTCGCTGGCGCTTGGCTTCCTGCTGATCCTGCCGATCGGCGGCGCCGACATGCCCGTCGTCGTGTCGATGCTCAATTCCTATTCGGGATGGGCGGCGGCCGGCATCGGCTTCACCCTGGGGAACACCGCGCTGATCGTGACCGGCGCGCTGGTGGGCTCCTCGGGCGCGATCCTGAGCTACATCATGTGCAAGGGCATGAACCGCTCGATCTTCAACGTGATCCTGGGCGGTTTCGGTACCGACAGCGCGGCGGCCGGCGGCCCGGCCGTCAAGAACGACAAGCCGGTCAAGGCCGGCTCGGCCGAGGATGCGGCCTTCCTGATGAAGAACGCGCAGTCCGTCATCATCGTGCCGGGCTACGGCATGGCCGTCGCCCAAGCCCAGCATGCGCTGCGCGAGATGTCCGACCTCCTGAAGAAGGAGGGCGTGCAGGTCCGCTACGCCATCCATCCGGTGGCCGGCCGCATGCCCGGCCACATGAACGTGCTGCTGGCCGAGGCCAACGTGCCCTACGACGAGGTCTTCGAACTCGACGACATCAACCGCGACTTCGCCTCGACCGACGTCGCCTTCGTGATCGGCGCCAACGACGTCACCAACCCGGCCGCCAAGACCGATCCGAAGAGCGCGATCTACGGCATGCCGATCCTCGACGTCGAGAAGGCGCAGACCGTGCTGTTCGTGAAGCGCGGCATGGCCTCGGGTTATGCCGGCGTCGACAACGAACTGTTCTTCCGGGACAACACGATGATGCTCTTCGCCGACGCCAAGGTGATGTGCGAGAACATTGTAAAGTCGCTTGAGGGTTCCTCGCATTAACGAACCGGCGCAAGCCGAGGCACCGCAGGGGGAAGAGGCCAGGTCTTCCCCGTCTGAGACAATCACCATCCGTCAGAGGATGCCGCTCGGCTCGCGCTTGGTGGGTGGAGCGATCGCCATCGCATTGGCTACCGGGTTCTCGGGAATCGGCTGGTGGCTGTGGCGTTCGTTCGTCCCGACGCACCCGGTGGCGGCCTATGTATACGGCATCATTGTCGTCGCGATTGGCACGTCGGGTCTTTATCTCGCCGTCAGGAACCTGATCCGGCCGGTGCCTTTCGCGATCCGGATATCCGACAAGGGGATCACGGCCTACCGGGGCCGCTGTCCCGATCTCATCCTGTGGTCCGATATCAAAGGGGCTCATGCCGCGCTCGAGGGCGGTCAACGGGTAAGCGTGCCGATAATTGCCCTGGAACTGGTCGATCCTCGATCCTTTTACGCACGGCTGAATGACGGCAAACCGGCATGGCTGGGGCCGGATACCGGACTGCGTCCCAAATACTATCCGCTGGCGTCCACCGGCCTCGACATGGAGCCGGAGCAGTTGCTGCGGGCTGTCAACGATTCGATCCGCCGGTGGGGGACCGCCAATCCCGATCCATCGCCCGAAACGAACTACATTCCCATGTTCACTCTTTTGCCGGGGCGGGCACCGTTCGCGATAGGCTTGGTTTTGCTCGTTACTCTCTTTACGGCACCTTTCGCTCTCCTAAGTCCGCCGAGTTGGATGGCAGCGGCGGAGAATTGCGAAGTGCGCAATCGGTACGGTGGCAAGCAATGGAGGCGCGCGAAAACGACGAGCGCCACCTGGAGTGGACCGTGTGTCGAGGGGCGCGCACAGGGCCAAGGCATCCTCGAATGGTTTCGCGACGGCAGGCTGACGATACGGTATTCGGGGCAAATGGAAGGAGGCCGGATCACGGGGCGCGGGGAATTGACCGAATACGGAATCCGGTATGAGGGCACGTGGAAGGACGGCGAACTGCGCGAGGGAGTGGGGACGTATCCTGGCGGTCACCGATACAGCGGCAAATGGGACAGGGGAGATTGGACAAGAGGCGTGCTGACGGTCCCAGGTGGCTATCGCTTCGAAGAGCGCTGGTATCGAAAGCAGCTCACGGGCAAGAACATCGCCCGGGGACCGCAGGGACAGTACGAAGGCAACTGGACCGACGGTGTTCCTGAAGGCGCGGGCGTTTTCGTGACCAGTGATGGTCGGCGCTTCGAGGGGAAGTGGCGCAAAGGTAAGCCCGTCGATCTGGAAGTGGCTCGTCTCCAGGATCAGGAGAGATGGGATTGCTTGTGGGATATCATCTCAAGACGATTCGATGTCGGGCGGCTTCAATGCCGAAACCAGTGATGCTCACAGGCCCAACCTATCGCGCTGTCATCTTCGACATCGGAGGCGCGGTCGATCTCGAATTCGCGTGGGAGATGGCGCTCGACGGCGCCATCGCAGCGGCCTGCGGGCTGGAAGGCATCCGGGTCGATCCCGCGATGGTCGAGGAAGCCTCGGAGCAAGCGGTCGCTGCTTTTGCGCCAGACGTGGCGCGCCACATGATCGAGACATTGTGCGGCGGAGAGCCCACCACGGTGGTGCGCGTGGTGCGGCGCGTCGAGGCGATGACCGGCCAACTCGATGCCTTTCAGATCCGGCCCGAGATCGAGGACCTGCTGAAGCGCCTCAAGGCGCGCGGTCTGGTGCTCGGCGCGGTCGAACCACGCTGGGAGCGGCTCGAACGGGCAGGGATCGCCCTTCTGTTCACGCGCGATCACGTCGTGCCGCCGGCCGAGTGCATCCTGGTCGGCGACCGGATCGACGCAGACATCGCACCGGCCAAGGCCGCCGGTATGGCCACTATCCAGTTCCGCTCCGGCCGCTGGCGCCGACAGCGCCCGCGATCGGAGGCCGAGACGCCGGATGCCGTCGTGACGGACGTGGCGGAGCTGGAGGCAGCAATCGCCGCGCTCGTGACTTGAGTTAAGCGCCAGCGCGTCCTTAAGTCGCCGCAGTCGACTACGGAGGAATGACATGTCTTCTAAAAGCCAGCCAAACTGCGGGAAGCCTCGCACGTGCACTTCGGTGGCTGAGTTGCGACAAGCGGTGGGGGGAGGCGCTTGTGGATCCGACGCCAAGCGTTCCGCCCCGAGAAGTCTTTCGCCGACTACGTGATCGTCATGCGGCGGCATTCGCTGCTGGTGCATCGAAACCGGAATGATCTCGCGATAGGGCCGCTCATAGGAGCGCGCCACTCCTGTGGCGCTCAAGCTCGTGAGTAGCCACGGCATGAGCGCAACTGGATTTGCACGCTCCATTGGTTCTTCCGTTGCCAGCCAAACAAAAACCCCCGGGGATGCCGGGGGTTGTCGTCTCGCGCGGAGAAGGGAGGACTAGTAGCCCTCGCGCTCCATGCGCTTGCGCATCAGCTTGCGGGTGCGGCGGATGGCCTCGGCGCGCTCACGGGCGCGGCGCTCGGAGGGCTTCTCGTAATTGCGGCGAAGCTTCATCTCGCGGAAGATGCCCTCGCGCTGCATCTTCTTCTTCAGGACGCGCAGCGCCTGATCGACGTTGTTTTCACGAACGAGAACCTGCACTTCGATCGCTTCCTTCCAATGCGGCTTGGCCCACGAATGTTCGGGCCCGGAATTCCAGAGGCGGCGTAGGTATCACAGGGCGATACCCTTGGGAACCCCCCGATTGGGGCCTATATTCCACGGCATGGACGAGCAGAAAACCCCCGATTTCGCGGAAAATGATCCGGATTCCACCCTGAGGGACCGGCTGGCCGACGCCGTCGCCTCGGAGGCGAGCTTCGAAGGCTGGACGCGGGCGGCTCTGGCCAGCGCTGCCCGGGGCCTCGATCTGCCCGCTGGCGAGGGTGAGCGGCTCTTTCCCGGCGGTCCCCTCGATGTCCTGACCTTTCTCAGCAGGCGGTCCGACCTGCGCATGGTCGAGGACATGGAGAAGGAGGGCGTCGTTGCCCTGAAGATCCGCGATCGCATCAAGGGCGCCGTCCGTATCCGGCTGGAGCGTCATTCCGGCCAGCGCGAATCGGCCCGGCGGGCGCTTTCCCTGTTGTCGCTGCCGTTCAATGCCCCGCTGGCGCTGAAGCTGCTCTACGGGACCGTGGATGCCATGTGGTACGCCGCCGGCGACACCAGCACCGACTTCAATTTCTACACCAAGCGGGCGACCCTGGCGGGTGTCTATTCCTCGACCCTGCTCTACTGGCTGAACGATCGCTCGCCGGGCGCTGAGGCCACCTGGGCCTTCCTCGACCGCCGAATCGACGACGTGATGCGGATCGAGAAGCTGAAGGGGCAGGTCAGGTCGTGGACGAACCCGAAGCAGGCGGCAGCAGGCCCGGCAGCACGTAGGTGACGTGCCCCATCTTGCGGCCGGGGCGGGCTTCCGCCTTGCCGTAGAGGTGCAGCCGGGCCGTCGGTTCGGCGAGGTAGCGGGGCCAGTCGTTGGCCTCGTCGCCGATCAGGTTCTCCATCCGTGATGGCGCCAGCACGTCGACCGGCCCGAGCGGCAGGCCGCAGATGGCCCGCACCAGCTGCTCGAACTGGCTGGTGGCGCAGGCGTCCATCGTCCAGTGGCCGGAATTGTGCGGGCGCGGCGCCATCTCGTTGGCCAGCACGCTCCCATCCTTCGTCACGAACATTTCCAGCGCCACGAGACCGACGAGATCGAGGCCCTGCGCCAGTTCGATGCCGAAGCGCTCGACGGTGGCCAGCGTGGTCGCCGGCAGCCCGGATGGCACGGTCGTGGTCCTCAGGATGCCGTCGCGATGGCCGTTGATGCCGATCGGGAAGCAGCGCGTGGCGCCGTCGAGCCCCCGGGCGACGATGGCGGAGACCTCGCACTCGAAATCGACCATCGCCTCCAGGATGCACTCCCGCCGGCCGAGCTTCTCCCAGGCGGCGGACAGTCCCGCCTTGTCCGTCACGCGCGCCTGGCCCTTGCCGTCATAACCTTCGGTGCAGGTCTTCAGGATACCGGGCAGGGCGGTGGCGGCGGCGATGTCGGCTTCGGAGCGGATGGGCTGGTAGTCGGCTGTGCCGATCCCAAGCTTGCGCAGGAAGTCCTTTTCGCGGAGCCGATGCTGGGCGAAGTGGATGGGCTTCACGCCCGGCCGGACCGGCTTCAGCTTCTCGCATTCCAGCACGGCGCCTTCGGGGACGTTCTCGAACTCATAGGTGACGACGTCCACCTGGGCCACGAACCGGGCGAGGGTGCTGACATCGTCGTAGGCCCCCTGGACATGACCGGCGCAGACCTGCGCGGCGATCGGATCGTCCTCCGGGGCATAGACGATGCAGCGATAGCCCAATCGGGCCGCGGCAAGCGCCGTCATGCGGCCCAACTGGCCGCCGCCCAGGATACCGATGGTCGATCCCGGCGGTAGAGGAAGCTCGGCCGGCATCAGCGGTGGGGCGGGGCGTCGTCGGATGGGATCTTGGCAACGGCCTGCGTCTGACGCGTGCGCCACGCCTCGACGGCGGCCATGATCTTGGCGTCGCCAAGACCGACGATCGAAGCCGCCAGAAGCGCGGAATTGATCGATCCGGCGCGGCCGATCGCGAGTGTCCCGACCGGGATGCCTGCCGGCATCTGGACTATGGAAAGAAGACTGTCCTGACCCTTGAGTGCGGCGCTTTCCACCGGCACGCCCAGGACGGGAAGCGGCGTCATGGCGGCGGTCATGCCCGGAAGGTGGGCGGCGCCGCCCGCGCCGGCGATTATCACCTTCAGGCCACGGCCCTTGGCGCCGGAGGCATAGTCCATCATGCGCTTCGGCGTCCGGTGTGCGGAAATGATGCGCGCCTCGAACGGGACGCCCAGCGCCTCCAGTGTCTCGGCGGCGTGACGCATGGTCGACCAGTCGGACTGGCTGCCCATGATGAGGCCGACCAGGGGCTTGGTCGTCCGGCGACGTTTGATGGTTTTCCGGGCCATGGACTTCTCAGGCGATGATATCGGGAATGAGCCGACTTTCCAGACGCAGGATCTGGTCCTTCAGGCCGAGCTTGCGCTTCTTGAGGCGCTGGAGCTGGAGCTGGTCGAAAGGCGGCTTTTCGAGCAGGCGATCGACCACCTCGTCGAGGTCGCGATGCTCGCTTTTCAGGGCCTCAAGTTTGGCCTTGATGGTCTCTGCGTCCGGCGGATCCGACGACGTCAGGTCATTCATGCGGGGCGCACTCGTCCAGACAGGCTAGCCACGTCGCTCCCGGCCGTGTACCCCGTAGCCCGCCCAAAGGGAAGCACCCAAAGGCCAAGCAATCGTGTCGGACTTTCTCCCCCATCCGTTCTGGAACTTCTCGCTCGAACTCTATGCCGGTGAGGGCGTGGCCGAGGCTTGCCTCGACCTGCAGGAGCGCCGCGGCTGCGACGTGAACATCCTGCTGTTCTGCTGCTGGCTGGGCGCTTCGGGGCGTCCCACCCTGACGGCCGACCGGCTGCGCTCGATCCTGGCCGCCAGCGATGCCTGGCAGTCCGAGGTCGTGAAGCCGTTGCGCGAGATGCGGCGGCGGCTCAAGGACAATGTCTGGCCGGGCGCGCTGCCCGAAACGGTCGATGCCGTGCGCCGGCGCGTCGCCGACGCGGAACTGGCGGCCGAACATGCCGAGCAGCTCAAACTGGCGAGTCTGCATTCTCCGTCGCCTGATCGCGAGCGTCCGCCGGAGAAGCGCCTGCGCGCCGCGGTCGGCAACCTGGGTGTCTATGCCGTCTGCCTGGGCGTCGTGCCGGACGACAAGGATCGCAAAGCGGTCGCCGCGCTGATGCGCGCAACGTTTCCCGCGCTGGCCCCGCCCGAGGTCGCGGAGGCCGTGGGGCTCGCGGCCTGAGCGAAAATGGTTGCCCGGCGGGCGGCCAAACATGGCGGTTATTCACAATCTTTGCCGGCCGATCGTTTCGCGGGTTGATTCGACGTGACTCCGCCCAATGTCAGAGTCAGACTTCTGCTGTCCCCGCAAACAAACTCGGAGGTATCCGACTATGAGCACCGTGGACCACATCGAAGCACTGAAGAACAAGCACTCTGTTCTCGAGCAGGCGATCCATCAGGAGACGACGAGGCCGCATCCCGACGATGATGCGATCTGCAGCCTCAAGAAGCGGAAGCTCATGATCAAGGACGAGATCGTCCGTCTCAGCGAGCCCGACACGTCGCACTGACGTCCATCGTCATCCGAAGTTCAGGCGAGGCCCGCCCAGCGGGCCAGCGCCACGGCGCCGACGCCACCGAAAAGGCCGGGGGTGAAGCCTCCGACCTTGCGGGTCATCACGGCCGCGACCACCGCGCCCACGATGAACGCGCCGCCGGTTTGCGCGAGCGGCACGATCGCGGCGGAGACGAGCACGGCGCCGGGGGCGTGATCGAGAAGGGCCGTCACGAAGCGATGGCGGCCGAGCCATCGCATGGCAATGAAGCCGCCACCCTTCGCGGCCATCGCCGCGAGCGCCATCACCAGGATAGCGACGAGATTCTCAGGACTGGCGGACATCGTCTCTCCTGAAATCTCGCAGCGCGCCGAAGAGTCCGCCGGCCAGGCCGCCGATGACGATGTACCAGTTGCCGCCCATCAGCCACTTGGCCGCGAAGGCTGCGGCGATCGCCACCATCCATGGCGCGATGTCGCGCTTGCCGCGGAACAGGATGGTCGCCACCACGACGAAGACCGCCACCCCCACGAAGTCGAGGCCCAGCCGCTTGGCCATCGTGGGATCGGAAAGGATGCCGCCCGCCGCCAGATGGCCGGCCAGGGTCGAGCCCGACCAGATGCAGGCCATCACGAAGCCGCCCCCCAGGAACTTGCCGAGGTCGCCATGGCCGCGACGATATTCGGCGATGTTGACGGCCCAGTTCTGGTCGACCGTCACGTACCAGACCGGCGGCTGAAGCCACCACGGCAGGTGCGGGAGATGAGGCTGCAGCGCCGCGCCCATCACGAAGTAGCGCAGGTTGGCCACGAACACCGAGACGGCGAGCGCCATCAACGGCAGCGGCTGCGCCCAGATGTCGAGCGCCACCATCTGGCTGGTACCGGCCATGACGGTGAAGCTCATCAACGTGGTCTCGAAAGCGCTCAGGCCCTTCTGCGCGGCAGCGACGCCGAAGCCTATTCCGAATGGCAGGGAGGCGAGGCCCGGCAGGATCATGCGCAGGGCGCCGGCCTGGAAACTGCGCCACGTCACGCGCGCGGAAGGGGACACTGAGCTGCTACCGGTGAAGAGGAAACGGCGCGCAATCTAGGGCAGGCGTGGCGCTGCAGGAACCGAGTTTACCTCAGCCGCCCATGAGTTGGGTCAGTTCAGCTTGTGCAGGTTGACCGACCAGGTGACCGGCGCGCCGTAGGCGTTGCGCGACTGGCCGCTGCACACCGCGACATTGTCGGAGCCGCGATGGCAGACGAGCTGGTCCGAAAACCACCTCGAGCCGTCGTTGCAGGTCGAATCGGCGTCGCGCAGCCGCAGCACAGCGCCCTCGAAGCGGGCCTGGGCGCGCGTCCGGCACGCCGTCCGGCCCCGCCGCCATTCAAGCTGGCCCGCGCCGCTCGCATCGAAGCAATAGGACGAGACTCCCGGCTGCATCTGCAGCGTCTCGTGGCGGAACGGATCGGTGCGCCAGCAGCCCTGCATGAACGAGTAGTCGTTGGTGGGAGCGTTCGGCAGGCGCAGACGATTGTCGCCGGGATTGCGCGGTTGGGGAGCGGCCTGTGGTGGCGTGGCCTTGGGCGGTGCGGGCTTGGGGGCCGGCGGGATCATCGGCGGCGGGGGCGCGGCGGCGACTTGCGGCGGCTTGGGCGGTTCCGGGGGCTTGCAGTCGGCGATGCGCTTCTTCAACTCGGCCTCGGCCAGGGCCAGTTCGACCTTCAGGACGCGCTCGCGCGATTGCTCGGTCGAGTAGGCCGCCTTCAACGCGGGCACGGGATCCGGCAGGGCTTCCGGTGGCGGGGGAGCCGGCGGTCCCTCGCGCGTGGCGATGGCGACGTCGGGATCCACCGGCAGCAGGCCGCGCAGCAACCATGCGCCGCCCAACAGAAGAAGCAGGAGCGGCAGCGCGAGGGCGAGCGTGCGCCACCACGGCACACCGGCGGCAGGAATGACAGCGGGCAAGCCGGGCCGTGCCACTTGCGCCGCTTCCAGCACCGGACGGCGCTCGGGGGCGCCCAATCCGGGCACGGGCGCGTCGGGAACGCGCGCCAGCGCGAGCGGCAGTAAAGCGCTGGCGGCTTCCTTTTCGTAGCCCCAGGCGACGATGACGGGTCTATCTCCGACCAGGAAGACGAACGCAGGCGAGGGCGCCCGTGCGGCGAGCTTCAGCGACAGGCCGACGGTGCCGGTTTCTTCCTTCGGCCCGTGGCCTGCCAGCATGTCGCCCAGCCGGCGGATTTCGGCGAGCGTGGCCTCGACCTTCGCCAGCACCGCGTCGCGCTCGGCCGGGGCCAGTTCGGTGACGGGACGAACGGGACCGGACCAGCCGGCATACCAGTCGATGCCCTGGTCGTTCTCGTGGAGCTGCGGATCGGCCAGCAGGTCGGCGGCGGCATCGCCGAGGCGGCGGCGCACCACGCGGCGCAATTGCGGCGCGGCATTGTGCAAGGGCTCGCCGCGCACGCCCAGCGGGCGCACGCCGCTGCGGGTCGTCACGATGAGCGTTGTTTCACCGGCCATGGGAGACTGAAATTAGCCCGGCGATTATGGCGGCGCGATGGTTTGCGCCAGTCGGCGCGAAGGCGGCTTCAGGCCGCCTTTGCCCATTCGCGCAGGACGAATTTCTGCACCTTGCCTGTCGAGGTCATTGGCAAGTCGCGGAACACGACATGTCGCGGGCACTTGTAGCCCGCGAGGTTGGCGCGGCAGTGGGCGATGATGTCCTGGGCGGTGGCGGTCGCGCCGGGCTTCAGCATCACGAAGGCGCAGGGCGTCTCGCCCCATTTCTCGTCGGGCTTGGCCACCACGGCGGCATTGGCGACGGCGGGATGGGCGATGATCACGCCCTCGACCTCGATGGTCGAGATGTTCTCGCCGCCCGAGATGATGATGTCCTTCGAACGGTCGCGCAGTTCGATGTAGCCGTCCTCGTGCATCACGCCGAGATCGCCGGAGTGGAACCAGCCACCGGCGAAGGCATCGCGTGTCGCGGCCGGGTTCTTGAGATAGCCCTTCATGGTGAGGTTGCCGCGGAACATCACCTCGCCCATCGTCGCGCCGTCGCGCGGCACTTCCTTCATGGTCCTGGGATCCATCACCGTGACGCCGTCCTCGGCGGCGTAACGCACACCCTGGCGCGCCTTCAGCCGCGCGCGGTCGTGGGCCGGCAGTTCGTCCCAGTTTTCGTGCCAGGAGCAGATGGTGGCGGGGCCGTAGACTTCCGTGAGGCCATAGACGTGCGTCACGCGGAAATTCTGCTTCTCCAGCGCCTCCAGCACGGCGGCGGGCGGCGGCGAGGCGGCGGTCATGAACTCGACCTTGCGCTTGAGCGGCCGACGTTCGGCCGGCGTCGCACCGATGATCAGCTGCATGATGATCGGCGCGCCGCACATATGGCTGACGTCGTGGTCGGCCAGCGCATCGAAGATCGGCTTGGCGGCGGGGCGGCGCAGGCAGACCGAAGTGCCGGCGACCAGCGCCAGCGTCCAGGGGAAGCACCAGCCGTTGCAGTGGAACATCGGCAGCGTCCAGAGATAGACGGGGTGCAGGCCGATCGGCCATTGCGTGGCGTTGCCGTAGGAGGAGAGCGTCGCGCCGCGATGGCTGTAGACCACGCCCTTGGGGTTGCCGGTGGTGCCCGACGTGTAGTTAAGCGTGATCGCGTTCCACTCATCCGACGGATAGGCCCACGCGAAATCGGGATCGCCGTCGGCGATGAATTCCTCCCAGGTCGTGTCGCCGATCTGGGCGCGGTCGTCGCACTCGGGATCGTCGATGTCGACGACCAGCGGCTGCACCTTGGCGATCGCCAGCGCCTCGGTCACGACGCGATGGTATTCGCGATCGACCAGCAGAACCTTGGTCTCGCTATGGTCGAGGATGAAGGCGACCATCGCCGCATCGAGGCGGGTGTTCAGCGAGTTCAGCACGCCGCCTGTCATGGGGACGCCGAAATGCGCCTCGTACATCTCGGGAATGTTGGGCGCCATGATGGCCACCGTGTCGCCCACGCCGATGCCGACCCTGGCGAGGGCCGAGGCAAGGCGCCGGCAGCGTGCATAGGTTTCCGCCCATGTCTGCCGACGCTCGCCGTGGATCAGGGCGACATGGTCGGGATAGACGCTGGCGGTGCGCTCGATGAACTGCAGCGGCGTGAGAGCGGCATGGTTGGCGGGCGTCTTGTCGAGGTCGCGTTCGTAGATGTTGTGCGCGGCGAGGGCGGTCTTATGAGAAACCGGGCGGGGCGGCGCGAGGCGCGTGACGGAGGTCCGGCTCTTGACCGGCCGGCGCTGGCCCGGGCGGGCGAGCGGCTTGGACGCGGGGACCTTGCGGGGCGCGGCGACTTTCTTAGGCGAAGCAGCCTTCTTCGGAGCGGCCTTCTTCGGAGCGGCCTTCTTCGCGGCGCGCCCGGCCGGCTTTTTCGTCTTGGCGGCGGCCTTACGCTTGACCGGACGTTTCGACGTGCTGCTGCCTCTTCCCGACTTGCGCTTGGCCATGATCTTCCGTCTGTCTCCTTGGGTGGCGGCACTCTCTCACAGGGCGCGGCGATTACTCCAGCTTGATATCCAGGTCCTTCAGCAGCCTGGCGAAGTAGACCTGGTCCTCGCGCACCTGCCGCGCGAAGTCGGTGTAGGATTGATATTCCACGTTCTGAGCCACGAGCAGCAGTTTTTCCTTCATGACGGGCAGGGCGGCGGCCTGCGCTGCTGCATCGGATATGCGCTTGAGCACGGATTCCGGCGTTCCCTTGGGCGCAAAGAGGCCAAACCAGCTCCTTGCACGAAAGCCCTTGAGATCGACACCGACTTCGATCGCCGTCGGGGTGTCCGGCAGGTCCGCCATGCGCGTCGGCTGGTCGACGAAGGCGGCGCGCACCTTGCCGGCCTTGGCATAGGGCACGAACGACGGATCGAAGACCATCTGGATGCGACCGTCGAAGACGTCGCCCGTGGCATCGACGATCGTCTTGTAGGGCGAATGCTGCATCTGGATTCCGGCCGCGCGTGTCAGCACCTCGCCGGTGAGATGCGTGATGGTGCCGAGACCCGACGAGCCGAACCAGTATTTGCCGGGATTTGCTTTCGCGAGCGCCACGAATTCCGCCCAGCTCCTGGCGCCCAGCGCGTTCGTGATCGTGACGACGAGGATAGGCGTCGACAGGCGCGCGACGGCAACGAGGTCCTCGGGATTGTACGGCACCTTCCGGGCGGCCGGCGTGATGGCCATGATCGCGGTCGGCGAGAGCAGGAGCGTATAGCCGTCGGCCGGCGCCGTCGCGACCATCTGGGCGCCGACACCGCCGGACGCGCCGGGCTTGTCCTCGACGATGATCTGCTGGCCGAGTGAAGCGCTCATCTTCTCGGCATAGAGCCGGGCGACCTGGTCGGCCGAACCGCCGGGCCCATAGGGCACGATCAGGCGGATCGGCTTGGCGGGCCAATTCGTGGTTTGAGCCTGCACACGCGTCGACGCCAGCGCGGCAAGCCCGCCCAGCGTCACCTCACGGCGACCGACCATCGGTTCCCTCCCAGGAACATTCTCGTTGCCGGGAGAATAGCGGTAGGCGGGGGGCGGCGACAGCCGTTCCTAGACGAGGACGAAGGAGTCGAGGAACTGGCGCGCCGCCGGCTGGGTCTCGATGCCGGGTTTGCCGTCGACCACGAGTTGGAACAGGCGGCCGCGCGACCAGTAGGCCCGGGTGACGGCCACATTGCCGTTGGGTTGGACGATCGTGAACTCGCGACCCTCGACTCGGCCGATCTGAAGCTTCTTCTCGTCCCGGTAGGTGCCCCCCGACGCCGCACCGTTGCGAACCTGTGTGAGGATGACGTCTGCGGCCGCGCCTCTGGTCACCGTGTTGGGGTAGTCGACATAGGATGCGATGTACGCAACCTGCGAGACCACCGAGGTCGCCTCGGTCATCGGCACGGTGTTGTTGTTGCCGATCGGCACCTGGACGATGGCGATCCTCGGCAGGGCGGGGAGGTCGACACGGAAGCGGCCGCCCTCTGGCTTGTATTCAAACCAGCCCTGAGCCTGGCCCCCGGCCGGCAGAAAGGCAGCCGTGCCACACGCGGCCAACAGAGCCGCGAAAAAACGTCTGCGCATCGAAACACTCCGTGAGACAAGATGCTCCCACATCCGGATTGCCGCCGACCATGCCGGGCGTTAATCCTGACTGTCAAAAGGGAGAAGAAACCTCATGACCGTCGGGAACAGATATCGCGCCATGCACGCGCGCTCGCTGAGCGACCCGGAAGGTTTCTGGGCCGAGCAGGCCGCCGCGATCGACTGGACGAGGCACTGGGACAAGGTGCTCGACGGCGCCAATCCGCCCTTCTATCGCTGGTTCCAGGGTGGCGAACTCAATGCCTGCCACAATGCGCTCGACCGGCATGTCGACGGTGGCCGCGCCGAGCAGGCGGCGCTGATCTACGACTCGCCGCTCACCAACACCAAGAAGACCTTCACCTACCGCGAACTGCGCGATCAGGTCGCGCTCATCGCCGGCATGATCGCGGCCCAGGGCGTGGGCAAGGGCGACCGTGTCATCCTCTACATGCCGATGATCCCCGAAGCCGTTATGGCGATGCTCGCCTGCGCTCGGATCGGTGCCATCCATTCCGTGGTGTTCGGCGGCTTCGCGGCCAAGGAGCTGTCGAGCCGCATCGACGATTGCGCGCCCAAGCTGATCCTGACCGCCTCGTGCGGCATCGAGCCGACGCGCATCGTGCAGTACAAGCCGCTGGTCGATCAGGCGATCGAGCAGGCGGCTCACAAGGTGCCGAAGGTTATCCTGCTGCAGCGGCCGCAGTATGCCGCGACGATGGTGGCCGGTCGCGACCTCGACTGGGACCAGGCGCTCGCCACGGCACAGCCGGCGGCGTGCGTGCCGGTGAAGGCCACCGATCCGCTCTACATCCTCTACACGTCGGGCACGACCGGGCAGCCCAAGGGTGTCGTGCGCGACACCGGCGGCTACTGCGTGGCGCTCGCCTGGTCGATGAAGAACCTCTACGGCGTCGAGCCGGGTGAAGTGTACTGGTGCGCCTCGGACGTGGGCTGGGTCGTGGGCCACAGCTACATCGTCTATGGGCCGCTGATCCACGGTGCGACCACGATCCTCTACGAAGGCAAGCCGGTCGGCACGCCCGATGCCGGCGCCTTCTGGCGCGTGATCTCCGAGCACAAGGCGATGGCGCTGTTCACCGCGCCGACCGCCTTCCGCGCGATCAAGCGCGAGGACCCCGAGGGTAAGCTGCTGAAGAACTACGACCTGTCGAAGTTCCGCACGCTGTTCCTCGCCGGCGAACGTGGCGATCCGCCGACGGTCGAATGGGCGCAGAAGCTGCTGGGCGTGCCGGTGGTCGATCACTGGTGGCAGACCGAAACCGGCTGGGCGATCTGCGGCAACTTCCAAGGCCTCGACCCGATGCCGGTAAAACTCGGCTCGACCTCGGTGCCGTCGCCGGGCTGGCATCTCGATGTGCTCGACGAGAACGGCCATCCGATGAAGCCGGGCGAGGTCGGCGCGCTGGCAGGCAAACTGCCGCTGCCGCCGGGAACCTTCCCGACCTTGTGGAACGCCGACGAGCGCTACAAGCAGAGCTACATGACCGAGTTCCCCGGTTACTATAAGACCGGCGATGCGGGCTTCATCGATCAGGATGGATACGTCTCGGTGATGACGCGCGTGGACGACGTGATCAACGTCGCCGGCCATCGCCTCTCGACGGGACAGATCGAGGAAGTGCTGGGCGCCCACAACGACGTCGCCGAATGTGCGGTGATCGGCATTGCCGACGAATTGAAGGGCCAGGTGCCGCTGGGCTTCCTGGTGCTGAAGGCCGGCGTCAACCGGCCGCCGCAGGAGATCACCAACGAGGTCGTGCAGATGGTGCGTGATCGCATCGGTCCCGTCGCCTTCTTCAAGAGCGCGCTGGTCGTGCAGCGGCTGCCCAAGACGCGCTCGGGCAAGATCCTGCGCGGCACGATGCAGAAGATGGCCGACAGCCAGCCGTGGACCTTGCCGGCCACGATCGAGGATCCGGTCGTGCTCGACGAGATCAAGGACGGCCTGAAGGGCGCGGGGTTTACGAAATAACTGTCATCGCGAGCGTAGCGAGGGATCCTTCTCGCAGCTTTGAAGGATCCTTCGTTACGCTCGGAATGACACCATCATCTTTGATGACGACAGTCGATTGTTTGGAGGAAGTATGAGTCTCGATATCAACCGCGCCGATCTCACCGTCGGTGTCGTAGGAACCGGCGCCATGGGCCGCGGCATCGCGCAGGTGACGGCGCAGGGCGGCATCAAGGCCATCATGTACGACGCCGCGCCCGGTGGTGCTGCGAAGGCGAAGGCTGCGATCCTCGACACGCTGAAGGGATTGGTCGCCAAGGGCCGTCTGACCGATGCCGATCTCGCCAAGGCCGATTCCAACCTCGGCGTCGCCGACAAGGTCGAGGACCTGAAGGGCTGCCACGTCGTCGTCGAGGCGGTTTTCGAGAATCTCGAAGTGAAGCAGAAGCTGTTCGGCGAACTCGAGGCGGTGATCGCGCCCGACGCCATTCTGGCGTCGAACACCTCGTCGATCCGCATCGCCTCGATCGCGCGCTCCTTGAAGCATCGCGAGCGCGTCTGCGGCATGCACTATTTCAATCCCGTACCGCTGATGAAGCTGGTCGAGGTCATCCGCGCGGCCGACACCGCGCAGTGGGTGGTCGACGCCATGGTGGCGCTGGGCAAGCGCCAGACGCGCGTGCCGGTCGTCGTGGGCGACACGCCGGGCTTCCTGGTCAATCTCGGCGGTACGGCCATCGGCACCGAAGGCCTGCGTATCATGCAGGAAGGCCGCGCGACGCCCTCGCAGGTCGACGCCGTGATGCGCGACACCTGCGGCTTTCGCATGGGCCCGTTCGAGCTGATGGACCTCACCGGCATCGACGTGAACTTCCCGGCGCGCAAGATCATCTACGAGGGCTTCTTCCACGACCGGCGCATGACGCCGAGCCCCTATCACGAGAGCCTCTATGCGGCCGGCAAGCTCGGCCGCAAGACCGGCGGCGGCTGGTACGGCTACGACGAGAAAGGCGCGAAGATCGACGCGGGCGCCGATCACCCGACCTCGCACGTGCCGGCCTCGAGCGTTGTCATCATGGACACGCACAACACCAAGCTGATGAGCCTGCTGAGCAGCGACGGTGCGAAGATGCTGGCGGCCGACGACGGCAAGAGCCCGATCCTCGTGGCGCCGATCGGCAAGGACTGCACCACGACGGCGGTCGAGCTCGGTCTCGACCCGAAGCGCACCGTCGCGGTCGACCTGACGGGCGACATATCCAAGCGCATCACGATCATGATGGCGCCGGGCTTCGATCCGGCCATCCGCGACGCCACCGTGGCGCTGCTCGCCAAGTCCGGCACCAAGGTGACGGTGATCAAGGACTCGCCGGGCTTCATTGCCCAGCGCATGGTCTCGATGATCGCAAACCTCGGCTGCGAGATGGCAATGATCGGTATCGCCTCGGCCGCCGACGTCGACACGGCAATGACCCTCGGCCTCAACTATCCGCGCGGCCCGCTGGCGCTGGCCGACTGGCTGGGCGTCAAGGAGTGCCATGAGATCCTGGTGCAGATCCAGGCGATCACCGGCGACGACCGTTACCGCCCCAGCCAGTGGCTGCGCCGCCGCGCGATGCTGGGATTGAGCGCGACGACTGTCGAGTAGGGCGGTCGAATAGCGATCGGTTGGGAACAGTGCTCCTGCATCATCGTTCAATCCCCTGCAGTCTTTGCAGGGGAACCCGATGAAGCGACGTACATGGACGGCGGTCGGCCTCGCGCTGGTGGTTTGCGCGACCGCCGGGGCCGCGCAGGCCCAGCCGCTCAAAAACGAGAACCTGCTCGTGGGCATGCCACAGGGCTTCAAGCTCGGTTTCAAGGACTCGAAGAACGGGATGAACATGCAGGAGTTCATCCCGACCGGCGAAACGGTGCAGAACTGGACCGAGATGGTCACTGTCCAAGTGTTCCTGAGTCGCAAGGATCTCCAGCCGACGCCGTTCCTCGCCGCCATGCAGAAGCAGTGGTCGGATGGCTGTAAAGGCAGCACCTCTACCGCGGTTTCGACCGGCAAGGTGAACGGCTACGCCGCCGCCGCGGTCCTGCTGCGCTGCCCGTTGCTCGCCTCGACGGGCAAGCCCGAGACGACGATGATCAAGGCGATCAAGAGCAACGACAGTTTCTACGTCGTACAGCGCGCGGTTCGGTCGGTCCCGACGCCGGAACGCCTGGAGACGATGAAGAAATACATCGAGAGCGTCAGCGTCTGCGATTCACGGCTGGCCACCGCGCCCTGTCCGACGGTCAGATAGCGCTCAGGCCAGCGTCAGGATCAGCGGACCGCGCCGGGTCGCGACCAACGTGTGCTCGTACTGCACGGTGGCCTCTCGGAGCGGGGGACGGAGCGTCCAGCCGTCGTCCATCTCTTCGACCGAGTCCGCGCCCAGAGACAGGAACGGCTCGATCGTGAAGACCAGGCCATCGGTGATCTTGCGGCGGTCGCGCGGCTCGTACCAGGTCGGGATTTCCGACGGTTCGTCGTGCAGGGAACGACCGACGCCATGGCTCGCAAGATTGCGGATCAGGCTGTAGCCGTTCTTCTGGGCGAAGGTTTCGATCGATCGGCCGATCTCGTTCAGGCGGGCGCCGGGCTTCACGGCGCGGATGCCGGCCCACATGGCCCGGCGGCCATCTTCGCAGAGGCGCTGGATACGCGCGCTGGTCGGCGGCACGGCGAAGCTCGCGCCGGTGTCGCCGAAAAAGCCTTCGAGTTCGGCGGAGACGTCGATGTTGATCAGGTCGCCGGCCTTGATCACGGTGTCGTCCGGAATGCCGTGGGCGCAGTCGGGGCCGACCGAGATGCAGGTCGCGCCCGGGAAATCGTAGGTGACCTCCGGAGCCGACCGCGCGCCTGCCTTTTCGAGGAGGGCACGGCCAAGGTCGTCGAGTTCCCTGGTGGTCATGCCGGGTTCCAGCGCCTCGCCCATGGCGGCGAGGGTACGGGCCACCAGCTTGCCGACGGCACGCAGTTTCTCGAGCTGGTCTTCATTGTCGATGGTCATGACCTTCCCTTCGTAGCCGGCGTTGACGTTTACGTAAAGGTAAACTACCTACGCTGTGCTGGCGGACGAACCACAGCCGGCCCACAGTCCCTTCAAGAAGACTGACCATTCTGTTCGTTGGAGGACGACGCTCGTGACTGCTTTGGCCGCGCACTACACGCCCGAACACCAGATGTTCCGCGACACCTGCCGGCGCTTTTTCGAGAAGGAAGTGACTCCTTTCCACATGGAATGGGAGAAGCAGGGGATCGTGCCGCGCGACCTGTGGCGCAAGGCCGGCGAGCAGGGGCTTTTAGGCATGACCATGCCCGAGGCCTATGGCGGCGCCGGCGCCGATTTCCTCTACAGCGCCATCATGATCGAGGAGCAGGGCCGCGCGCTGGCGTCGGGTCCGGCCTTCTCGCTGCACAACGACATCGTGGTTCCCTACCTGCTCCACTACGGCACCGAGGAGCAGAAGAAGAAGTGGATCCCGAAGGCCTGCTCCGGCGAACTGGTCACGGCCATCGCCATGACCGAGCCGGGGACGGGCTCCGACCTGCAGGCGATCAAGACGACGGCCGTCATGGACGGCAACGAGTGGGTCATCAACGGCTCCAAGACCTTCATCTCCAACGGCCAGCTCGCCGACCTGGTGATCGTGGTCGCCAAGACCGATCCCAAGCTCGGCGCCAAAGGCACGTCGCTGATCGCCGTCGAGACGAAGACCGAGGGTTTCAAGCGCGGCCGCAATCTCGAGAAGATCGGGATGAAGGCGCAGGACACGTCGGAGCTGTTCTTCCAGGACGTGCGCGTGCCGGCGGATCATCTGCTGGGCGGGCCGGGCATGGGCTTCGTGCAGCTGATGCAGCAGCTCCCACAGGAACGCCTGGTGATCGCCATCCAGGCGGTGGCGGCGATCGAGGCGGCGCTGGAACATACGCTCGCCTACGTGAAGGAGCGCAAGGCGTTCGGGAAGCAGATCATCGATTTCCAGAACACGCGCTTCAAGCTGGCCGAACTCAAGACCAAGGCCCATATCGCCCGCGTCTTCGTCGACGACTGCGTGGCCAGGCACCTCAAGGGCGAACTCGACGTCGCGACCGCGGCGATGGCCAAGTACTGGACGAGCGAGCTGCAATGCGAGTTGATTGACGAGTGCCTGCAGTTCCACGGCGGCTACGGCTACATGTGGGAATTCCCGATCGCGCGCCTCTACGCCGACGCCCGCGTGCAGAAGATCTACGGCGGCACCAACGAGATCATGAAGGAACTCATTGGACGCACTTTGTAATTTGCCTCCCCCGTCATCGGGGGAGGTGTCGTCGTCTTACGACGACGGAGGGGTCATGACCCCTCCGCCCCTCCGGGGCACCTCCCCATTTGAATGGGGAGGGACGTGAAGAAAGAGGAGAAGACCATGACCGACGCATACATCTACGACGCCGTCCGCACCCCGCGCGGCAAGGGCCGCAAGGACGGCTCGCTGCATGAAGTGACTCCCGTCCGCCTGGCCGTCACGGCGCTGCAGGCCGTGCGCGACCGCAACAACCTCGACACGCACCTGGTCGACGACATCGTGCTGGGCTGCGTCATGCCGATCGGCGAGCAGGGCGCCGACATCGCGCGCACCGCGTCGGTGATGGCGGGTTACGCCGAGACTGTCTCGGGCGTGCAGATCAACCGCTTCTGCGCCTCGGGCCTCGAAGCCACCAACATGGCGGCGGCGCAGGTCATGTCTGGCCAGAGCCAGGCCGCGATCGGCGGCGGCGTCGAGAGCATGAGCCGCGTGCCGATGGGCTCCGACGGCGGCGCCTGGGCGGTCGATCCGGCCGTGGCGATCCCGATGTATTTCGTGCCGCAGGGCGTTTCGGCCGACCTGATCGCCACCAAGTACGGCATGAGCCGCGACGACGTCGACAGCTACGCCGTCGAATCGCAGCGGCGTGCCAAGGCCGCGTGGGACGCCGGCTACTTCAAGAAGTCGATCGTCCCCGTACGTGACCAGAACGGCGTCGAGCTGCTGGCGCACGACGAGTTTCTGCGCCCGACCACGACCATGCAGACGCTGGCCGCGCTGGAACCCAGCTTCAAGATGCAGGGCGAGATGATGCCCGGCTTCAACGCGGTGGCGCAGCAGCGCTATCCCGAGGTCGAGAAGATCCATCACGTCCACCATGCCGGCAACTCGTCGGGCATCGTCGACGGCGCCGCCGCGATCCTGGTGGGGTCCAAGGAGTTCGGCGAGAAGGCCGGCCTCAAGCCGCGCGCGCGCATCCGCTCCTTCGCCTCGATCGGTTCGGAGCCGGCCATCATGCTGACCGGCCCGGCACCGGCCTCGGAGAAGGCGCTGAAGCGCGCTGGCATGTCGGTGAGCGACATCGACCTGTTCGAGCTGAACGAGGCCTTCGCCGCCGTCGTGCTGCGCTACATGCAGATCCTCAAGATGCCGCACGACAAGATCAACGTGAACGGCGGCGCGATCGCCATGGGCCATCCGCTGGGCGCCACCGGCGCGATGATCCTCGGCACGCTGCTAGACGAGCTCGAGCGCCGCAACCTCTCGACCGGCCTCGCCACGCTTTGCGTCGGCGGCGGCATGGGCACCGCCACCATCATCGAGCGCGTCTGATAAACCTCGACCCATTGCCCACCCTTCGAGACGGCCGCTGCGCGGCCTCCTCAGGGTGAGGCAGGGGTTCCAGATAAATCCTCACCCTGAGGAGCGAGCAGAGCGAGCGTCTCGAAGGGTGGCCACGGGAAGAATTCGGAGATCAAGCATGATCAACTACAACGTCGATTCGGACGGCATTGCGACCATCACCTGGGACATGCCCAACCGCGCGATGAACGTGCTGAACGAGGCCTCGATGACGGCCTATGCCGGCGCGCTCGAAACGGCGCTGAAGGACGAGAAGGTCAAGGGCATCATCATCACGTCGGGCAAGGACAGCTTCATTGCCGGCGCCGACTTGGAGATGATCCTGAGCCTCGACACGTCCGATGCGTCGAAGCTGATGGAACAGTTCAGCCAGCTGCAGAGGATGTTTCGCCAGCAGGAGACCGGCGGCAAGCCGATCGTCGCGGCGATCAACGGCACGGCACTGGGCGGCGGCTTCGAAATCTGCCTGGCCACGCACTACCGCATCGCCGCGGCCAACCCGAAGACCAAGGTCGGCCAGCCGGAAGTGAAGATCGGCCTGCTGCCGGGCGGCGGCGGCACGCAGCGCATCCCGCGCCTCATTGGCGTGCAGAACGCCGCGCCGATCCTGCTCGAAGGCAAGGACCTCACGGTCGATGCCGCCAAGAGCCTCGGCCTCATCCACGAGGTCGTGCCGGCGGGCGAACTGCTGGCCCGCGCCAAGGCGTGGCTGACAGCGCCGGCGACCGAGCAGGTCGTGCCGGAATATGCCGGCAAGGGCGCCAAGGCGATCGACGGCCGCGCCGTGCAGCCGTGGGACCGCAAGGGCTTCAAGGTGCCGGGCTTCCCCGGCGGCCAGGTGTGGAGCCCGCCGGGCGTCATGACCTTCATCGGTGGCAGCGCGATGATCCGCGGCAAGACCAACGGCGTCTATCCGGCCCCGAAGGCGATCATGAGCTGCGTCTATGAAGGCCTCCAGCTTCCGATGGACGCGGCGCTCAAGGTCGAGACGCGCTATTTCGTCTCGCTGCTGCGCGACCCCGTCGCCAAGAGCATGATCCGCACGCTGTTCTTCGGCCTGCAGGAAGCCAACAAGCTGGCGCGCCGGCCCAAGGGTGTGCCCAAGCAGGAATACAAGAAGATCGGCGTGCTGGGCGCCGGCCTGATGGGTGCCGGCATCGCCACCGTCTCGGTGCAAGCCGGCCTCGACATCGTGCTGATCGACCGCGACCAGGCCGCCGCCGACAAGGGCAAGGCGCACATCGCCGAAGAGCTCGCCAAGCTGGTGAAGCGCAAGCGCCTCGACCAGGCGAAGGCCGACGCGATGCTGGCCAAGGTCACGGCGACGCCCGACTTCGGCGCGCTCAAGGACTGCGACCTCGTCATCGAAGCGGTGTTCGAGAACCGCGAAGTGAAGGCCGAGGCCACGAAGAAGGCCGAGGCCGCGTTGCCGGCCGGCGCCGTGTTTGCGTCGAACACCTCGACCCTGCCGATCACCGGCCTGGCCGAAGCCTCGTCACGGCCGGATCACTTCATCGGCCTGCACTTCTTCTCGCCGGTCGAGAAGATGCCGCTGGTCGAGATCATCGTCGGCAAGAAGACCTCGCCGGAGACGCTCGCCCGCGCCATGGACTACGTCCAGAAGATCCGCAAGACGCCGATCGTCGTGAACGACAGCCGCGGCTTCTTCACGAGCCGCGTCTGCGGCGCCTTCATCAGCGAAGGCCATCGCCTCCTGAAGGAGGGCGTGCCCGCCGCCATGATCGAGAACTGCGCGCGCTTCGCCGGCATGCCGGTGGGCCCGCTGTCGCTCAACGACGAGGTCGCCATCGACCTGTCGTGGAAGATCATGGACCAGACCCGGCGCGATGCCGAAGCGGCCGGCCAGAAGTTCGAGGGCGGCGGCACCGAGGACATCCTCGAGTTGATGGTCAAGAAGCTGGAGCGCTTCGGCCGCAAGAACGGCAAGGGCTTCTACGAGTATCCGGCCGACGGCAAGAAGCGCCTGTGGCCGGAGCTGCAGAAGTACTTCCCGGCCGATCCGGCGCTCCTCTATGGCGAGGGCGAGGACAAACGCGCCAAGGAGGACGAGATCAAGAAGCGCCTGCTCTACGTGCAGGCGGTCGACACCGCGCGCTGCCTGGAAAGCAACGTGCTGACCAACCCGCAGGACGGCGACGTGGGCTCGATCATGGGCCTGGGTTTCGCGCCGCAGACCGGCGGCGCGATCAGCCTGATTGACCAGGTCGGCATCAAGAAGTTCGTCGCCGAATGCGACGACTTCGCCAGGAAGTACGGCGCCCAGTTCGAAGTTCCGAAGCTGCTGCGCGACATGGCGGCGAAGGGCGAAAGCTTCTACGGCAAGTACCATCCGGCGAAGGCGGCCTAACCAACCGGCGCTGTCTCGGATGTCCTCTCCGCCCGCGAATCGGGGGGAGAGGATGGGGCCCTCGCGTAGCGTGGGGTAGGTGAGGTGGGCGCTTCGACACCCACACTTCGCCTCCAACAACCACATGACCCACCTCTCCTGGCCTCTCCCCCCGCTGCGCGGGCGGAGAGGAACATGAGCTTTGAACTTGCGTCGCGGGGCAGTAAAAACGCGCGACGCCAGATCAAGGGGAGAATTGCCGTGGACGCCAAGGAAATCGCCGCACTCGCCGACCGTATCGTCGAAGGTCGACGCTCGAAGACGACGATGGACTGGCTCGCCGATGCCACGGCCGGCCTCTCCGAGGCCGACGCCTACAAGGTCCAGTTCGCGGTCCACGACAAGCTCGAGGCCGCCGGCTGGAAGCTCGCGGGCTGGAAGGTCGCCTTCGCCGTTCCCGCGCAGTACGAGCCGCTGAAGCTCTCGGGCCCGGCCTTTGCCGGCCTCTACACCAGCGGCATCAGGCAGAGCGGTGTCGTGTTCGAGAAGGGCTGGCCGCTGAAGGCCGGCGTCGAATGCGAGATGGTTGCGCGCATGGGCAAGGACGTGCCGGCCGGCACCGAATACACCGCCCAGTCGATCATGGAATTCGTCTCCAACCTCTATTGCGGCATGGAAGTCGTCGAGAACCGCTACGGCGACGTCTCGAAGCTGGGCGGCCCGGGCCGCATCGTCGACGACGTGCTGCAGGCCGCCTGTGTCGTCGGCACCGAGATCAAGGACTGGCAGAAGACCGACTTCGTCAATGTGAAGGGTCGCTCGGAATTCGAGGGCAAGGAGATCGGCGCCGGTCCCGGCAGCAACGTCATGGGCGGCGCGATGATCTCGCTCGCCTGGCTCGCCAACAAGCTGATCGCCAACGGCAAGCAGCTGAAGGCCGGCGACATGATCCTGACCGGCTCGGTCCATCCGCCGCAGTTCCTGCCGGGCCCCGGCGTCGCCAAGACCGAGTTCGTCGGGCTGGGTGGAGCCGAGATCACCGTCAAGTAAGGAGGGCACCGCCGTGGACGCCAGGGAAATCGCCGCACTCGCCGAGCGGATCGCTGAGGGTCGGCGCTCGCAGAAGCCGATGGACATAATCGCGGCGACGGCCAACCTCTCCGAGGCCGATGCCTACAAGGTCCAGTTCGCGGTCCACGATCTCTACGCCGCCGCCGGCGACAAGTTCGCGGGCTGGAAGATCGCGCTTACGCTTCCGACGCAGTACGAGCCGCTGAAGCTCTCGGGCCCGGTCTTTGCCGGCGTCTATCACAGCGGCCTGCGCCAGAGCGGCGCGGCGTTCGAGAAAGGCTGGCCGCTGAAGCCCGGCATCGAGCCCGAGCTGGTCGCCCGCATTTCGAGGGACGCGCCGGCCGGCGGCGCGCCCTACACAGCCGAGAGCATCCGCGCCCATGTCGGGGGTCTCCATTGCGGCATGGAACTGGTCGACAACCGCTACCTCGACGTCTCGAAGATGGGCGGTCCCGCGCGCATCGCCGACAACGTGCTTCAGGCGGCGCTGGTCGTGGGCACCGAGATCAAGGACTGGCAGAAGCTCGATTTCGCCAACTTGAAGGGCCGCTCGACGCTCGACGGCAAGGAACTGGCGTCCGGCCCCGGCAGCGCCGTGATGGGCGGCGCGATGATCTCGCTCGCCTGGCTCGCCAATGCGCTGAACAGGCATGGACGCCACCTGAAGGCCGGCGACCTCGTTCTGACAGGCTCGGTGCATCCGCCGGCGTTCCTGCCGGGTCCGGGTGTCGCAAAGACCGAGTTCGAAGGGCTCGGCTCGACGGAGATCACGATCAAGTAAAAGACCGTAGAGACACGGCGCGAGCAGGCACCGAAGAGGTAGCCCTCAGCCGGCGTCACCCTGGAGAAGCAGACGGTCGAGATGGGCTGTCTCGCCGGACCAGCCGCCGGGCGGCCAGGGCTCGTCGCCGGGGATGGGGTCGCGCAGTGGCGCCGTCGGCAGCGCGTCGCCATCGAGCATCTCCACGTCGATCCTGAAATCCTCGTCCTGCTCGAACCCGTGCCAGTGCTGGAACTCCGCATAGGCGTGGCGGCCGTCGCGCAACTGCAGCACGAAGCCGGCAGAACTGTCGTGCATATCGCCGAACGTCCAGAACCGGTCGACGTGGGCGACGTCTGCTGGCGCGAAGCCGTGGCTCTCGGTGTCGAGCACGTCGAGCGTATGGCCGAATTCGTAGAAGCCGCGGATCTGCATGCTCCCATCGTATCAAATGTATCGGTTCCGGTTGCAGGTATTGCGTTATCCCCATATGGAACATATCATGAACATACGGTTGAGGAGGCAAGTGATGGCTGTATTTTCCGGAGCGACGATCGAGGGTTTTGCAGGCCGCCAGGCGCTGGCGCCGCGGTCGGAGCAGGGCCTCTCGCGCCTCGCCGTGGACCGTCTGCGGCGACGCCATGTCGGCCTGCGCCGGACCGGCCCACGCTTCACCGACAGGCTGTTCTTTGCTGTCCTGCCGGATGCGGAGACCGCCGAACGGATTGCCGAGCGTGCCGCCGCCTCGCGCGCCCGGCATGGCCTCACGGGCCGGCTGCTCAAGACCGGGCATTTCCATGTCACGCTGTCGACCGTGCACGAAGGCCACGGGCTGCCGGATGCCGACGAGATCGAGGGCTGGATGGCGCGCGCCGGGGGGATCTCGATGCCGTCGTTCCGTGTCGGGCTCGATCGCCTGATGAGTTTCGCCAACGGTGCGCTGGTCCTTACGGGTGACGACTCGACCGTCGGCATGGAAGTGCTGCAGCAACGCCTCTGCGACTCGCTAGACGACACACCGCGGCCGGCGCGCCGCTACACGCCGCATGTGACGCTGCTCTATGACGGCCGCCACATCGAGGCCGAGCCGGTCGAGCCGATCGCCTGGACGGTCCGCGAGGTGGTGCTGGTGCACAGCCTGATCGGCCAGACGACGCTCCGTCACATCGCGCGCATTCCGCTGTCCTGAGGTCCCACAGGAAGCCTGACGTGACTTCAGTGGAAGCCACCGATCGTCTGTTCTTCGCCCTGATTCCCGACGAGAAAACCGTGGAGGCGATTTGCGGCACGCGCCGGCACCTTTGTGAAGCGACCGGCATCTCCGGCACTGAAATCCTGCCTGAGCATCTCCATGTCACGCTGTGGCATGTCGGCGATGTCGCGGAGCCGCCACTGCCGGAAGCCATCGATGCGCTCGTCGAGCGCGCCAGCCAGGTCGACCTCCCATGCTTCCGGGTTTCCTTCACGCGTGCGAAGTCGCTCGCAAAGGGGGCCTTCGTGCTCTGCGGCGGCAAGAGCGTCGCGGCCCTGAAGACGCTTTCGACGCGGCTGCGCGACGTCCTGAGCGAGCCTGGAGCGGAGAAGCGGAAGCCGTTCACGCCGCACATGACGTTGCTGAGGAGCGAAACGCTGGCGCCGCCCCGCGACGTCAGTCCTGTGACATGGACCGCGCGTGAGATCGTCCTGGTGCACAGCCTGCCCGGCAAGACCACGCATCGCCATGTCGGCCGCCTGCCGCTGCGGCCGGGCGCGCAACTGTGGTTGCCGGGATTTGATTTCTGATTGGTCTCGTTCGGCTATGATCGGGCCATGAAGCCCTATGTCCTCTGCCACATGGTCTGCAGCGTCGACGGTCGCATCTGGGGTAGCCGCTGGCGGCCCAAGGTCAACATCGTGCCCAACCTGTTCGAGCGGCTGCACGACCAGATGGGCGGTGGCTCGTGGCTGTGCGGGCGGGTGACGGCTCAGGAATTCGCCAAGGGCAAGGAGCCGCACTATCCCGACACGGATCGAACGTTCCCGCGCGAGAACTGGTTTGCGCAACGCGAGGCCAAGGCGTGGGGAATCTTCCTCGATGCCCATGGCAAGGCTGTCTGGGCTCGCAAGGATATCGGCGGCGATCCGATCCTCGTCATCTTGACCGAGTCGGTGCCGGACCGGCACCTAGCCGGGCTGCGCGCTGACGGCGTGTCCTACATCTTCGCCGGCAAGGCCGAGGTCGATCTCGCGGCAGCGCTCGAGACGCTCAATCGCGAGCTGGGCATCGAGCGGATCATGCTGGAGGGCGGGGGCGGGGCGAACGGTGCGCTTTTGAGGGCCGGCCTGATCGACGAACTGAGTCTCGTGATCTGCCCGGTGATCGACGGCAGCACGGGTGGACCGATCGTGTTCAAATCGGGCGATGCCGATCTCGGGCCTGCGCCGGTCGAGAGCATGACGCTGGTGAGCCACGACGTCCTGGAGGGCGGGACGATGTGGCTACGCTATCGGCTGCGTTCGACCGCCGCCGGATAGTCAGTCCGCGGCCTTCCGGTCGAGGAAGTCGAGCGTGCCGTCGCTGCGCTCGCCCTTCAGGTAGCGGAAGGTGCCGGCGCCGGTGGCGAGCAGATCGTTCACCTGATTGTAGATCTCGGTCTCGGCGGCGAAGGTACTCTGGCTCGTAGAGGGACGCCACGCGCCCAGGATCGTGAGCACGTCGCCTTCGCGGCCGGCCTTGATGAACTGGGTGGTGAAGGCGAGCGTTACGGAAAGTCGCCGCGCCGTCGCCGTCTCATTGAAGGTGCAGGCAAAGCCGCTCGCGGAATCAAGGAGCGTCATCAGCACGCCGCCATGCAGCAGGCCGTTGGCGTTGCACAGTTCCGGCCGCACCTTGAGTTGCATCTCGACGAAGCCGTGACGCCACGCCACGACCTGGTGGCCGATCACGCCGTTGAAGCCGCGGAACTCATAAGGAGCGACCGGCCGAGCGTCGGCCGGTCGTTGGATCGCCATGTCTGGAAAGCCTCCGGGGGAGGGTGCGCCTAGCGGCGCACCATCGCCGACATCGGCGCGCGATGGCCGTTGCCGTTGGCCATCATCGGCCGCAGGGCCGAGCCGGCAGGAGCGGTGACGGCGGGTTGCGCGGCCATGCCGGTGCGGATGTCGCGCGCGACCTTGACGAGGCGCGGACCCCAGTCGGCTTCGAGACGATCGCGGCTGATCTGGTAGATCGGCGCCGAGGCGTTGATCGCATAAGCGGCCGTGCCGTCCGAATTGCGCAGCGGAGCGCCGACGCCGCACAGCTCGGGCAGCCACTCGCCCCACGTGACACAGAAGCCGCGGTCGGTCAGTTCCTTGAACGAGCGCTCCAGGCCGGTCTTCACCTTGGCCCAGTCGTCGCGCCAGCGGCGGCGGATGGCATCGATCTGCTTGTTGCGGTCGACGTCGGGCAGCGAGAACAGGTAGGCGCGGCCCATCGCGGTGCTGGCCATCGGCACGCGGGTGCCGACATCGTGCGTGATCGCCACGACCGACGGGCCACGGCAGGCTTCGAGATAGATCATCGAGTGACGGTCGCGGCCGCCCAGCGCAGTGGAGGCGTTGAGGGCGTGGGCCAGCTGCTCCAGCGGCTGACGCGAGGCGCGGCGGACGTCCATGCTCGAGATGGCGGCGTAGCCCAGCGCCAGAACCGAGGCGCCCAGCTCGTACTTGCGGAAACGGCGGATGTAGTTGAGGTAGCCCAGCTCGGTCAGCGTGTGGGTCAGGCGGGCGACCGTCGGCTTCGGCAGGCCGGTGCGGTGGGCGATTTCCTGGTTGCCCAGCATGCCTTCGCCGGCATGGAAGGCGCGCAGGATGTCGAGGCCGCGGGCCAGCGCCGTGACGAACTGGCGATCCTTGCTGCTGGACCCTTCGGCGAGACCGTTCTCGACCGAGCTCTGGAAGGCGGCGGTTCGCGTAACGAGATGGCTAACGTTGCCCATGGGCGTTTGCTCCTGGTGAATGGCCGTTTATTTCTTTGCGGAGCGGAACCTGCCATTGGCTTAACTCTATCGCAATGCGCGTGAGCGGGTTTTGTCCTGCGAACATGCAAAGCGGCCATGTCACAGATGCGTGTTTCGATTATCGTTAGTTGCAGACGTGCTGTTTTGCTCTCGAAACGGGAATATCCGGCATATTTTAATGACGCGAGCGGCATCTTTCGACATGTTCGCGGCGGCCGGGTACGATCCGGACCGTCCCCTTCAAGAGGCAAAAATTGGCTAAAGAACCCACTCTGCCCAAGGATATTGCAGCCCTCTCCTTCGAGGATGCCCTCAAGGAACTGGAGGGCATCGTTCAGCAGCTCGAACGTGGCCAGGTGAAGCTGGACGAGGCGATTTCGGCCTACGAACGGGGCGCGCTGCTGAAGCGGCACTGCGAGCAGCGGCTGGCCGAAGCCAAGATGAAGGTGGAAAAGATCGTCTTCTCCGCCGACGGTTCGGTCGCGACGCAACCTGCCGACCTCGGCTGATTTCTCTCCGATGCCGTTGTCGTCGCACAGACAGTTCGATATCGCCCTCGGGTTTGCCGCGGAGTCGGTCGAGCGCACCATGGATCGCCTGCTGCCGTCCGGGGCCGTGGGCGAGGCGCGTGTCTTCGAGGCGATGCGCTACTCGAGCCTGGGCGGCGGAAAGCGGTTGCGCGCCTTTTTTGTGTTGGCCGGTGCGACGCTGTTCAAGGTGGGGACGCAGCCCGCCCTGCGAACGGCGTCCGCCATCGAGTTCGTGCACGCTTATTCTCTGATCCACGACGATCTGCCGGCGATGGATGACGACGATCTGCGGCGCGGCAAACCTACCTGCCACAAGCAATTCGACGAGGCGACGGCGATCCTGGCGGGCGATGCGCTGCAGGCGCTGGCCTTTGAGGTTCTGGCGCACGAGGACACACATGGCGACCCGGCGGTACGCACGGCGCTGGTGAGCGAACTCGCGAAGGCCGCGGGCGCCCGCGGCATGGTGGGCGGGCAGATGCTCGACCTGCTGGCCGAGCAGGAAAATTCCGACCAGACGATCGGCGCCATCACCCACCTGCAGCGCCTGAAGACGGGGGCGTTGATCTCCTTCTCGTGCACGGCGGGCGCCATCCTCGGCAAGGCGAGCGACCCCATGCGAATGGCGCTCGCGGGCTATGCGCACGATCTCGGCCTGGCGTTTCAGATCGTCGACGACCTGCTCGACATCGAAGGCAGCGCGGAGGAGCTGGGCAAGGCGACGGGCAAGGACGAAGCCGCCGGCAAGGCGACTTTCGTGTCCATCCTGGGCGTCGAACGGGCGAGGGCGCAGGCCGGAATGCTGGCGCGACAGGCCGCCGCGCATCTGGAGCCCTTCGGAGAAGCAGCGGATTTGCTAAGGCAAGCCACAGAATTCGTCGTGGCGCGCCGCACCTGAAGTTGGGGCAGAAAGCGCCGCGCAGGAGTATGGTAGTTCAATGACCGGCCACAGTACGACGCCGCTGCTCGATACCGTCGACGTTCCCGCCGACATCCGCCGCTTGCGCGCAGAACAGTTGCGTCAGCTAGCGGACGAACTGCGCCAGGAGACGATCTCGGCCGTTTCCGTTACCGGCGGCCATCTCGGAGCGGGACTGGGCGTCGTCGAGCTCACGGTGGCCCTTCACTACGTCTTCGACACGCCGAAGGACCGGCTGATCTGGGACGTCGGCCACCAGGCCTATCCGCACAAGATCGTCACGGGCCGCCGCAGCCGCATTCGCACCTTGCGCCAGGAAGGCGGGTTGTCGGGCTTCACGCGGCGTTCCGAGAGCGAATACGACCCGTTTGGCGCCGCTCACTCCTCGACCTCAATCTCCGCCGGCCTCGGCATGGCGGTGGCGCGCGATCTGGCGGGCGGCTCCAACAACGTGATCGCCGTGATCGGCGATGGCGCGCTCAGTGCCGGCATGGCCTACGAGGCGATGAACAATGCGGGCGCTTTGCGCTCGCGCCTGATCGTGGTGCTGAACGACAACGACATGTCGATCGCGCCGCCCGTCGGCGCGCTGTCGGGCCATCTCTCGCGGCTCCTGTCGGGCCGCCCCTATGTCACGCTGCGCAACCTCGGGCGCACCTTCGCCGAGAACCTGCCCAAGCCGCTGGAACTCGCGGCCAAGCGTGCCGAGGAATTCGCCCGCGGTTTCGTGGCGGGCGGCACGCTGTTCGACGAGCTGGGCTTCTACTATGTCGGTCCCGTCGACGGTCACAATCTCGACCATCTGCTGCCGGTGCTGAAGAATGCCCGCGACAGCCAGCTCGACAAGCCGATCCTGGTCCATGTCGTGACAAAGAAGGGCAAGGGCTACGGGCCGGCCGAGGCGAGCGCGGACAAGTACCACGGGGTGGTGAAGTTCGACGTCATCACCGGCAAGCAGTCCAAGCCGATCGCCAACGCGCCGCAATACACCTCGGTCTTCGCCAAGGCGCTGATCGCCGAGGCGGAGGCCGACAAGAAGATCGTGGCGGTGACCGCGGCGATGCCTTCGGGCACCGGCCTCGACAAGTTCGCCGAGCGCTTCCCCGAGCGCACATTCGACGTGGCGATCGCCGAGCAGCACGGCGTCACCTTCGCCGCCGGCCTGGCGACCGAGGGTTTCAAGCCGTTCACAGCGATCTATTCGACCTTCCTGCAGCGCGCCTTCGACCAGGTCGTGCACGACGTTGCCCTGCAGAAGCTGCCGGTGCGCTTCGCCATCGATCGGGCCGGGCTGGTCGGCGCCGACGGCGCCACCCATGCGGGCTCCTTCGACGTGGCCTATCTCGGCTGCCTGCCGGACTTCGTCATCATGGCGGCGGCCGACGAGCTCGAACTGATGAACATGGTGGCGACGGCCGCCGCGATCGACGACCGCCCCTCGGCCTTCCGCTATCCGCGCGGTGAGGGCGTCGGCGTCGAGTTGCCGGCGAAGGGCACGCCGCTGGAAGTCGGCAAGGGCCGGATCGTTCGCGAGGGCACCAAGATCGCCATCCTGAATTTCGGCGCGCGCCTGCAGGAGTGCCTGGTGGCGGCCGAGGATCTCGGCGCCAAGGGCCTCAGCACGACGGTGGCCGACGCCCGCTTCGCCAAGCCCCTCGACACGGACCTGATCCGCCGCCTCGCGCGCGAGCACGAGGTGCTGATCACCATCGAGGAGGGCTCGGTCGGCGGCTTCTCGAGCTTCGTGTTGCAGTATCTTGCGACGGCGGGCCTACTCGACAACGGACTGAAGGTGCGGCCGATGGTTCTGCCCGACCGCTTCCTCGATCATGCGTCGCCGGCCCGGCAGTACGAATGGGCCGGCCTCAACGCGCCGCAGATCGTGGCGACGGCGCTCGCCGCGCTCGGCCAGCAATCCGAGCGCGCCCGAGGCTAATCGCGCGGCTCGATGGGCGTCAGGTGCGAGGCGTGTGCTTCGACGATCTCCGCCGCATCGAGGCAGAGATCCTCGCGGAAACGGGCGGAGATGATTTGTACGCCCACGGGCGTTCCATCGGCGAGGCCGGTGGGCACCGACGCCGAGGGATAGCCCAGGACGGGCGTCGCAAGCAGGCAGTGCTGTGCGGCCATCATGCGATCCACGACCGGTTGGTCCTGCAGATCGAGGCCGTCCGGGAAGGGCAGGACGTGCGACACCGGCACGATCGCGACCGCATAGTCCGCGAAGAACAGCGACCAGGCGCGCATCAGGGCGAGACGCTGGCCGAATGCGTCGAGCAGACCGCCGGCATCGACCTCCGGCACGTAGTGGAGATGGCCTTCGACGTTGCGCCGTGCGGCGGCATCGCCCAGGGCCTGCACGGTCGCGACGAAGCCGCGGCGCTCGTCGTTGACGACCATCCGATGCCACAGCTCGGCTGCTTCGCCCAGTCGCGGCGGCGCGACCTGTTCGACGGCATAGCCGGCCGCCTCGAGCGCGCGTCCGGCCTGCTCGACGGCGGCACGGACCTCCGGCACCACGTCATCGAACGGGGCCGGCGCGATGGCGGCTCGCAGCGGCCGCGTCGGCGCGGGACCGGCGAGGGGCGCCGGCACCCAATTGGGATCGCGCGCATCGCCCCTCGCCATGGCAGCGAAGGCGAGGCGCAGGTCCGCGATTGAGCGGGCCAACGGGCCCTGCACGGACATGAGCTGCGCGGTGATGGGCCGCTCGGCGGTGGCGGACGGGTTGAAGGCCGGCACGCGGCCGGGTGTCGGCCGCAGGCCGGCCACGCCGCAGGCATAGGCGGGATAACGGATCGAGCCGCCATAGTCGTTGCCGTGTGCGATCGCGCCCATGCCGGCGGCCAGCGCAGCGGCCGCGCCGCCGCTCGATCCTCCGGGAGTCAGACCCTTGCCCCACGGGTTGCGCGTCGGCCCGTGGAGTTCGTTGTCGGTGAACCAGCGATGCGAGAAGGCGGGCGTATTGGTGCGGCCGACGATCACGGCACCGGCATTGCGCAGGTTGGCGACGACCGGGCTGTCTTCGGTCGCTACCAGGTCGCGGAAGGCCACAACTCCGTTGGTCGTGGCGCGGCCCTTGGTGTCGACGTTGACCTTCACCGTCGTCGGCACACCGTGCAGCGGCCCGCAGGGGGCGCCGCTGCGGCGCGCGGTGTCGGCCTCGCGTGCGGCCTGCAATGCCTCATCGGCCATCATGTCGACCACGGCGTTGACCCGCGGATTGACGGACTCGATCCGACCGAGGACTGATCGCGTCGCGTCCTCGCTCGAAATCGCGCCGCGTGCGATGGCCCGTGCCAGGTCGCTGGCCGACCAGCGCCAGAGTTCGTCCGTCATACCGAATCTCCCGCCGTTTTGGGTAAAGAGGAGGGTCGCTCACTACGTTCGGGATGACAATTTTGTTGGGATTGGCGCAGTGCGCCGATCAAACAAACGGTGTCATGGCGGGCGGGGAAGCCCCGCCCTGGAGCGTAAGCGAGGGACCCTTACCTCTTATGCGACAGCCCTGCCCGTATGACCGGGGAGCTACTGCTAGTCCTTGGGCTGAGGCACGATCCGCAGGTAGGGCTTGGGCGCCCTCCAGCCGTTCGGATACTTCGCCTTGGCGGCCTCGTCGGACACGGCCGGGACGATGATCACGTCCTCGCCCTTCTTCCAGTTCACGGGGGTCGCGACCTGGTGCTTGGCCGTGAGCTGGCAGGATTCGAGCAGGCGCAGCACCTCGTCGAAGTTGCGGCCGCTGCTCATCGGGTAGACGAGCATCGCCTTGATCTTCTTGTCCGGCCCGATGATGAACACCGAGCGCACCGTGGCATTGTCGGCGGCGGTGCGGCCTTCGGAGGTCGTGCCGGCGCCTTCGGGCAGCATGTCATAGGCGGTCGCGACCTTGAGTTCGGGGTCGCCGATCATCGGGAAGGTCACGGCGTGGCCCTGGGTCTCCTCGATGTCCTTCGCCCACTTGGAGTGGTTGGTCACGGGATCGACCGAGAGGCCGATGATCTTGGTGTTGAGCTTGTCGAACTGCGGCTTGAGGCCGGCCATGTAGCCGAGTTCGGTGGTGCAGACCGGCGTGAAATCCTTCGGATGCGAGAACAGGATCGCCCAGCTGTCGCCGATCCATTTGTGGAACTCGATCGGACCCTGGGTCGTCTCGGCCTTGAAGTCGGGCGCGGTGGCATTGATGCGAAGCGTCATGGTGAACTCCTCCAGTTTGCGGCCCGCACCTCAACCCTTCCACCGGGCTCGGTCAAGCCTTGGCAGGAATCCAGCTCGCAAGGCCCAGTCCACCATCAACTTCTACCGTCGTCCCCACCAGGTAGCGGCCAAATCTTTCCGAGAGAATCGCCACGGCGACCTGCGCGATGTCGTCGGGCGTGCCGGCGCGGCCGAGCGGGATCTGCGCAACCAGTGAAGCGAGGTCATTGGAGACGAAACCGCCGCCGGGAATAGCGCCAGGCGCGATCGCGTTCACGCGAATGCCGTCCGGCGCCAGCACGCGGGCCAGTTCCTTCATAACCATCGTCATGCCGGCCTTGGAGGCGCTGTAGTGCGGCAGGTTGCGCGGCGTGTCGCGGTGCTGCGAGGTGACGAGGATCATGCGGCCCTTGATCCGGTTGTCGCGCATGTGGCGGCCGACCTCGCGACCGAGGAAAAAGCCGGAGCGCAGGTTGATGTCGGTCATCAGGTCCCACGTCTCCTCGCTGACCGACAGCGGTGTGTCGGCTTCCAGCCGGCGCGGACTGGCGGCATGGACGAACAGCGAGATCGTGCCGAGCTTCTTTACCGCACCGTCGAGCAGGCTTTTCCAGCCGTCACGCTTCGAGAGGTCGGCACCGAGGAAATCGATGCCGTCCTCGGCGGACGGGGCGGCGATGTCGCTTCCGAGTACGATCGCGCCCTCGGCCTTGAGTGCCTTGGCAATGCCGCGGCCGATGCCGCCGGCGCAGCCGGTGATCAGGGCGCGCTCGCCCTCGAGAAGTTTCATGCTCATGCCCGGCATGCTAGCAGGTCGTCCGAAGGGAGACAGTATTGGCGAAGACGCGGCTGGACGTGGCACTGGTCGAGCGGGGGCTCGTGGAAACACGCGCCGCCGCGCAGCGGCTGGTCATGGCCGGGCTGGTCTTTTCCAACGACCGGCGGCTGGAGAAGGCGGGGCAACCCGTCGCCGACGACATGCCGATCGAGGTGCGCGGCCAGCTCCATCCCTATGTCTCGCGCGGCGGACTCAAACTCGAGAAGGCGCTCGACCATTTCACCATTCCCGTCACGGGGCGCGTTGCCCTCGATGTCGGCTCCTCGACCGGCGGCTTCACCGACTGCCTGCTGCAGCGCGGCGCGGCGAAGGTCTACGCGGTGGATGTCGGGACCAACCAGCTCGCGTGGAAACTGCGCACCGATCCGCGCGTCGTGTCGATGGAGAAGACCAACATCCGCGACGTGACGCGCACGCAGATTCCAGAACCGGTCGATCTCGTCGTCTGCGATGCCTCGTTCGTCGGCCTGCGGCTGGTCCTGCCGTCCGCCCTCGCGCTGGCGGCGCTGGGGGCCCATCTCGCGGCGCTGATCAAGCCGCAGTTCGAGGTCGGCAAGGGCCGCGTCGGCAAGGGCGGCATCGTGCGCGAGGCGGAGCTTCACACCGAAGTCGTGGAGACGATTTCGGCGTGGCTGGACGAGCAGCCCGGCTGGCATGTGCTGGGCGTGACGGAAAGCCCGATCACCGGCGCGGAAGGAAACAAGGAGTTCCTGATCGCGGCTCGATTGTCTTGATTTGTCATCCTGAACGAAGCGAATGATCCTTCGCTTCGTTCAGGATGACAACGGGTCGGTTAGCGCACAGCGCGCGTCACCCTGAATTTGTTGTTGTCGGCCAAGGTTTCGAACGACGTGAAGTGTGCTTTCAGCAGCGGCTCGTAGGGCAGGCCGCGATTGGCGACCATGTAGAACCGCCCGCCCGGCTTCAGCGCGCGCGCTGCGACGGCGATGAAGCCCTGGCCCAGCGACGGCTCGGCGGCGCGGCCGGCGTGGAAGGGCGGATTGCAGACGATGGCGTCGTAGGTCGCGGGGGCGGCCTCGTTGATCAGGTCGAGCCAATGAAACGTCGCGCGTGGATCGGTGACGTTCGCGCGGCTCGCCTCGACGGCGCGATGCTCGGCATCGATGCCGTGGATCGCCGCCACGGAAAGGCAGGTCGCCAGGACGTGCCGCGTCAGGAAGCCCCAGCCGCAGCCGAAATCGGCGACCAGTCCTGCGAGATCATTGGGGAGGTGTGCGGCGAGGAGGGCCGATCCGTCATCGACGTGATCCCATGAGAAGACGCCGGGCTGGCTCAGCCACGAACCGTCGCCGACAGGCTGCAGCGTGGCGAGTTTCTGCCAGTACTCGGGCGGGGTTCGCTCGCCCTTGCCAAGCCAGAAAACCCGGCTGTGGAACTTCGAAAGCGTGTCGACGCCGCCGAAGGCCTTGCCGACATGCTTCTCGAGGCTGCCCGCGCCGTCGTCGTTGGCGCCGGCGCAGACCAGCGTTCCTCCGTGGGCAAGGAGAGCCCAGCCGCGCGCGATGTTGGCGAAGTTCTCTTCCTTGTGCTTGGTCAGCAGGACGAGGCCGAGAGAATGGCCGCCGCTTTCCAGCCGCGGCACGGCCTGCTTCAGTCGAAGGAATGTCGGCCGGAACGACTGCTCCGCGTCGATCTCCGCGAAAGGCGGATCCTCGGCGCGCAGGAAGAACGCCCGCCTTGCGGCGAGCGTTCCGGTGTCGAAGGCGTGGGCGAGGGCGCGTGTCGCCTGGCTCACGGAACGAGGACGGCCCGCCCCATGATGAGGCCCTTGCGCAGTTCCTGCAGCGTGGCGTCGGCCTCGTCGAGCTTGCGCGTGACGACCGGCACCGGCGTCACCTTGCCGGCGGTGACGAGGTCCATCATCTCCTTCATCTCGCCCGGGCTGCCGGTCACGGAGCCCACGATCTGGCAGCCGGTGAAGGCGAACATCGGCATCGGCAGCGAGAAGGTGCCGCCGAACAGGCCGACGACGACGAGGCGTCCGCCGCGGGCCAGCGCCTTGACGCCGAACTGGGCGGTGCTGTCGGCGCCCACGAAGTCGATGGCCGCACCGACGCCGGTGCCGTCCGTCAGCTCGAAGACCTTCTTGCGGGCGTCCTTGTCGCGCGGATCGATTGCGGCGATCGCGCCGTTGTCGAGCGCCAGCTTGCGCTTGCCTTCGTCGATGTCGGCCACGATCGGCGCGCGGCCCAGCACGGATTGGGCGAACTTCACGCCCATCAGTCCGACGCCGCCGGCGCCGATCACCAGGATCGGCTTGCCGCCATCCTCGCCGACCGTCTTCTTGACGGCGCTGAAGGCGGTGATGCCGGAGCAGGCATAGAGGCAGGCCAGATCGGTCGGGATGTTGCCGTAGGGATAGAGATACTTCGCGTCGGGCACGAGGACGTGGTCGGCATAGCCGCCATCCTTGTTGACGCCGAGTGCCCGCGGGGCGGCGCACAGATGCTCGCGGCCATTGGTGCAGTACCAGCAGGTGCCGCAGCCGATCCACGGATAGACGACGGCCTTGTCGCCGACCTTCGCGCCCTTGGCGTCGGGACCCAGCGCGACGACTTCGCCCACGATCTCGTGGCCCATCGTGCGCGGCGGGTTCATCGTCTTTTGCGTCGACACCTTGTTGCCGCCGCCCATGTCGAAGAAGCCTTCCCACAGATGCACGTCGCTGTGGCAGACGCCGGCGGCCGTCACCTTGACCAGGACCTCGGCGCCCTGCGGCGCGGGATTGCCTTCCTCCACCTTCTGCAGCGGCTGGCCGAATTCGACGACCTTGTAGCTCTTCATTGGGACTCTCTCCGTTGCGAACCGGCCGGAGAATATGCCGAAAGACGCGCCGCGTCTGCGTTGCCGGCGACGCAGCGACATCACAAAACGATCCCCATTCAATGTTGTCCAAAGTTTCGAAAATCCGGTTTACTTACGAGGATCGATCCGCCACGATCCGTTTCAACGACGTTCAAAAAAATAAACGTCGAAGGAGGAAGCAGATGCGCGAGCGGATGGGCTCATGGCGGCGGCGCCATGTCTTGGCGGGATTGTTGGGCTCCACGGCGATGTTGTCCGCGCCGGCCATTCTGCGAGCGGCGCCTTCGGGCAAGCCGGTGCGGGTCGGTGGCACGCTCTCGCTGACGGGCTTCCTGGCGCAGACCGCGGTCATCCACAAGATCGCGTCCGAGATCATGGTCGAGGAGATCAACAGCCGTAACGGCTTCCTCGGCCGGCCGGTCGAGTACGTGCTGCTCGACGACCAGTCCAAGCCCGATGTTGCCCGCAGTCTCTACGAGAAGCTGATCACCGTCGACAAGGTCGACCTGATCCAGGGCCCGTACGCAACCGCGCCGATCCTGGCGGCGATGGGTGTGGCCCAGCGCTACGGCAAGGTGATCGTCCAGAGCAGCATGGGCATCCCCAAGCTCCAGACCTACGACATGGCATTTCCGGCGACGCCGTTCGGCCCGGAGCCCGACAAGAGCTATCCCAACGTGATCCTCGATGCGATGGCGAGCCTGCCGGCCCCACCAAAGAACATGGTGATCCTGACCAGCAAGTTTCCGTCGGCGCAGTTCATGGCGCAGGGAATGAAGGTCGAGGCCGAGAAGCGCGGCGTGAAGGTGCCTCTCTATCTGGAATACGAAGCGGGCAATCGCGACTTCGGGGCGATCGCGGCGCGCGTGAAGGAGGCGAATGCCGATTTCCTGTGGGTCGGCTCTCTGGGGCTGGAGAGCAACCAGATCCTCGAGGCCTTGAAGAAGCTCGAATATGCACCGAAGGGCAGCTTCCACCTCTATCCGGCGCCGGGGCCGCTGGCGCTGTCGCCCGACGGCAATCTCGCCTGGTCGTCGACCTTCCTCGAGCCGGACGAGCCCTTCATGAGCCGGCCGGGTGTCGCCAGGATCGCCGCGGCCTACAAGGAGCGCGCCACCAAGGCGAACCTGCCGTATCCGCTAATCGATGCGCAGGCCGCCGGCATGGTCTCGGAATGGCAGATCCTCGAGCAGGGCGTGAACGGCGCCAAGAGCCTCGAAGACAAGCAGATCGCGGCCTTCCTGAAGAAGAACGTCGTGAACACGATCTATGGGCCGCTGAAGTTCGACGGCCTCTACAATCACGGCGCCCCGGCGCAGCTCATCCGCCAGGTGCAGAACAAGGAATGGAAGGTCGTCTGGCCCCGGGAGTTCGCGGCACCCGGCGTGAAGCTGCTGCCGTAACCGGCGGATGCCGAGCGCAACGCTACTCGGCCAGGCGCTGATCTCGGGCGTCCTGGCCGGCGGAATGTATGGACTGCTGGCGTTGGGCCTCAGCCTGAGCTGGGGCCTGCTGCGGCTCGTCAACCTCAGCCATTTCGCGCTCGCTTTCCTCGCGGCCTACCTGACCTACGAGCTGGGCACGACCTATCACGTCGCGCCGTGGTGGTCGGTGCTGATCATCGTGCCGGCGATGTTCGCCATCGGCCTCGCCCAGCACTGGGTATTCGTGCGCTTCAAGGTGAACGAGCTGGGCTCGCTTCTGATCACCTTCAGCTTCGCCGTCATGCTCGAGGTCGGGATCCAGCTCTACTGGACCGCCGACTATCGCCGCTTCGAGACGCACTATGCGACATGGTCGATCAAGGCCGGGCCATTCTACATCCCGGTGCTGGAGCTGATTCTCTGCCTCGTGGCCGGGGTGCTGGCCTGGGGTACGTGGCTGTGGCTGCGCAAGACCTACGTCGGCAAGGCGCTGCGGGCGAGCGCCGAGGACGCGGATATCGCGGCAGCCTATGGCGTCGATCACCGGAAGCTCGCCTATCTGCTGTCGGGCATCGGGGCTGCCTATGCCGGCGTCGCCGGCACCTTCATCGCCCTGATCGCGACCCTGGCGCCGGCCCAGATCTGGGCCTGGCTGGGTGTCGTCTTCGCCGTGGTCATCATCGGCCGGCTCGGCAATCCGCTGGGCGCGCTGGCCGCCGGCATGCTGATCGGCGCCAGCGAATCCATCGCCATGGCGGTCTTCAGCCCGGCCTGGGCGCCGGTCGTATCCTTCTCGGTTCTGATCGCCATCCTTCTGTGGGATCCGGAGTGGTCATGACAGCCGGGCAAACCCTTCCGAAAGCGGCCGCCGCGCTCGGCATCCTGGTCTTCGCGATCCTGCCGACGGCAGGCCTGCCGGCCTTCTACGATTCGTTCTTCTATCTCGTCTTCTTCTGGATCTCGCTGTCGACGAGCTGGGCGCTGCTCTCGGGCTTTGCCGGCTATTTCAGCCTGGGTCATGCCGCGTTCTTCGGCGTCGGCATGTACACGACGGCGACGCTGACCACCAAGGCGAACGTACCGTTCCTCGTGACCGTGCCCGTCGCCGCGGCGATGGCGGCGTTGCTGGGCGTCGGCATCGGCGCCGTTGTGTTCCGCATGAAGCGGCTGCGCGGCGAGCTGTTCGCCCTGCTGACACTCGCCGTCACCTTCGTCATCGCCACGATCATCCTCAACACGCCGATCGACGGCGGTGCCGGCGTGTTCATGAGCGCCGTGCCGATGCCGAACCTGATGCCGACCCAGACCGGCACCATCTACGTGCTGGGCTTCGCGATGTGCGTGCTGACGCTGGGCATCGCGTGGTGGGTCGCCCATTCACGCCTGGGCCTCGGCCTGTTCGCCATCCACGACGACGAGGACGTCGCCGAAGCCAAAGGTGTACCGACCTTCCGCTACAAGCTGATCGCCTTCGCCCTTTCGGCCGGCATCGCGGGCGCCGTCGGCGGCATCCACGCGATGTATGTCGGCTTCCTCACTGTGGCGGGTACGTTCGAGCTCACCGTGCCGCTCTATGTCGTGCTGATGAGCGTGCTGGGTGGCTCACGCAACTGGTTCGGACCGGCGGTCGGCGCCACGGTCATCACGACGCTGCTGTACGCCTTCATCAGCGGCGGCGAGGCGATGGTCGGCCGCGCCGTGGTCGGCCTGATCCTGATCCTCGCCATCCTGTGGCTGCCCGACGGTGTCGTGCCGGCGATCCAGGCCTGGATGAAGCGCCGTCGCCGCTCCGAGACCAAGCCGCATGCCGCCGTGGTGCCCGCGGTGCCGGACAAGCCTCATCAGATCGGATCCCGCAATATCCTCGAGGCGAGGGGCGTCACTAAGCGGTTCGGCGGTTTGCAGGCGCTGGCCGGCGTCGACCTCGACGTGCGCGAGGGTGAGATTCTGGGGCTGGTCGGACCGAACGGCTCGGGCAAGACCACGCTGATCAACGTCATCTCGGGCTTCTATCCGCTGAGCGGCGGCACGATCATGGTCGACGGCGCGGAGATCGGTCGCCTGCCGGCGCACGAGATCGCGCACCGGGGCATTGCGCGGACCTACCAGATTCCGCGGCCGTTCGTGAACATGACGGTGCTCGACAACGTATCGATGGCCGCGACCTTCGGCGGGCCGCCGCGCACGGCCGCCGAGATCCGCGAAGAGGCACTGCACTGGATCGGCTTCACCGGGCTTGCCGGCAAGGAAGAGGCGCTGCCGGCCGAACTGAACCTGCACGAACGCAAATTCCTCGAGTTGGCGCGCGCGCTGGCAGCCAAGCCCAAGCTGCTGCTGCTCGACGAAGTCCTGTCCGGCCTCAATCCGGCCGAGGTCGACAATGCCATCCGGCTCGTGCGTGCCATCCGGGCGCAGGGCGCCACCATCGTCTTCGTCGAGCATCTGATGCGCGCCGTCGTCGAGCTCTCCGACCGGGTCGCCGTCCTGAACGAAGGCAAGCTCTTCGCCCTGGGGGCGCCGCGCGAGGTCATGCGCGATCCCCGTGTCGTCAGCATCTATCTCGGCAAGGCCTATGCTGCTTGAAGTTCGCAACCTCCACGTCGGCTATGGCGACGCACCCGCCGTGTGGGACGTCTCGATCGAGGTCGATGCCGGCGAGATCGTTTCCGTCATCGGGCCCAACGGCGCCGGGAAGACGACGCTGATCAACGCGATCGCCGGGATGCTGCGATCGCGGCAGGGACATCTTCGCTTCGATGGCGTCGACATGACGCGCGTGCGTCCGCACGGTTTCTGCGAACAGGGTATCGCCCTGGTTCCCGAGGGACGTCGGCTTTTCGCAAAGATGACGGTCGAAGAGAACCTCGAGTTGGGCTGCTACCTGCCCCGGCCGCGGGCGGCGAGGGCGGAGTCGCTGGAGAGGGTCTACGGCCTGTTCCCGATCCTGCGCCAGAAGCGGGCGCAGCCGGCGGGCGAATTGTCCGGCGGGCAGCAGCAGATGGTGGCCATCGGCCGGGCGCTGATGGCGCAGCCGCGAATCGTCCTGTTCGACGAGCCCTCCCTCGGCCTTGCGCCGACCATCGTCGACGACATGTTCGACATCATCGTCCGGGTGCGCGACGCCGGCGCCGCCGTGCTACTGGTAGAGCAGAACGTCATCAAGGCGCTGAGCGTGGCTGACCGGGCTTACGTGCTGGAACAGGGGCGCATCGTGGCGACCGGCCTTCCGGACGAACTCATGAAGCAGCCCCACATACGCGAAGCCTATCTGGGAGTTTGATACCGTATGCCCAAGACCCTTCCCGCCGTCCCGTTCGAGGGCGCCAACGAGAACCTGTCCGCAACCACCGCGCCGCAGGATGTGAGCCGCGAGGACGCCGCCACGTTCGACATCCTGCGCAAGATGCGAGAGGACATTCTGTGCTGTGTCCTGAAGCCCGACCAGAAGCTGAAATTCGGCGAACTGCGCCAGCGATACGATACCAGCGTCGGCACCCTCCGCGAGGCGCTGTCGCATCTCGTTTCGGAGGGGCTGGCGCGCACCGAGGCCGGACGAGGCTTTCAGGTCGCGCCGATATCGCTGGCGGACTTCCTCGATCTGTCGGAACTGCGGGTCTACCTGGAGACGAAGACGCTGGCCGATGCCATCCGCCACGGCACCGACGCGTGGGAGGCAGAAATCGTCAGCTCCTACTTCCTGCTGAGCAAGCTTGCGGCGCCGAGGCCGGACGATCCGCTGTCGGTCAAGCAGGAATGGGGCAAGCGCCACAAGCGCTATCACGATGCGCTGGTGGCGACCTGCCGTTCGCCCTGGTCGCTGCATTATCGCAGCGAGCTGTTCGACCAGGCGCGCCGCTATCATTGGCTGACCATGATCCATAGCCGGCTGCATCGTCGGAACGAGCATCTGGAGATTCGCGATGCGGTACTGGCGCGCGATTCCGATCTCGCCTGCTCGCTGCTGGAACAGCATATCCGCACGACCGTCGAGCAGGCGGTTTCCGACGTTCCCGGATTGATCCGCGGCAATGCCAGGGCCCTCAGGCCTGCCGGGCGACGCAAGAGCTAAGGGAGAAGACCATGGACACAATTCAAAGGGCGACGACCTACGACGTCGGGGGTGTTCGCTATCCGCGACCGTTCAAGATCCGGCGGCTTGGGCATTTCGGCTTCAACGTCGCGGACATGGACAAGGGCCTCGACTTCTACTGCCGTCTCCTCGGCTTCCGCGTCACCGACACGCGCGATTTCTCCAAGGTGCCGGGGCGGGAGGAGATGGCCAAGCGGCTCCAGGACCCGCGTATCGTCTTCATGAGCCACAATTCCGACCATCACGCCTTTCTGCTGGCGCACAAGTCGCTGGGGGCCATCTTCGGGGACGACGCGGTCTCCCGGGACGTCACGGTCAACCAGATCACCTGGCAGGTCGGCACGATGGACGAGGTGTTTGCCGCTGCCGACTATTTCCGTGAGCGCGACGTCGAGATCCGTCGCGTCGGGCGCGATATGCCGGGCAGCAACTGGCACACATACATCCGCGATCCCGACGGGCACACGGTCGAACTCTATTACGGCATGGAGCAGATCGGCTGGGACGGCCGCTCCAAGCCGGAGTCGATGTACTACCGCGCCTTCCGCGAGACGCCGGAGCTGCCGCAGATCTCCGAGGAGCAGGAAGTGCGCGACGCCGTCGCCAACGGCATCGACGTCAATGCCGGCAACGTCATCAAGGACGAGACCGGCGAGGAATACGTCGTCGCCGGCACGCGCCTGCCGCGACCGTTCAAGGTCACCAGCATCGGGCCGATGAGCCTGTTCGTGGCCGATGTCGGCGCCTCGGAGGCCTTCTACACGCAGACGATGGGCTTCATCCGGACCGAGGTGGTGACCTGGAAGGGCCATCGCTGCGTCTTCCTGCGCAACGGCAGCGAGCATCACTCCCTGTCGTTGTTCCCCAAGGCGCTGCGCGGCGAACTAGGGCTGAACCCCGACACGAGCTGCGCCTCGATGGGCGTCGAGGTCGGCAGCTACCAGCAGCTTCGCGACGCGGTGAGCTACCTGAAGAAGAAGGGCGTGCAGTTCACCGATGTCATTCCGCCCGAACTCTATCCCGGCGTCGACTATGCCGCGCACATTCTCGATCCGGCCGGGCACTGCCTGATGCTGCACTACTACATGGAGCGCATCGGCTGGGACGGCAAACCGCGCCCGGCCGAGCAGCGTCGCAAGGTCGGCAAGGACTGGCCCGAGGCGATCGAGCCGATGTCCGACACCTACGCCGATCAGACGTTCATGGGACCGTTGGGATAACGACGGCTCGAACAATGAAAAAAAGGAGGAGGAAACATGAGACGCAGGACTTTGCTGATGTCTGCCGGGGCGGCGGCGGTAGGCGCCCCCGCGATCGCGCGTGCGCAGGCCTATCCGTCGCAGACCATTCGCCTGATGCACGGCTACGATGCCGGCTCCAACCCTGACACGATCGCCCGTCATCTCAGCGGGCCGCTGACCGAGATCCTCGGGCAACAGATCGTGATCGAGCCGAGGCCGGGCGCGGCCGAACGGCTGGCCGCCAGCCAGATCGCGCGCATGAAGCCCGACGGCTACACGCTCTACCTGATGACGGGCGGCCAGGCTGTCGTCTCCGCGACCGATCGGACGCTGAGCTACGATCTTCTGAAGGACTTCGACTTCATCTCGATCGTCACGCGCTTCCCCTTCGTCCTCACCGTGGGACCTGATTCACGCTTCAAGACGGTCCAGGCCTATTTCGACGAAGGCAAGCGGGAGCCCGGCAAGCTCACCTATGGCACGTCCGGCGTCGGCTCGACGCTGCACATGGCGATGGAACTGATGCTCGAGAAGACCGGCGCCAAGATGACCCATGTTCCCTACAAGGGTGGGATAGGACAGCCCTACAACGATCTGGTTGCGGGCCGGCTCGATATGCATGTCGCGACATTCTCGAGTGCTCAGCCCCTCATGAAGGCGGACAAGATGAGGGCGCTCGCCGTCACGTCGAAGGAGCGCCATCCGGGCTTTCCGGACGTGCCCACGGTCTCCGAGACGGTGGTGCCGGACTATGACGTCGTGTCGTGGCTCGGCTTCACCTCGCCCGCTGGCCTGCCGCCGGCCATCCGAGATCGCCTGTACGCCGCATTCAAGCAGGCGATGGCGCGGCCCGATATCAAGGCCAAGCTGGAAGAGCTGGGCAATGACACGCGCGTGACCAGTCCGGCAGAGTTCCGGGCGCGGGTCGAAGCCGACATGGCTCGCTGGCGACCGCTCGCGCACGTCGTCAGCCAGTCCTAGAGTCAGATCGAGCGTTCGCAGGAGAGAGGCGTCATGAGCAAGTACGGAATCGGCCAGCCGGTGTTGCGTTTCGAGGATCCACGCCTGTTGCGCGGACAGGGCCGCTTCATCAACGACGTCAACCTGCACGGCCAGACCTACGCCGTGTTCGTCCGCTCGCCGCACGCGCACGCGAAGATCCGCTCCATCGATACGAAGGCGGCGGCGGCGGCGCCCGGCGTCCTCGCCGTCTATACCGGCCACGACGTGGCTGCTGACGGGCTCGGCATGCCCAAGGCCAACATGCCGAGGAAGCGGCCCGACGGTAAGCCGATGTTCGCGCCGCAGCGTCCGCCGTTGATCACCGACCGCGTCCGCTATGTCGGCGACCCGGTGGCGATGGTCGTCGCCGAGACGCTGGCGGAAGCCAAGGATGCCGCCGAGCTGGTCGAGATCGACTACGAGCCGATCCCTTCGGTGACGCTTACCGAGGACACGGTGAAGCCGGGCGCACCGGCGGTCTGGGACGATTGTCCCGACAACATTTCCAACTTCATCGAGCGCGGCAACAAGGCCGCGACCGAGGAGGCTATCAAGGGCGCGGCGAAGGTCATCAAGCGCCGCTACGTCATCACGCGCGTCCATGCCCAGTACATGGAGCCGCGCGGCACGCTCGGCGTCTATGACCAGGGCGAGGACCGCATGACGCTCTACGCCGACGTGCAGTATCCCCACCGGGTACGCAACATGCTGGCTCAGAACGTCTTCAAGGTGCCCGAAAGCAAGTTGCGCGTGATCACAGGCGATGTCGGCGGCGGCTTCGGCACCAAGGGGTGGCAGTATGTCGAGCATCGCCTGACCCTGTGGGCGGCGCGCAAGCTGCTGCGGCCGGTCAAATGGTGCTGCGAGCGCTCCGAGGCGGTGATGGCCGACGAGCATGGCCGTGACAATGTCGGCGAGATCGAGCTGGCGCTCGATGCCGACAACAGGTTCGTGGCGCTGCGGCTCAACATGCTGGCCAATATCGGCGCCTATGTCGGTTCAGACCGCAACCTGCTGTCGCCCTTCGGCATGATCGGCACGGTGCTGGGCGTCTATCTGATCCCCAAGGCCTACATCAACGTGGTGGGCGTGCTGTCCAACACCAATCCCACCGCGCCCTATCGCGGGGCGGGGCGGCCGGAGGCCATCTACCTGATCGAACGGCTGATCGACGATGCGGCGCGCGAGCTGGGAGTCGACCGCGTCGAGCTGCGGCGCAAGAACATGCTCGACGATTCGGCGCTGCCATATCAGAGCCCGGTCGGACCATTCTATGACTGCGGCGAGTTCCACAAGAACATGGACATGGCGCTGAAGCTCGCCGACGTGGCGGGTTACGCGGCGCGTGCGGACGAGTCGAGGAAGCGCGGCAAGCTGCGGGGCCTCGGCATCATCAATGCCATCGAACAGGCGGCCGGCACGGCGCAGCCGGAATATGCCGAGATCCGCTTCAATCCGGCCGGTACGGCGGCGCTGCTGATGGGCACGAAGGCGCAGGGGCAAGGCCATGAGACCATGTTCAAGCAGATCCTGAACGAGCGGCTGGGCATCGATCCGCACGACGTGCAGTTCATCGATGGCGATACCGATCGCGTCGCGTTCGGCATGGGCACCAACGGCTCGCGCTCGACCGTGCTCGGCGGCTCGGCGCTGTTCATGGCGGCCGAAAAGGTGATCGCCAAGGGCAAGCGGCTGGCCGGTCATCTCCTCGAAGCGGGAGAGCAGGACATCGAGTTCGCGGAGGGCACCTTCAAGATCAAGGGGACCGACAAGACGGTGTCCCTGAAGGCGGTCGCCATGGCGGCGTTCAATCCGACCAAGTGGCCGAAGAGCGGCTTCGAGGGCGGCCTGTACGAGAACGCGACGTATCTCGGCGAGAAGGACACCTATCCCAACGGCTGCCACATCTGCGAGGTCGAGGTCGATCCCGACACGGGCGAGGTCAAGCTCGACCGCTATGCCGTGGTCGACGATGTCGGCACGGTGATGAACCCGACCGGACTCAAGGGCCAGATCCACGGCGGCGTGGCGCAGGGCGTCGGCCAGATCCTGGGCGAACAGGTGATCTGGGACCGGGAGAGTGGCCAGCTGCTGACCGCGAGCTTCCTCGACTACACGATGCCGCGCGCCGACACGATGTGCAGCGTCGAGGTCAAGTCCAACCCCGTGCCGACCAAGTACAATCCGCTGGGCGCCAAGGGCGCGGGCGAGGCGGGGACGGTGGGTGCGATGCCCGTGGTGATGAATGCCGTGATCGACGCGCTGGCGCCGCTCGGCGTGCGAGACATGGTGATGCCGGCCACGGCGGAGAATGTCTGGCGCGCCATCCAGGCGGCGAAGGGAGCATAGGTCCATGGGCCAGATCGTCGGCGCGGCCGTCGTTTCGCATCATCCCGGCCTGGTGCAACCGAAGGAGATCCGGGTCCAGCGCGGCAATGGCCGCGATTCCGACCTGATCGAAGGCTTCGAGCGTGTGCGCGCGAAGATCGACGCGGTGAAGCCCGACACGTTCGTGCTGTTCGACACGCACTGGCTCACCACGTCGCTGCATCTCGTGGCGGGCGCGGCGCACTACAAGGGCAGCTACACGTCCGACGAGCTGCCGTTCTCGATGACGCGCTTTCCCTACGATCATGCCGGTGCCCCGGCGCTGGCCGTGGAAGTCGAGAAGGTCGCGCGGGAGAAGAAGGTCGCGGCCCGCAACGTCGTCGAGGAGACGCTGCCGCTGCACTATCCGACCCTGAACGTCATCCACTATCTCGGTCGCGGCGAGAAAGTGCTGAGCGTCGGCACCTGCCAGACCGCGCGGTTCAAGCATTTCCTGGAAATGGGCGAGGTCGTCGGCGAGGCGATCCGCCGGTCCGACGCCCGCGTCGTGCTGCTGGCCTCCGGGGCGATGAGCCACAAGTTCTACGACCTCGACCATGTCCCGCCCAACCCGCGTGTCTGGCATCCGGACAATGTCTCTGAGCCGAAGAACCGTGCACTCGACATGGAGGTGCTGGAACTCTGGAAGCAGGGGCGGCACGACATTGTGCTCGACCGATTCCCGGAGCTGGAAGCGGCCAAGTACGAGGGACGGGGCGCGCACTACGCGCAAATGATGGGGGCGCTGGGCGGCAGGGATTGCCGTGCCCGTGGCACGCAGCTCTCGGAATACGAGAACGCGGCCGGAACCGGCAACGTGCATGTCTGGTTCGATCTTCAGTAAGGGGAGTTGTTGAGATGAGCGTACTCGAGGGACCGCGCAAGGAAATCCGTCACGTCATGAAGGACGGCAGCGCCTACTGGGTGGAGTTCAAGGACGGCAAGATCGTCTTCGCCGACGGCCGTACCGCCGAGGAGAAGGACGTCGTTCACCTGCCGCCGTGCAATCCGACCAAGATCCTGTGCGTCCACGTGAACTACATCTCGCGCTACTACGAGTTCAACAACACGCATACGCCACCCAAGACGCCGACCTACTTCCAGAAGCCGCTTACCGCCCTCAACGCCCACAAGGGCGAGTTGGTGAAGCCCAAGGGCTATAAGTACGTGAACTACGAGGGCGAGATGGCCGTCGTCTTCTCGAAGGTCACCAAGAACGTGACCCGCGAGGAGGCCTGGGACTGCATCGCCGGCTTCGCACCGGCCAACGATTTCGGCTGCCATGATTTCCGCGATACCGATGCGGGCTCGATGTTGCGCGTGAAGGGCATGGACGGGTTCTGCCCGATCGGCCCCGGGCTCGTCTCCGGTGTCGACGTACGCCAGTCGACGCTGCGCAGCTACAAGAACGGCAAGATGGTGCAGGAAGGCGCGGTCAGCGAGCAGATCTTCGACTGCGGCTACCTGATCGCCGACCTGGCGCGCCATATCACCTTCCTGCCGGGCGACATCCTGCTGACCGGCACGCCGGCCAACTCGCGTCCGCTCGAGGCGGGCGACACGATCGACATCGAGGTCACGGGGGTCGGCCGTCTCTCCAACACCGTCGTCGAGACGCCGGCGCCGCGCGCATCCGAAGGCTTCCCGCCCAGCCCCGACAGCGAAGGCGTGCGCAAGGTGGCGCTCGGCAACGAGGAGCGCCTGCCGGACAAGTTCAAGACGAAGTAGGTGACGGCCTCAGGGGCTGGCGTGGCCCAGGAAACGGTCGGGCGGCCGGTCGCCCCATTGCGACTGGAAGCCTTCCTCGGCGCTGAGCAGGTTGCCGCCATTGGCTGCATTCAGCCGGTCGGTATCTGCCCAGCGTTCGTGGACGCGGCCCCAGGGATCGCACCAGTAGTCGTAGACCTGGCTTCCCAGAAGATGGCGGCCGATGCCCCACATATGGTCGTACTTGCCCAGCCGCTTGATGTATTCGTGATCCTGGAAGACGCAGTCGATGTCCTGCACCTCGTAGGACACATGGTTCAGACCGGCCCGAGTGTTGTGATTGCAGAAGAAGACGTGGTGATCGACATAGGCATCGCCGCGGTCGAGCCGGTTGAACGACCCGATGATGTTGTCCTTTTCGCCGACATAGACGTCGTCGGAGCGGATCATGCCCAGCGTTTCGCGAAACCACGCCACGGTCTCGGTTACCTTGGGCGAGGAGAGCACGCCATGGCCGATGCGCTGGATCGATGTGGGCGACTTGCCGAGGCGCATCACGCGCCCCACGCGGCGTCCCGGTTCGCGAGCTGTGTTGTGCTCGTCGCGGGCGACCTTGACGGGCTCGACGCGCTTCTGCCCGGCGACCACTTCGATCTGGTAGCCGTTGGGTTCGGTCAGTCGCACGCGCTTGCCGCCGCCCGGCTCGTCGATCGTCTCGATTCCCGAGGCGCCCGGCAGCTTCGCGAGCCGCTTCAGGTCGTCCTCGTCGGCGGCGTGATAGGCGAAGCCGATGAACTTCGTGTCGCCCTTGTGCGTGACGTGCAGGTGGTGGTGATCGTCGGTGCCGCGCATGTAGAGCGCGTCCGGTGTGCGCTCGGAACGGACCAGGCCGAAATGGGTGAGGAACTCCTCCATCTGGTCGAGATCGGGCGCCTCCATCCGGGGCCAGGCAAATTCCGCAGCCTTGATTACGGCCATTGTTTCCTCCGCTCTTTGGAGGAACGCTAGACCCACCGTCCGATCCTGAAAAGCGGGAAACGGTGGCCGCGGTCACCGCCGAGAGAATTTTTTAAGAGGGAGAGAAGAAGTGAAGCTTTGCTATTTCAACGACTATCGCCTGGGTGTCATCAAGGGCGACCAGGTCGTCGACGTGACGGACGCCGTGAAGGACATACCGCACCTCGATTCGCGGGACCTGATCATCGGCCTGATCGCCAAATGGGATTCCTACAAAGCCAAGGTCGAGAAGGCTGCTGCCGACGGCAAGGGTGTGGCCCTGTCCGGCGTCAGGCTGCGTCCGCCGGTGCCGAAGCCCGGCAACATCGTCTGCATGGCCGTAAACTACATGGAAGACGGCACGCTGCCGGAGAAGCCCGCCATCAACGCCTTCCATAAGGCTGCGACCGCGGTGATCGGCGACGGTGACACGATGGTATTGCCGGATGCGCCGGCCACGATCTTTGAGGGCGAGGCGGAGATGGCGCTGGTCATCGGCAAGCGGGCCACGCGGGCGACCCAGGCCGACGCCTTCAAGCACATCTTCGGCTACACCTGCTTCATCGACGGCTCGGCCCGCGGCCTGCCGCCGCCGGGCAACGTGTTCTTCCAGATGAAGTCGCGCGACACGTTCGCGCCGATCGGTCCCTGCATCGTCACCGCCGACGAGATCGCCGACCCACAGAACCTGAACATCACGCTGACCAACAATGGCGAGGTCATGCAGAAGTTCAACACGTCCGACATGGCGCACCACATCCCGCGCATCATCGAGTGGGTCAGCTCGATCCACACGCTGGAGCCTGGCGACATCGTCGCTACCGGCACCAATCATCGCGGCCTCCATTCCTTCATGGACGGCGACAGGATTGAGCTGACGGTGGAGAAGATCGGCACGCTGAAGTTCAACGTGAAGGATGAGTTGAAGCGCACCTGGGCTCGCACCACCCGCCTGCAGCACAAGGAAAAGGGCGGCGAGGGCCCGCACACGCCGCAGCTCACTGGCAAGTACGCCAAGTAGGACGAAAGCGGGCCGGGGTACCGCTCCGGCCCGTAGCTAAAAGAAAGGGCGTCGCGGTTTCCCGCGACGCCCCTTCGAGACAGCAGGCTGCTACCTGCTTAGTGGGTGAGAGCCGCTTGGCCGGCCTGGACGGGGATCGCGCGGGGCTTCTTCTCCTCCGGGATCTCACGCTGCAGCTCGATCGTGAGCAGGCCGTTGGCGAGCTTCGCGCCCGTGACCTTCACATGGTCGGCGAGCTGGAAGCGGCGGTCAAAGTTGCGGCCGGCAATGCCACGATAGAGATACTGCTTCTCGTCCTGGCCTTCGCTCGGCGCGGCCTGGCCGGTGACCAGCAGCTCGTTCTCCTTCTGGGTCACGTTCAGCTCGGCTTCAGCAAAGCCCGCAACCGCCATCACGATCCGGTAGGCGTTATCGCCGGCCTTTTCGATGTTGTACGGGGGGTAGCCGTTGGCGCCGGACTGGCTGGCCACCGAGTCGAGCAGGTCGAAGACCCGGTCGAAGCCGACGGTGGCGCGATAGAACGGGGAATAGTCGACGGTGCGCATTTGATCATCCTCTCTTGAGCGATGTTGGACGTCCCCGCCCCGGATGGGCGCGGGGAACGACGGAGATTTGGGGTGGGAAGGGGCGGCTTCAAGGGCGATAAAAATTTCCTTCTGCTGCCCTTGAACGGCAGGAATTGCTCCCTTCGGAACAACCTTCGGAAACTCACTTCGTGGCGGATATGCGAGGAATCGCCAGATCAAAGGCGGGTGCCAGCATGTCCAAATTCCTCCCCAAGTCCGAAGCCTCCCTCTGGGTCCTGTCGATCTCCCAGGCATTCGGCATGCTCGCGCTCAACGTGGTGCTGCGCGCGGCCGTGTCGTGAAGCATCTGCCGCTCTTCTTCGATCTGGCCGGCCGGAAGGTCGTGGTGATCGGCGAGGGGCCAAAGGCGGACCTGCGCGTGAAGCTGGCCCGGTCGGCGGGCGCCGATGTGCAGCACCTCGACACCCATTCGATCACGGCAAAAGACTTTCACGGAGCCGTCGCGGCGTTTGTAGCGACTGCCGACGAAGCGAAGGACATCATGGTCCAGCGCCTGGCCAAATCGGCGGGGGTGCCCGTGAACGTGGCCGACCGGCCCACGCTTTGCGACTTCATCATGCCGGCCATCGTCGACCGCGACGGAGTCGTGGTGGCGATCTCGACAAGCGGCGCGTCGCCCACGCTGGCGAGCGTATTGCGCGGCCGGATCGAGGCGGTGCTGCCGGAGCGTATTGGAACGCTGGCGAGCCTGGCCGTGACCTTTCGCGAGCAGGTGAATGCGCTGATCGCCGATCCCGCTCGCCGCCGCGCTTTCTTACGCCGCCTGGTCGAGGGGCCGGCGGCGCGTCTCGCGCTGGCCGGCGACGAGGCCGGCGCGCGTCGCGTGGCCCTCGGTGAACTAGATGCCGCGCGTCGCCAGACCGGTTCGGCCGGCATTGCCCATATCGTTGGCGCCGGTCCCGGCGATCCCGATCTCCTGACTCTCAAGGCCGCTCAGCTCCTGCAGGAAGCCGACGCCGTCCTTCACGACGACCTCGTGTCGCCCGCGGTGCTGAACCGTGCGCGCCGCGACGCCGAGATCGTTTCCGTCGGCAAGCGCATGGGCCGCCCGAGCTGGGCCCAGGCCGACATCGATGCCGAACTGGTGCGTCGCGTGCGCGCCGGCCAGACCGTGGTGCGCCTGAAGGCAGGCGATCCGTTCGTGTTCGGTCGCGGTGGCGAGGAAGTCGATGCGCTTCGGGCCGCAGGAATTGCCTACACGATCGTGCCGGGCATCACCGCGGCGCTGGGGTGCGCGGCCTCGGCCGGCATCCCACTGACCCATCGCCATCATGCCTCCGCCCTGACCTTCGTCAGTGGCCACAGCGCCGTGGGCAGCAAGCCCGTGGCATGGCCGGCGCTCGCTGCCGAGGGCCACACGCTCGCGATCTACATGGGCGCGACCGAAGCGCCAGCCGTGCGCGATCGTCTGCTGGAGGCGGGGGCGGATCCGGCCACCCCGGTCGCCGTCATCGAGAACGGCACGCGCGCCGATCAGTTCGTTTCCACGGGCCGGCTCGCCGACCTGGCGCGTCTGGCAGCCGTCCATGTCCAGGGCGGCGGACCCAGCCTCATCATCGTGGGGGACGTCGCGGCCTATGCCGTCGCGGTCGAGACCCCGCCGCTCGCAAAGGTGTCCTGATGGCCAAGAATCTCACCGGCGACCTCCAGGTCGCGTCCGCGAACCGCCTGGTCGACGGTATGGTCGTCTGGCTCGACGATTCCGGCCAGTGGACCGACCGGCTGGAGCGCGCCGCCCTGGCCCGCGACGTGCGCGGCGCCGAGATTCTGCTCGAGCGCGCGCGGGCCGAGGCCTTCACCGTGATCGATCCGTTCCTGGTGGCGGTGACCGAGGACGACGACGGCACGGTCGAGCCGCTCTCCCTGCGCGAGAAGATTCGTGCCTCGGGCCTCACCTTCGACGCCATCGCCGCCGACGCGGTGCGTTATGCCTGATACCCACTTCTACCGGTACGACGACTACGACCGCACGTTGGTCTCCGAGAGGGTTGACCAGTTCCGCGACCAGGTGCGCCGCCGACTGGCCGGCGAGCTGACCGAGGAGCAGTTCAAGCCGCTCCGCCTTCACAACGGCCTCTACCTGCAACTCCACGCCTATATGCTGCGGATCGCCATCCCCTACGGGACGCTGTCCTCGCGCCAGCTCCGCAAGCTCGCCGACATCTCGCGCAAGTACGATCGCGGCTACGGCCACTTCACGACGCGCCAGAACCTGCAGCTCAACTGGATCAGGCTGGAGGACGCGCCCGACGCGCTGGCGGCGCTGGCCGAAGTCGACATGCATGCGATGCAGACGTCCGGCAACTGCATCCGCAACGTGACGGCCGATCATTACGCCGGCGCCGCGATCGACGAGATCGAGGATCCGCGCATCTGGGCCGAGATCGTGCGCCAGTGGTCGACGTTGCATCCCGAGTTCACCTTCCTGCCGCGCAAGTTCAAGATCGCCATCACCGGCTCGCCCAACGACCGCGCCGCGGTGCGCGTGCACGACATCGGCCTGCGCCTGTGGCGGAACGAGCAGGGCGAGGTGGGTTTCGAGGTGATCGTGGGCGGCGGCCTCGGCCGAACCCCGATGATCGGCAAGACCCTGCGCGAGTTCCTGCCGAAGAGCGAACTGCTCGCCTATCTCCAGGCGACCCTCCGCGTCTACAACCGCTATGGCCGGCGCGACAATCTCTACAAGGCGCGCATCAAGATCCTGGTGCACGAAGTCGGCGTCGAGAAGATGCGCGAAGAGGTCGAGGCCGAATATGCCGCGATGCGCGACGGTGCGCTGGCGCTGCCGGCCGCGACGATCGAGGCGATCACTCGCCAGTTCGCGCCGCCGGACCTGCCGGCGCGGTCCGCGATTTCAGGCCCGGTCGAAGCGCAGCGTCTCACCGATCCGGATTTCGCGCTCTGGCTCAAGTCCAACGTCGCGCCGCATCGTGTGCCGGGCTACGCCATCGTGACCGCGTCGCTGAAACCGGCCGGCGCGCCGCCGGGTGACGCGAGTGCTGCGCAGATGGACGGCGTCGCCGACATCGCCGAGGCCTACAGCCAGGCCGAATTGCGGGTCAGCCACGAACAGAACCTGATCTTCCCCCACGTCGCGGTCGAGGACCTGCCTCAGGTCTATCGGTCGCTGCAGACGCTGGGCTTCGCCGAAGCCAATGTCGGCAAGATCACCGACATCATTGCCTGCCCGGGCCTGGACTATTGCGCGCTGGCCAATGCGCGCTCGATCCCGGTGGCGCAGCGCATCTCGGAGCATTTCGCGAACCTCGCGCGACAGCACGACATCGGCGATCTCAAGATCAAGATCTCGGGCTGCATCAACGCCTGCGGCCATCACCATGTCGGCCACATCGGAATCCTCGGCGTCGATAAGAACGGCGTCGAGCTCTACCAGATCAGCCTCGGCGGCGATGTCGACTTCGGCAGGACGGCGATCGGCACGATCCTCGGACCGGCCGTCACCGCCGACAAGGTGGTCGAAGCGGTCGACGAGCTTGTCGGCACCTATCTCGACGCCCGCCAGGAAGGCGAGCGTTTCGTCGATACCTACCGGCGCATCGGCGCCCAGCCTTTCAAGGAGAGAGTCTATGCCGCTGTTTAGCGAAGAAGGCCTGCCCGCATCCTACGTCGCCCTCCCGTTCGGCGAGTGGCAGTCGCGCCCCGAATGGCCGGCCGTCTCGCTGGCCAACACCGATCCGGTCGAGGATCTGGCACCGCATGTCGGCCGCCTGCGCCTGATCGTGCTCGACTTCCCGAAGTTCAGCGACGGCCGTGCCTACAGCCAGGCCCGCCTGCTGCGAGGCCGCCTTGGCTATCGCGGCGAACTGCGCGCGACGGGCGGCGTACTGCAGGATCAGATCGGGTTCATGCTGCGCTGCGGCTTCAACTCGTTCGAGAGCGAGCAGAAGGGCTTCGGCGAGGCACTCGCCAAGGCGCGGACGCTGTTCAGCGTGGTCTACCAGCCGGCCGAAGATGACCAGGTTCCGGCGGCGCTTCGCAGGCTCGAGCGCGAAAGCGCGGTTCTCTGATCAGGCCTCGGGAGCGGGCAGGTCCGACTGAGACTCGAGCCATGCCAGGGCATCATCGACCGAGTTGAAGATGCGGGCCTCGCCCGTGAACTTGCCAAGATTGACATAGCGCTTCGCGAGTTCCGCTCCCATGCCGGGGCGCGGAATGATCGCGAGAGGGCCCCTTTTCGCGAGACTCGCATAGGCGGCCGCCCGAGCCGCCAAAGACATGACGTCGTCGTCCGTGTAGGTCCCGTCTCCCTGAGTGGCATCGAACAGCTTGCGATAGGTGAGGGCGTCTGCCGCGACCACCTTGTCGGTGAAGTCCTCGATATCCTTCAGCGCGATGACTCCCAGAACACGGGCGTGGACGAAGCGCTTGGCGTGGTCGATCGTGTACTCGATAGGCATGGCTGGACTTTAAGCAAACCGTACGGCGGCCGTCGAGCCGCTTGGCGGTCTGCTCGACCAGGGATAGGCTCACCCCTCAACCGGGACTACACCGGTGGGAGGAAGCGACATGATCAAGGGAGCTACGGGCGCCGTGTTGGCGCTCGTGCTGGGCTGGTGCGCGCTCGCGATGCCGGCCTCTGCACAAATCTTCGTGAACATCCGCTCGCAGGATGCCCCCAAGTACGACCCGCACAACAATACGTCGAGCGGCATGGGGCATCCCATGTTCATGATGGGCGACACGCTGGTCGCGCTCGACTGGGACCTGAAGAAGGTCCATCCGCTGCTCGCCAAGTCGTGGACGATTTCCGACGACCGTCTCACCTACACGTTCGCGCTGCGTGGCGATGTCACGTTCTGCAGCGGCAAGAAGTTCACCGCGGCCGACGTCATCTATTCCTTTACCCGCCTGGCCGATCCCTCGGCGCGCTGGCCCTTCTACTGGCGACTGGGCGAGATCGACAGCCTGACCGCGCCCGACCCGTACACGCTCGTCTACAAGCTGAAGCGGCCGCACTCCGAACTGCTGGTCGACCTGACGAATTTCGCCGCGACGATCATCAACAAGGACAATGTCGAGGCACTCGGCGCCGATTTCGGCGTCAAGGGCTTCGACGGTACGGGGCCGCTCTGCTGGGAAAGCTGGCAGCCGCGCAAGGAACTCGTGCTGAAGCGGCACGATGCCTACAAGTGGGGGCCGACCGGCGTCTACGCCAACAAGGGCCCGGTGAAGTACGAGAAGATGATCTGGCGCATCGTCCCGGAAGAGACGACGCGCATCGCCACGATGCTCTCGGGGCAGGCCGATTTCTGCCACTGGAATCCGCTGCAGGCGATCGAGACCTTCAAGAAGGCACCCAACCTCGCGGTCTACGAGCCGACCGCCGATTTTGCGATGTTCTACTGGGGCCTGAAGAGCACGCGCGAGAACATGCAGGACAAGCGCGTCCGCCAGGCGCTCGCCCATCTCGTCGACCGCGAGGAGATCAACAAGGCGATCTTCTTCGGCCAGGCCGAGACGGCACGGTCGCTGGTCCATCCCAAGGCACTCGACTTCGAGCCGGCGACGCTCGACGTGCTGACCAAGCGGGATCACGAGAAATCGAAGAAGCTGCTCGACGAGGCCGGCTGGACGATGGGAGCCGACGGCTTCCGCCATAAGGACGGCAAGAAACTCGAACTGCTGATGTATTCCTACACGGTGGGACAGAATCCCAAGCTGTCGGAGGTGCTGCAGGGCGCCGCGCGCACGGTCGGCATCGACATCAAGATCCAGACCTGGGATCCCACGGTCTTCTTCCAGAAGATCGCCCAGCAGGACTACGACATCTGGACCTTGTCGGTGCCCTACACCTCGGCCGGCGACCAGATGTATCTGTACTATCATTCCAAGAACCGGCCGGTTCCCAATCGCATGATGTGGAACGACGCCGAGACCGACCGCATCCTCGATGCCGGGCGCACGGCGACGAACGACGCCGACCGCGAGAAGTTCTTCAAGGAGATCCAGCGTCGCGTTCATGACGAGGCACTGATGATCCCGGCGGCACATTCGAGGCTCTTCCTGGTCGCCAAGAAGAGCATCAAGAACGTGCGCTCGCACGGTATCTACAGTGCCGCCCTCTACAAGGGGCTGGACGTCCAGCCCTGACTTCGGGATCGTGGGCGCATGACCACGATCTACGGAATCAAGAACTGCGACACGATGAAGAAGGCGCGCGCCTGGCTCGACCAGAAGGGCGTCGCCTGCGATTTCCACGACTACAAGACGGCCGGCATCGATCGCGGCCGTCTCGAAGGATGGGCGAAGAAAGTCGGCTGGGAGGCACTGCTGAACCGCGCCGGCACGACCTTCCGCAAGCTGCCTGACAACGACAAGGAAGGGCTGACGGAAGCAAAGGCGATCGCCCTGATGATCGCCCAGCCCTCGATGATCAAGCGGCCGGTGCTGGAGGCGGGCGGCAAGCTGCTGGTCGGCTTCAAACCCGAGCAGTACGCGACGCTCACCAAGGCTTAGGTCGTCCCGGCGACCCGCTTGCAGGCGAGGGCGATGCTTTCGACGTGACGGTGGTCCGTGCCGCAGCAGCCGCCCAGCACGTTCAACTGCGCATGCGCCTGCACGAGGTCGCGATACTGGCTTCCCAGCTCGACCGGATCGCCGGCGTCGAGATCGGGTGAGTCATTCAGTTCCTGGTGGCTGCGGCGCGAGGCATTGGCGCGAATTCCGCGGATGCGCCGCGTCCAGGCCAGGTCCGATCCCAGCACGCCGTCGAAGTGGTTGGGGTGGGCGCAGTTGATCATGTAATAGGCCGGACCGTTCGCGGTCGCCTCGTCGACCAGCATGATCGCCTCGGGCAGCGTCTGCCCGGTCGGCAATCGACCATCCGTCTCCAGGGTAAAAGAGAGCGCCACCGGCATCCCGGCTTTTCGTGCTGCGCGCGCGATGCCGATGGCCTCATTCGTATTGGTCATGGTGATGGCGGTCACCATGTCGGCGCCGGCTTCGGCAAAGGCTGAGACCTGCAGCGCGTGATAGGTCTCCGCGGCGTCCTCCGGCATGACCTCGCCCGCGACGTAGCCGTCGCCTCGGGGGCCGATGCAGCCGCTGACCACCATCGGCGAGGATGGGGTCTCATGGGCCTTTCGCAGCTCGTGCATGAGCCCGATCGCCTCGACGTTGAGCGCTGCAACGTCTGCGGCCGAATAGCCTAGCCTGGCGCCCCAGTCGGCGCTGGCTCGCCAGGTCGGGCTCTCGAGGATGAAGCCGGTGCCATGCGCGTGGGCGATCTCGATGTAGCGCTCATAATACCGGATCAGGAGCGGACGGCTCTTCGGATCCCGCAGAAGCGGAAAGACGGCGAACAGGGGAAGCTCCAGCCCATCGTGGAAGATCAGGCAGGTCTCGATGCCGCCGTCGGTCAGGAAGAGGGTGCCGGCGGCCTGGGGCAGGCTGTCGCGATACTTGCCAGCCAAATTCATCTCGCTTCCTCTCGACGACGGAACAAACGGGATATTAAATCGTTATAAATCAATATACTAAATGACATTATTGACTCTTGAGGCGAAATATCCAAAGATTGCCCCATAAGTCCTTAAATGGACAAGAAAATTGATTTCCCGCGACTGTTCAGGTCGTGCCTCCTCTTTATTCGAGGTCTGAAATGAAAATCGCTGCCGTTGCTGTCCTCGCGCTGCCTTTGGCCCTGTCGGTTTCCGCTTGCGGCGACACTTGGGGCGAACGCGCCGTTACCGGTGGCGCCATCGGCGCCGGCACCGGCCTTGCGGTCGGCGCGATTGCCGGCTGGCCGCTTGTGGCGCCTGTCCTCGTGGGCACGGCGGTCGGCGCCGGCATCGGCGCCGCCACGACGCCGAAGAAGTAGCGTCAACCCAGCAGCAGCTTGAGCTTGCGCTCGAAGACGCGAAGGACGTCTTCGAGCGTATCGCCGTGCGCGAGCTTGCGCGGTCCGTTGTAGACGATGTAGCCGCTGCCGCTACCGCCCCCGGGCACCTTGGCAATCGCGTACAGCGGCTGCTCGGCGGTATGGCGGAAGATGGAGAAAACGGCCATGCCCGGCCGGAAATCGATGGCGTAGTCGCGCCATTCACCGGAAGCCACACGCATGCTGTAGAGACCCAGGAGTCGCGACAGTTCCCGCTTGTCGAATGAGACAATCCGGCGTCGGGCGCGCTGATCGGCCAAACGGTACAAGTTGTTCATGCCACCGTGACTTCAAACATGTCAGTCGTGTGAATACTTGCAGAACCGCCGGTGGGGGTAAAGCGCCGCCCCGACCCCATTCCGTTGTTTGCCAAAACGAGGGTAGGGGGCTATGAACCGCCGCTGAAGCTGTTGATATTTCGCGATATTCCGGGAGCACTCTGTGTCCGACTCCGCCGCGTTCCATGAAATCGACGAAGCCGTCCGCAAGGACGAGATGAAGGAATGGTGGAGCCGTTACGGGACCTGGGTCGTTGCCGGTGCCGTCGCCGTCGTCGTGGCCGTGACGGGATTCGTCGGCTGGCGGCAATACGATCAGTCCCAGCGTGCCGCGGCCAGTGCCGCCTATTCGTCGGCGCTGGCGCAGATCGCGACGGATCCGGCGGCGGCGCGCGCAGAGCTCGAGAAGCAGGGAGCGAACGCCCTCCAGCCCTACCGCTCGCTGGCGGCCCTCGCGGCAGCCCAGCTTCTGCCGACGCTGGAGGAGCAGGTGACCGCGCTCGCGACCGTGGCGCCGAAGCTGTCGGCTTCCGAACTAAGCGACCTTGCGATGGTGATCGCGGCTTACAAGAGCATCGATACGCCCAAGGCCGAAGAGATGGTCGGCAAGCTCGAGCCCCTCGCGGGACCGGATCGTCCGTTCCGTCTGAGCGTGCGCGAGCTCCAGGCGATGCTGGCCGCCCGCAAGGGCGACACCAAGCGCGCGAAGGAACTGTGGAACGAGATCGCCAAGGATCCCGCCGTACCCCAGGGCACGTCCCAGCGGGTCTCGGCGATGCTCAATCTCCACGGCGGCGCGGAGGCGAAGTAGTCCGATGTCGAGCGTAGTGCGTGTGGCCAATCCCCGTCTTCTTCTCGCCGCCGTCCTGATGGTGAGCGCCCTCTCGGGTTGCGATATCTTCGACAAGAGGAAAACCCCGCTCCCGGGCGAACGGGTTTCCGTGCTGGGCGACCGGAAGGATCTCGAAGCCGACAGCGACGTGGCGGGCCTGCAGGTCGTCTTGCCACCGCCGACGGTCAACGATTCCTGGCCGCAGTCGGGAGGCTTCCCGAACAACGCCATGCACAACCTGGCGATCAGCGACTCGCCCCAGGTCATCTGGACGGCGGACGTCGGCTCGGGCAGCAGCGGGACGCGCATTCTCACCACGCCTCCCGTCGTCGCCGAGGGCAAGGTGTTTGCCAAGGACGCCCAGGGCACGGTCTCGGCTTTCAACGCCGACACCGGCGCCTTGCTGTGGCGGGTTTCGCTTTCGCCGGAGAAAGCCCGCGACTCCGACGAGTTCGGCGGCGGTCTTGCCTACTATGGCGGCCGGCTCTTCGTGACGACCGGCTTCGCCATGGTCTATTCGCTCGATCCGGCGACCGGCAAGGAGGACTGGAACTCGGTCGTCAGCGCACCGGTGCGGGGCTCGCCGCTGGTGTTCGGCGACCGCGTCTTCGTCATCGCCATCGACAACAAGCTGCATGCGCTTGCCGCCTCCGATGGCTCCGATCTCTGGCAGTTCGCCGGCCTCCAGGAAACGGCAGGGTATGTCGGTGGCAATAGTCCGGCCGGTTCCGGCGACTACGTCGTCGCGCCCTTTACCTCGGGTGAGCTGGTGGCGCTGCGTATCGACAATGGCCGCCCCGTCTGGAACGAATCGCTGATCGGCGCGCGAGCCGACATCCGCGCCTTCGGCAACCTCGCCGACATTCGCGGGCGGCCGGTGATCGACCGCGGCCTCGTGATCGCGATGGGCTCGGCCGGGCAGGTCGCCGGTATCGATCTCCGCTCGGGTCAACGTCAGTGGGACCGCAACATCGGTGGCAGCCAGACGCCGTGGACGGCGGGGCGCTTCGTCTTCCTGATGACAGGCAATGCCGACATCGTGGCCATGGTCCGGGACACCGGCAAGGTCCGCTGGGTCACGCCGCTCACGCGATACGAGGACGCGAAGGCCCGCACCCCCGTTCTGTGGGGCGGTCCGGTGCTGGCGGGAGATCGCCTGCTGCTTACCAGCTCGCTGGGCGACCTGCTGGCCATCTCGCCCTACACGGGCGAGGTGCTGGGCAAGATCAATGTGCGCGACCGGGTGCGCCTCGGTCCCGTCATCGCGAACCGGACGATCTACATCCTGACCGATTCCGGGCGACTCGTTGCCCTCCGCTGATCAAAGCCCCCCGGCCCAGGGCTTGCGCCGGGTCGCCATCGTCGGGCGGCCGAACGTCGGAAAATCCACGCTGTTCAACCGGCTGGTCGGCCGCCGCCGCGCCATCGTGGACGATACGCCGGGGGTGACGCGCGACATTCGCGAGCAGCCCGCGCAACTGGGCGATCTCGCGTTCATGCTGCTCGACACGGCGGGCTGGGAGACAGCCGGCGGCGAGGCGCTCGAGGCGCGCATGCGCCGCTTCACGGAGCGCGCCATCGAGAGCTCCGACGTGGTTCTATTCCTGATCGACGCCCGCTCGGGCATCCTGCCACTCGACGAAAGCTTCGCGAGCTGGCTGCGCAAGCGCTCGGCCAAGGTGATTCTGGTCGCCAACAAGTGCGAGGGACGTGCCGGGCAGCAGGGGCTGGCCGAGGCGCACGGTCTCGGGTTGGGCGAGCCGATCCCGGTCTCGGCCGAACATGGCGAAGGATTGAGTGACCTTCACGAGGCTCTTGGCCGTCACGTCGAGCCGATGCCCGACGAGGACGAGGTGGCGGATGCCGAGGTGGTGGACCCCGATCTCGACGACGTGCCGGAAGGCCGGCCGCTGCTACTGGCCATCGTCGGTCGTCCCAATGTCGGTAAGTCGACTCTGCTGAACCGGCTGGTCGGGGAAGAGCGTGTCCTCACCGGACCCGAGGCCGGCATCACGCGCGACTCGATTCGCGTCGAATGGGAGTGGAAAGGCCGTCCGGTACGCCTGGTCGACACGGCGGGAATGCGTCGCCGCAGCCGGATCGACGCCAAGCTGGAGGCCGCCTCGGTGGCCGATTCGCTCGACACGATCCGGCTCGCCGACGTGGTGGTGGTCGTGCTCGACGCGGCCGACATGGCCGAGAAGCAGGACCTCAACATCGCCGGCTGGGTGATCGAGGAGGGCCGGGCGCTCGTCATCGCAGTCAACAAGACCGACCTTCTGGCCGACGACCAGTCGGGCTCCGCGAAGCAATGGCGCAAGCTGCGCGATCGCCTCGAAATGTCGTTTGCACAGGTCAAGGACGTGGCCATCGTCGGCTTCTCGGCGCTGACCGGCCGCGGCGTCGACCGGCTGCTGCCGAAGGTGTTCGAGACCTACGAGATCTGGAACAAGCGGGTCACGACACCCAAGCTCAACCGGTGGCTGCGCGAGATGGAGACCCTCCATCCGCCCCCGCTGGCCAGCAACGGCCGCCGCATCCGGCTGCGTTTCATGACCCAGATCAAGCGCCGGCCGCCGACCTTCATCCTCTCGGTCAGCCAGCCGCAGGAACTCGGCAACGACTACCTGCGGTTCCTGACGAACCGGTTGCGCGACGATTTCGATATGCCGGGCGTGCCGATCCGGCTCAGCATGCGCAAGCCCAAGAACCCCTACGAGGGGCGTCGCAAGCCCCAGCGGTAGCCGATGGGGGTGCGCCGAGGGCGTCCATCGGGGCCGCATCGCGGCCGGTGGCCCAGACGCGCCTTGCCCGCGACCGACCTGCTGCCCTAGGCTTGTGTCCAACAAAGCCGAATAACGAGCTGCAGCGCAGCCGCCGACGGGATGAAGGGGTAACAAAAATGGATGTCCAATACGTAGCGCCGAAGACGCTGGACGAGGCGATCCGGGCGTTCGCCGCAGCGGCGGGCTCGGGCCGGATCCTGGCCGGTGGCACCGACCTTCTGGTCCAGATGCGCAACGGCGTCGTCTCGCCGGGCACCATCGTCGACATCAAGAAGATCGGCGAACTCACCTCCATTGAGGAAACCAAGGAGGGCGGCTTCCGCATCGGCGCCGCCGTCTCGGGCATGGTGCTGCGCGAGCATCCGAAGCTCAGCAAGGTCTGGCCGGGCGTGGTCGAGGCCGCCAACCTGATCGGCTCCACCCAGGTCCAGGGCCGCGCCACGGCGGGGGGTAACCTGTGCAACGGCTCGCCGGCCGGCGACAGCGTGCCGGCCATGGTGGCGGCGGGGGCGATCGTCGTCATCCAAGGGCCGAACGGTCGCCGCGAGATGGCCGTCGAGAAGGTGCCCAAGGGGCCGGGCCGCCTCAATCTCGAGCCGGGCGAGATCGTCGTGGCCTTCAACCTGCCGCCGCGGCCGAAGGGCTCGAGCGACGCCTACCTGCGCATGATTCCGCGGACCGAAATGGACATCGCCGTCGTCGGCTGCGGCGTCAGCCTGACGATCGACAAGGGAACCTGTACCGCGGCCCGTGTCGGCCTGGGTGCGGTCGCGCCGACGGTGCTCCTGGTCGAGGAAGCCGCCAAGGCGCTCATCGGGTCGAAGCTCGACGAAGCTGCGCTCGCCAAGGCCGCTGCAGCGTGCAGCGCCGCCTGCCGTCCCATCGACGACAAGCGCGGCACCATCGCCTACCGCACCAAGGTCGCCGGCGTCCTGCTGAAGCGCACCGCACTCATTGCCGCCGAACGCGCGGGAGGAAAGTAAGATCATGGCCAAGCTTCACGTTTCCACCACGATCAACGGCGAGCCGCAGGAGTTCCTGTGCGACGCCGAGCAGAGCATGCTCGACGTGCTGCGCGGACCGCTCGGCCTGACCGGCGCCAAGGAAGGCTGCGGCACCGGCGACTGCGGCGCCTGCACCGTCACCCTGAACGGACGGATCGTCTGTTCCTGTCTGATGCTGGCGGCCGAGGCCGAGGGCCAGAAGATCGGCACCATCGAAGGCATGGCCGGCGAGGAGCTGCATCCGCTGCAGCAGAAGTTCCTCGAGTCGGCGGCACTCCAGTGCGGCATCTGCACGCCGGGCGTCCTCATGGCCGCCAAGGCGCTGCTCGAACGCAATCCCGATCCGACCGAGCACGAAGTCCGCTTCTGGCTGGCGGGCAACCTGTGCCGCTGCACCGGTTACGACAAGATCATCCGCGCCGTGATGGATACCGCCGCCGACATGAGGGCCGCCCGATGAGCACGACTGGGAGCACTGAGACCCCCGACACCGCCAACGACAACAAGTGGATCGGCAAGCGCACGGTCCGTCCGGACGGCGCCGACAAGGTGACCGGTCGTGCCGCCTATGCCGCCGACACGACGATGCCCGGCATGATCTGGGGCAAGGTGTTGCGCAGCCCGCACCCGCACGCGCGCATCAAGTCGATCGACACCAGCAAGGCCGAAGCCCATCCCGGCGTGAAGGCCGTGATGACCGCGAAGGACATCGTGAACTTCCCGCTCGATAAGTCCGTCATGCTGGGCATCCAGGACATGCGCTGGATGTGCCGCAACGTCATGGCGCGCGAAAAGGCGCTGTTCGCCGGCCATCCGGTGGCGGCGGTCGCGGCGACCACCGAGAAGATCGCGGCGGAAGCCTGCAAGCTGATCGAGGTCGAGTACGAGGTGCTGCCGTTCGTGATCGACGTCGAGGAGGCGATGAAGCCCGACGCGCCGATCCTGCACGACTTCATCAAGTTCAAGGACAAGCCGTCGAACATCGCCGGCACGCTGGAGCACAAGCTGGGTGATGTCGGCGAGGGCTTCGCCAAGGCCGACGTCGTCATCGAGCGCAGCTTCCGCACCCAGCCGGTCCACCAGGGCTATATCGAGCCGCACGCCTGCCTGGTCAGCGTCTCCGACGGCAAGGCCACGATCTGGAGCTCCAGCCAGGGCCAGTTCATGGTCCGCGCCATGTGCGCGTACCTGACGGGCCTTCCGCAGAACGACATCCGCGCCATCCCCGCCGAGATCGGCGGTGGCTTCGGCGGCAAGACCATCATCTACCTCGAGCCGCTGGCCCTGATCCTGGCGAAGAAGTCCGGCCGTCCGGTGAAGATGACGATGACGCGCGGCGAGGTGTTCCACGCCTCAGGCCCGACCTCGGGCTCCTACAGCACGGTCAAGCTGGGCGCGACAAAGGACGGCAAGCTGGTGGCGGCTCAGGGCACATTCTGCCTGCAGGCCGGCGCGCTGCCCGGTTCGCCGATCCGCGGTGCGGCGGGCTGCGCCTTCGCGCCCTACGACATCCCGAACGTCCACTCGTTCGGCTACGACGTGGTGTCCAACCGCTCCAAGGTCGCGGCCTATCGCGCGCCCGGCGCACCGATCGGCGCCTACGGCGTCGAGTGCGTCATGGACGAGCTTGCTGAAGCGCTGAAGATGGATCCGCTGGATTTCCGTCTGAAGAACGCGGCCAGGCAGGGCACCAAGGCCGCCCACGGGCCGGTCTTCCCGCGCATCGGCTTCGTCGAGACCATCGAGGAGGCCAGGAAGCACGCGCACTACACGACGCCGCTGCCGAAGTCGAAGAAGGGCATGTTGTACGGCCGCGGCGTGGCCTCGGGCTTCTGGTTCAATGCCGGCGGCGAGTCGAGCGCCCAGGTGAACATCAACGAGGACGGCACGGTGGTCGTGATCACCGGCCATCCCGATATCGGTGGCTCGCGCGCCTCGACGGCCAACATCACCGCCGAAATCCTCGGCATCGACTACAAGAAAGTGTCGGTGCTGATCGGCGACACCAGTGTCATCGGCTTCAGCAACCTCACGGGCGGCAGCCGCGTGACCTACGCCTCGGCCATGGTGGTCACGCAGTCGACGGAGCGGGTCATCACCCAGCTACGCGAGCGCGCGGCCAAGATCTGGAAGATCGACCCGGATGCGGTCGTCTGGGAGAACGGCGAGGCCCGGCCGGCCGGCGACAATGCCGGCAAGTTCGAGCCGCTCAGCCTTGGCCAGATCGCCGCGCAGGCGAGCGCCACCGGCGGCCCGATCGGCGCTGGCCAGCAGCTCAACACCACGGGCGCCGAAGGCGGCTTCGCCACGCACGTCTGCGACGTCGAGGTCGATCCCGATCTCGGCATCGTGCGGGTGCTGCGCTACACGGCCTTCCAGGACGTCGGTCGCGCCATCCATCCGAGCTACGTCGAAGGCCAGATCCAGGGCGGCGCCGCCCAGGGTATCGGCTGGGCGCTGAGCGAGGAGTACATCTTCAACAAGGACGGCAAGCTCGATAACCCGAGCTTCCTCGACTACCGCATGCCGGTCAGCTCCGACCTGCCGATGCTTGATTCGGTGATCCTCGAGATTCCGAATCCCAAGCATCCCCAAGGCGTGCGCGGCGTCGGAGAGGTTCCGCTCGTGCCGCCGCTCGGCGCGATCTCGAACGCGGTCTACAACGCGCTCGGCCGCCGCTTCTACAGCCTGCCGATGTCGCCGCCGAAGATCCTGGCGACCATGGACATGGCGGCCGATTAGGGACTTTCCGAGCAAAATGGAATCACCTCCCCATTCAAATGGGGAGGTGTCGACGTCTTACGTCGACGGAGGGGTCACAAGCTTTGCGACGCCCATGACCCCATCGCCCCGTATGACGGGGCACTTCCCCCTCTGAAGGGGGAAGCAATGGAGCGTCAATTCACGCTGGAGCGATGCCGAACTGCTTCGTCGCCGGCGATCCACTCGCCGTTCAGCGTGCAGGCCGGCAGCGCGAGCTGAATGAGCGACTCGGCGTGCGCTTCGGGCGGGATCTGCAGGGACTCGTCTTCTCCCGGAAAGGCCTCGCGCCGCATGAAGGTGCGGGTCGGGCCGGGATTGAAGAGATTGACCTTCAGCGGCGTATGCGCGACTTCGGCAGCGTAGATGCCGACCATCATGTCCAGCGCCGCCTTGCTGGCGGCATAGGCACCCCAATAGGGCTGGATATGCCGGGATGCACCCGAGGTGACGAAGATGGCCCGGCCGGCATCGGAACGGCGCAGCAGCGGGTCCATCGACCGGATGAAGCGCCAGTTGGCGGTGACGTTCACCGCCATCACCTGCTCGAATATTTTAGGCTCGAAGTGACCCATGGGCGAGAGGGTGCCGAGAACGCCGGCATTGCCGAGCAGGATGTCGAGGCGGCCGAACCGCTCGTAGAGCGCCAGGCCCAGTCGGTCGATTCCCGGGCCATCGGTGACGTCGAGGGGCACCAGCGTGGCTGAGCCGCCCACCGCCTTGATCCGGTCGTCGACCTCTTCGAGCCCGCCCACGGTGCGCGCGACCAGCACGCAATGCGCGCCTTCCGCGGCGTAGGCCACGGCGGTCGCGGCTCCGAGACCGCGAGACGCACCGGTGATCAGCGCGACGCGTCCGGCGAGGCGGCCGATTTTGTCGTCGGTCATGGCGGGAGCCTCAGGCCGATTCGACGAGGAGGGAGAGCTGCCGATCCTCGACGCCGAGCGCGTCGTCGAGATCGATCGGGTAGTCGCCGGTAAAGCAGGCGTCGCAGAAAGCAGGGGAGGCGGCGTCGCGTCCCGGCAGGCCCATGGCGCGGTACAGGCCGTCGATCGAGACGAAGGCCAGCGAATCCACGCCGATGAACTTCGCCATGCCGGCCACGTCGTAGCGCGAGGCCAGCAGCTTGTCCTTGTCCGGCGTGTCGATGCCGTAGAAGCAGGGATCGGTGGTCGGCGGCGCGGCGATGCGCATGTGCACTTCCTTGGCGCCGGCGTTGCGCACCATCTCGACGATCTTCATCGAGGTCGTGCCGCGGACGATCGAATCGTCGACCAGGATCACGCGCTTGCCCTCGATGTGGGCGCGGTTGGCGTTGTGCTTCAGGCGCACGCCGAGATGGCGGATGTGGTCGGCCGGCTCGATGAAGGTACGGCCGACATAGTGGTTGCGGATGATGCCGAGCTCGAACGGAAGGCCCGACTGGGCGGCATAGCCGATCGCTGCGGGAACGCCGGAATCCGGCACCGGGACGACGACGTCGGCAGCGACAGGGCTCTCCTTGGCGAGTTCCCTGCCGATGCGCTTGCGGGCGTCGTAGACGCCGATGCCCTCGACCTTCGAGTCGGGGCGCGCGAAATAGATGTGCTCGAACACACAGAAACGGCGCTGCTGCTTGGCAAACGGCCTGATCGAGCGAAGGCCGCTGCCGTCGGCGATCACGATCTCGCCAGGCTCGACGTCGCGCACGAACCGGGCGCCGATGATGTCCAGCGCGCAGCTCTCGGACGTGAAGATCCAGGCATCGTCCAGCTTGCCGATCACCAGCGGGCGGACACCCATCGGGTCGCGGACGCCGATCAGCGCCTCGTTCGTCAGCAGCAGGAGCGAGTAAGCGCCTTTCACACGGCCGAGCGCGTCGATCAGCCGGTCGACGACGGTCGAGTAGTTGGAGCGCGCGATCAGGTGGTTGATGACTTCGGTGTCGGTGGTCGACTGGAACAGGCAGCCGATGCGGACCAGTTCCTTGCGCAGCAGGTAGGCGTTGGTGAGGTTGCCGTTGTGCGCCAGTGCCAGGCCGCCGAAGTCGAAATCGGCGAAGATGGGCTGGATGTTGCGATCGGAGGATCCGCCGGTCGTGGCGTAGCGATTGTGGCCGATCGCGGAATAGCCAACCAGCTTTTCCATCACGGACTGGGCGCCGAAGATGTCCCCAACCAGGCCGGCGGCGCGATGATTGTGGAAGTGACGACCGTCGAAGGTGACGATCCCGGACGCTTCCTGGCCACGATGCTGCAGGGCATGCAGACCCAGCGCGCTGTGCGCGGCGGCATCCGACGTCCCGTAGATGCCGAACAACGCACATTCCTCGTGAAATTTGTCGAGGTCGTCGTCGTCGGAGCGTTTCGGGGTGCTTAGCACGGCGGGGTTATAGCTGGGGTGTCGCCCCGACGCCATCAAGTATAACTCACTGCGGCGGTTTGGTTTCCCCGGCGGCCGGCGGCGGCGAGGCAGGGGCCGCATTGGGCGGCGCCGACGTGGCGGGCGCGGGGCGCGTCGAAGGGGCAATGACGCCGCTTTCCATGCCCGGACGTTGCAGGCGGGTGCGGAATCCGGTCGGGAGATACGGCTCCACGAAGCTCGCCATCTCCCGGATCATGGGGAAACTCGCCGCTCCCTCGACCGCGGGCGGCAGCTGCCGGGGACCCAGGTAGCCGTAGAACAGGAAGGCCGTGCCCATGGCCACCCAGGCGCAGAGCACGCCGAACCCCGCACCCAGGATCTTGTCAGGCTTGCCGAGCGGGCTGCTGCGGATCGAGCGGGAAAGGACGCTGGTCAGCATGATCAACACGATCAGCGCGGCCACGAATACCGCCAGCATCGAGATGAAATAGGCCAGTTCGGTGCTGCCGACGAGCTTCTCGACCTCGGGCTGGACGACCGCGGAGAAGCGCCAAGCGACCCAGCCCGCCCCGATCCAGGAGGCGATGAAGAGGACGGCATGGGCGAAGCCCGTGGACATGCCGATCACGGCTCCGAAGACGGCCACGGCAATCACGGCGACGTCGAAAACGGTAATTCCCAGTTGCTCCATCGACCCCGTTCTCTCTGTCCCTAATCCTGATCCTGGTCGCGCCTGCGATCCGAAGAGCCTTCGCGGCGGCCCCGTTTTAGTGGCCGATCGGCCGGTTGGAAACGCGCAACAAGGTCCGATAGATGCTCAATTTCGTCAATGGCGATGCCCTCCGGGGGGCGCGGGGCCGGGCCGGAGCCTCCTCGGGCTTGTGGTATCAGCGCGCTGCGGAAGCCGAGCTTGGCCGCCTCGCGCAGGCGGGCCTCGCGCTGTCCGACTGGCCGGACCTCGCCACCAAGACCGATTTCCCCGAAAACCACCATGTCGCCCGGCACCTGCTCGTCGGCGAGCGACGAGATCACGGCCGCCGCGACTGCGAGATCGGCTGCAGGCTCGCCGATCCGCAGGCCCCCTGCGACGTTCAGGTAGACATCGTTGGCGCCGACCGTGACGCCGCAGCGCGCCTCAAGGACGGCCAGGACCATCGCGAGACGGTTGGAATCCCAGCCGACCACCGCGCGGCGTGGGGTCGCGAGGGAGGAGGGGCTGACCAGTGCCTGGATCTCGACCAGGAGCGGCCTGGTGCCCTCGATGCCGGCGAAGACACAGGTGCCGGAGACGTGGCCTCGCCGGTCCGCCAGGAACAGCGCGGACGGGTTGGCGACGTCGGCCAGGCCGCGGTCGGACATCTCGAAGACACCGATCTCGTCGGTCGGTCCGAAGCGGTTCTTCACGGTCCGCAGGATCCGGAACTGGTGGCCGCGCTCGCCCTCGAAATAGAGCACCGTGTCGACCATGTGCTCGAGTACGCGTGGGCCCGCGATGGCGCCGTCCTTCGTGACGTGGCCGACCAGCAGGACGGCTATGCCGCGCCGCTTGGCGAGTTCGACCAGCGCCTGCGCCGAGGCGCGGACCTGGGTCACGGTGCCGGGGGTGGAATCGACCGTGTCGAGCCACATCGTCTGGATCGAATCGATGACGGCGACCTTGGGGGCTTCAGGCCTTTCCAGGGACGCCACGATGTCGCGCACGGACGTGGCCGCCACGAGCTGGACGGGCGCATCCGCCAGGCCCAGCCGCTCGGCGCGCAGGCGGACCTGGTCGACGGCCTCTTCGCCGGAAATGTAGGCGCAGGTGGTGTTCTGTCTGGCGAGGGCGGCCGCCATCTGAAGCAGCAGAGTCGATTTTCCGATGCCCGGATCGCCGCCTATCAACAGTGCCGAGCCGACGACCAGTCCGCCGCCGCACACGCGATCGAACTCGTTGATGCCGCTCTTCAGGCGAGGCGGCTGTGGGGTCGAGCCGGTCAGGCCGGTGAATTCGAGCAGCCGGCCCCGGCCGCCCCGTGCCAGCCCGCCTCCGGCAGGGCCCGGGGCGGGGGCCGATTCCTCGACGATGGTGTTCCATTCGCCGCAGGATTCGCAGCGCCCGCTCCACTTGGTGGTGACGGCACCGCAGGACTGGCAGACGTAGCGCTTGAGCGGCCGCGCCACGCTCAGAGCTTCCGGACCTGCATCCGGATCGGACCCTCGGCCCGGCCGTGAATGAACTGGTCGACATGGGCATTGCCCGAGCGGTCGATGTCGGCGACGGGGCCCTGCCAGATCAGCTTGCCTTCGTAGAGCATGCCGATGCGGTGACCGATCTTGCGGGCGCTCGCCATGTCGTGGGTGATCGACACCGCGGTGGCCCCCAGATCGCTGACGCATTTCACGATCAGGTCGTTGATGACGTCGGCCATGATCGGATCGAGGCCGGTCGTCGGTTCGTCGAAGAAGATGATCTCGGGTTCGCGGGCGATGGCCCGGGCGAGTGCGACGCGCTTCTGCATGCCGCCCGACAGTTCGGAGGGGAAGAGATCGCCGATCTCCGGTCCCAGCCCGACGGCACCCAGCTTGGCGACGGCGACCCCGCGGGCCTTATCGGGCGCCATGCCGTCGCTCTGGATGGGGCCGAACGCCACGTTTTCCCAGACCCGCAGGGAGTCGAACAGGGCGCCGCCCTGGAACAGCATGCCGAACTTGCGCATGACGCGTGCCCGATCGCGACTGGAAAGGTCGGCCGTCTCCTCGCCGTCCACCTTGATCGAGCCGCTGTCGGGACGCATCAGGCCCAGAATGCATTTCAGCAGCACCGATTTGCCGGTGCCCGAGCCGCCGATAACCACCATCGATTCGCCCGGCGCCACGTCGAGATCGATTCCCTGCAACACTTTCTTGGGGCCGAAGGCCTTGGTGACACCGCGCAACGAGATCTTGGGGGATGCCATGGGCGGGGCCGGTCAGCGCGCGAAGAAGGCTTCGGTGATGAAGTAGTTGAACGTCAGGATCAGGATCGAGGCCGAGACCACCGCGCTGGTGGTCGCCATGCCGACGCCCTGGGCGCCGCCGCGCGACGTGTAGCCGTGGTAGCAGCCCATCAGGGTGATCAGGAAGCCGAACACGGCGGCCTTCACCAGCCCGGAGAACACGTCCTGGAACTGGAGGAAGTCCATCGTGTTGCGCAGATAGGCCGCATCGTTGAAATCGAGCTTGTAGACGCCCACCAGGAAGCCGCCCATCACGCCGATGATGTCGGCGATGAGGACCAGGAACGGCAGCGTGACGATGCCGGCGATGAGGCGCGGCACGACAAGATACTTGAACGGATCGGTCGACAGCGTGGTCAGCGCATCGATCTGCTCTGTGACGCGCATGGTGCCGATCTCGGCGGCCATAGCTGCGCCGACGCGGCCGGCGACCATCAGGCCGGCGAGGACAGGGCCCAGTTCGCGGGTCAGCGAGACGACGACGACATTGGGGATGGCGCTTTCGGCGGAGAAGCGCGCAAAACCGGTGTAGCTCTGCAACGCCAGCACCATGCCGGTGAAGATCGCCGTCAGTCCGACCACCGGCAGCGAGTAGTAGCCGATCTCCATGATCTGCCGAAGGATCTGCTGGCGATAATAGGGCGGCTGCAAACCTTGCCGGATCGCCTGGAAGGCAAAGGCCGAGACGCTGCCGATCGCCGCCAGGAAGGCCAGCGTCATCCGGCCGAGGACCGTGAACAGCGGGATGCTCACGGCGTTTCTCCCGCTTCCTCGACCGCCGCGTCGGCATAGCCGTCGACATAGGCGCGGTGGTAGCGCCGGCCGAGCGCCGTCATGACTTCGTAGGCGTTGGTCCGGGCGTGGTCGGCAAGATCGTCCGGGGTCAGGTGAGGCCCCAGCACCTCGACCATCGCACCGGGCTGGCACTCGGCTTCCGGCACGTCGGTCACGTCGATGGTCACGAGGTCCATGGAGATACGGCCGATCACGGGCACGTTGCGTCCGGCAAGATGGACCTGGGTGCGGTTGATGAGGTTACGGAAATAGCCGTCCGCATACCCCAGCGCAATCGTGGCGATCCGGCTGGGCCGTGCCGAGCGCCAGGCGCCGCCATAGCCCACCGTCTGGAAGGCATCGATGCGGCGGGTCTGCAGGATATGCGCCCGCAGCGTGACGACGCTCAGCATCGGGTTGGCCTGACCGGGCAGGGGATTGATGCCGTAGAGCGCCGCGCCCGGCCTGAGGAGGTCGAAGTGGAAATCCGGCCCCAGGAAGATGCCCGAGGAATTGGCGAGCGACGTCGGCGCGCCCGGCATCGCCCGCACGAAGGTGCGGAATCGGGAAAGCTGCTCGCCGTTGATCGGGTTCGACGTCTCTTCGGAGGCGACGAGGTGGCTCATGATCAGGGCCAGCCGAAGGCCGCGCAGCCGGCCACGCTCGTTGATCAGGACCTGCGCATCCTCCGCGCTGAAACCCAGCCGGTGCAGGCCGGTGTCGAGATGGACCACGGCGTCGAGCGGCTGGTTGAAGCGCTGGGCGGCTGCCCGCCAGGCGTTGAGCTGGCCCAGGTGGTTGAGCACCGGGACGAGGCGGTGCGCCACGAAATCGCCCTCGGTGCCTGGCAGCAGGCCGTTCAGCACGTAGATCGGCGGTTCGGGCAGAACCCGGCGCAGCGCGATGCCCTCGTCGATATGGGCGACGAAGAACTGGCGGCACCCTTCCGCCGCCAGCCGCGGCCCCACCACGGCCGCCCCGGTACCGTAGGCATCGGCTTTCAGGACGGCGGCGCAGTCGATCGGCCGGCCGGTAGCCCGCCCGGCATCGCGCAGACCGCGCCAGTTGGCTGCGATCGCCCCGAGGTCGATCGAAAGGATCGCCCCGGCGCGTCGCGCGGCTTCGTCGTCGGCAGGAATTGACACGCAGTGACCTTAGAACGCGGACACGGGCTCGTCAGCAACGCCATCGAGGTTGCCGAACTTGGTGAACTGGCCTTCGAACGACAGGCGCACGATGCCCGTGGGACCGTGACGCTGCTTGGCAACGATGACCTCGGCCTTGCCGTAGGTCTCCTCGCAGCGCTGCTTCCAGGCGTCATGGCGCTCGTTGAATTTCTGGTCGCTCTCCTCGGCCCGCCGCGCCGGTTCGGTCCGGGTCAGATAGTATTCCTCGCGATAGACGAACATGACGACGTCGGCGTCCTGCTCGATCGATCCCGATTCGCGAAGGTCGGCGAGCTGCGGGCGTTTGTCCTCGCGCTGTTCGACGGCGCGGGAAAGCTGCGACAGCGCGACCACCGGCACATCCAGTTCCTTGGCGAGCGTCTTCAGGCCGCGGGTGATCTCAGAGACCTCCTGCACGCGGTTCTCCTGCCGGCTCTTTCCAGACGGATTGAGCAGCTGGAGGTAGTCGACGATGATCAGGCCGAGACCATGTGTCCGCTTCAGCCGGCGGGCGCGCGTGCGCAGCGCGGCAATCGACAGGGCGGGCGTATCGTCGATGAAGAAATTGAGATGCTCGAGTTCGTGGCTGACGTTCATCACCCGGTCGAACTCGGTGCTGTTCATCTCGCCCTTGCGGATTTTCTCCGATGAGAGCTCCGCCTGCTCCGACAACATGCGGGTGGCGAGCTGCTCGGCCGACATTTCGAGCGAGAAGAAGCCGACGACGGCGCCGTCCACGGCCTTGGGATGGCCGTCGACGATCTCCTCCCGATAGGCCTTCGCCGCATTGAAGGCGATGTTGGTCGCCAGTGCGGTCTTTCCCATGGACGGACGACCGGCGAGGATCAGCAGGTCGGACCTGTGCAGGCCGCCCAGCAGCTGGTCGAGGTTGAACAGGCCGGTGGCCACGCCGGTGAGCTTGCCCTCGCGATGAAAAGCCGCCTCGGCGGCCGTCATGGCCTCGGTGAGGGCCATGCGGAAGGGCTTGAAGCCGCCCTCCGTCTGGCCGGTCGTGGCGAGGTCGTAGAGCTTCTTCTCGGCGACTTCGATCTGCTGCAGCGCCGTCTCGTCCACATCGCCGGAGAAGGCGCCATTCACGACGTTCTCGCCGAGATCGATGAGCTGACGGCGCAGAAACAGGTCATGCACCGCCCGGCCGAACGCGGCGGCGTCGATCACGTGCACGGACGCGGCCGCGAGTCGCGCGAGGTATGCCGCACCGCCGGCTTCCTTCATCGCCGGATCCTGCTCGACGTAGGTCTTGAGCGTCACGGCGCTCACGACCTGACCGCGCTCGATCAGGCGCGTCAGCGAATCGAAGAGCTTGCCGTGCAGGGGGTCCGCGAAATGTTCCGGGCGCAGGAACTCGGCGACACGCTGGTAGGCGGCGTTATTCACCAGAATGGCGCCCAGCAAGGCCTGTTCCGCCTCGAAATTGTGAGGCGGCTCGCGCAGGCGGACATCTTCCGCGCCGGGCAGGCGGGTGACGTTCGAGGACTCTTTCAGTGGCTCCATCACAATGTCTTTGCCCAAGATGGGAGGGGGCACCAGCGCAAAGAGTTCGGAAAAAAGATATCCCGAGCGTAACGAGGATAGCTCTCTATTCCGCCGCCATGGAGCCTGCCACGTTCCGCAGGCGTTCTCCAGGCGCCATGTAATCGCGCGTGAGCGGCACGGCATCCTGCCGGCGAGCGATCTGAATCTGGAAGACCATCTGATTCATGTACCGGAACGCCACCTCGCAGCCGGCCAGGTAGAATTCCCACATCCGGCAGAAGCGATCGTCGTAGCCCGCAAGCTGCTTGATCCGGTCGCGGTTGGCGAGGAAGCGTTCGCGCCACTGGCGCAGGGTCTCAGCATAATGCAGGCGCAGGACCTCAATGTCGGTAACCCACAGTCCGGCCTGCTCGATCGCCGCCATGACCTCGGAGAGGGCCGGGGTATAGCCGCCGGGGAAGATGTATTTGCGCAGCCACGTATTGGTTCCACCCGGCGGCTCCATGCGGCCGATCGAGTGCAGCAGCATGACGCCGTCGTCGGCGAGCAACTCCTTCACCTTCCGGAAATACTCGAGATAGTGGGCTGAGCCGACATGCTCGAACATGCCCACCGAGACGATGCGGTCGTAGCGGCCCGACTCCTGACGGTAGTCCAGCAGCTTGAAGCGGACGTTCCCGGCGGCACCTTCCTCGGCGGCGCGGCGACTCGAGACGGCGTGCTGTTCGCGCGACAGCGTGACCCCGGTGACATCGACGCCGAAAGCCTTGGCCAGGTAGAGGCCCATGCCGCCCCAGCCCGATCCGATGTCGAGAACCTTCTGTCCCGGTTTCAGCAGCAGCTTGGCCGCGATGTGTCGCTTCTTGTCGGCCTGCGCCACCTCCAGCGATTCGGCGCCGGTCCTGAAATAGGCACAGGAATACTGACGGTCGCGATCGAGGAAGAAGTCGTAGAGCTCACCGCGCAGGTCATAGTGATGAGCGACATTCTTCTGCGCCTTGCCGACTGGATTGTATTGTTCGAGCGCGCGCAGCCATCGCTGAAGCGTGTAGGACCAGCGCACGGCCGGGGTCGCTTCCACGGCGGCGATGTTGCGTCCGAGAAGGTCGAGAAGGTCATAGAGGTCGCCTTCCTCGACGGTCAGGCGGCCGTCCATATAGGCTTCGCCCAGCGCCAGTCTCGGACGGAGCGCGATTCTCACGCCCGTCCACCGGTCATGAACGCGCATGCTTACGGAAGGGCCTGGTTTGGTACCGGCGAGTTGGTACGACCGACCGGCCTCGTCGATGATGGTCAGTCGACCTTCGTCAATGACATGGGCAAGGACCTGAGCGAGCAACACGTTGTCACTCCTGCGATCACCTCGGCGAATGTTAGCCCCAACCATATTTTCGACGCAAAGGGATGTGCGAACTTTGCTTGGAAGTGTGAATAATTCGCATTTGAATTGCGAACCTCCATCCGCAGTGGTATCAGGCATTGATACTCAGTCGCAGCGGAGGAAGGCGTGAAAAGACGTGCGCTCGTAAGGACCGGACTGGCCTTTGGAACCGGCGCGTTTCTCGCGCGGCGCGCGTGGGCGCAGGGAGGCACCCTGAACATCTATTCCGCCCGCCACTACAACACCGACGAAGCCCTGTACGGGAATTTCACCGACCTCACCGGCGTCAAGATCAATCGGGTCGACGCCGAACCCGACCCCCTCGTGCAGCGCCTTCGCACCGAAGGCGACAAGAGCCCTTGCGACCTTCTCATCACGACCGATGCCGGCCGCATCGAGAGGGCGCGGGAGACGGGCCTCTTGCAGCCGGTCGATTCGGCCGTTCTGGCAAAATCGGTGCCCGCGCATCTGCGCGATCCCGACAATAACTGGTTCGGTTTCTCCAAGCGTGCCCGCGTGATTTTCTACAACAAGGAGAAGGTGACGGCGGCCGATGCGCCCAGGACCTACGAGGCGCTGGCCGATCCGAAGTGGAAGGGCCAGATCCTGATCCGCCCGTCGGGCCACATCTACAATCAGTCGCTGGTGGGCTCGCTACTGGCCGCACTGGGACCCGAGAAGACCGAGGCCTGGGCCAAGGGCGTCGCGGCCAACCTCGCGCGTCCGCCGCGCGGCGGCGACACCGACCAGCTCAAGGGGGCTGCGGCCGGCGAGGCGATGCTCGCCGTGTCCAACACCTACTACTACGTGAACCTCCTGCGCTCGAAGAAGCCGGAGGATCGCGAGGTTGCCGCGAAGCTGGGAGTCGTGTTTCCCGACCAGGCGGGGCGCGGCACGCATGTGAACATCAGCGGTGGCGCCGTGGCCAAGTACGCGCCGAACAAAGAGGCTGCCGTGAAGTTCCTCGAGTACCTCGTGTCGGTGCCGGCGCAACGCTACTTCGCCGAGGGCAACTCGGAGTTCCCGGTGGTGGCCGGCGTCGAGATGTCGCCGGAGTTGAAGTCGCTCGGCACCTTCAAGGAAGACCAGCTCAATGCCCGTGTGTTCGCGCAGAACAACGCCGAGGCGCTGAAGATCATGGACCGGGCTGGCTGGAAGTAGTCGGTCCACCGGCCGGCGATCCTGCGGCCACCGCACGGCTGAGCAGGATCACCGGCACAAGCGAGACGAGAACGATGACGATCGCGCCGACGGCCGCTTGGGCAAGGCGTTCGTCGGAGGCGAAACGGAAGACGCCGATCGCCAGCGTGTCGAAGTTGAACGGGCGTATCAGGAGCGTCGCCGGCAATTCCTTCAGCACTTCCACGAACGCGACGATCCCCGCAGTGAGAGCGGGGGTACGCAGCATCGGAAGGTGGATGTACCGCAGCACCTGAAATGGCCGTGCGCCCAGCACCCGTGCGCTGGCGTCCATTGCCGGGTCGATTGCGGCCAGCCCGGGCGCCACGTTGGCCATGCCGACCGCGAGGAAACGCACCGTGTAGGCGAGCAGCAGGGCGAACGCAGTTCCGCTCAGGAGCAGTCCTGTCGACACGCCGAACAGTCCTCGCGACACGAAATCGATGCCGTCGTCGGCAACGGCAAGTGGCAGCAGCACGCCGACGGCGATGACGGCACCGGGGATCGCATAGCCCAGCGAGGCGAATTCGATCGTGCGGTTGAGGGAGCGCCGGCCTACCAGGCGGCCGGCATAGCTCAGGAACAGCGCCAATCCGACGATGATGAGAGCCGCCAGGGACGCAAGGATCAGGCTGTTGACGGCATCACCGAGGAAGCGATGATCCGCCACGACCGAGCCCGACCGCACCGCGAGCTGCGCCAGGTGAAGCGTCGGCAGCACGAAGCCCAGCAGCACGGGCAGGGCGCAGGCGAGAAGGGCGGCCAGCGCCCGGCCGGGAGGAAGGGCCGCCGGTTCGGAGCGATGGCGGAGGTTGGAGGCGATGGCGAAGCTGGCGCGACCGCGGGAATGCCGTTCCAGCAGGATCAGCCCGATCGCGATGGCGATCAGCACGAACGAAATCTGCGCCGCGCCCTCGCGATTTCCCATGCCGTACCAGGTCCGGTAGATCGCCGTCGTGAAAGTGTGGACGCCGTAATATTGGACGGTGCCGAAATCGGCGAGCGTCTCCAGCAGGGCGAGCGCCGCGCCGGCCGCGATGGCCGGCCGGGCCAGCGGCAGGCCGATGCGCAGGAAAGTCCGCCACGGTCCGTTGCCCAGGATGCGGCTGGCTTCGAGCAGCGCCTGTGATTGCGTCAGGAACGCCGCGCGGGCGGCGAGATAGACATAAGGGTACAGGACCAGCGTGAACAGGAACGCGACGCCCGCTGCCGAGCCGAGATCGGGGAACCAGTAATCGGTGCGCGTCCATCCGGTCGCGCCGCGCAGTCCGCTCTGGAGCGGTCCGGCGAAGGCCATCAGGTCGGCATAGGCGTAGCCGATGATATAGGTCGGCATCACGAGGGGCAGCAGCAGCGCCCATTGCAGGATGCCGACGCCCGGGAAACGGCACATCGTGACCAGCCACGCGGTCCCGGTGCCGAGGACGACGGTTCCGACACCGACGCCCAGCAGCAGGATGATCGTGTTGGCGAGGATGTCCGGAAGCTGGGTCTCGGCGAGGTGACGCCAGAGGTCGAGCTGGTCCGTGAACAGGCTGGAGCCGATGCCGAGCAGCGGCAGCGCCACCACGGCCGCAACGACGAATGCGCCCAGCCGCCAGATCACGGATGCACCAAAAGAAAACGCATGCCATCGCGGTGCGATGGCATGCGTTCGAAGAGATACGCGGTGCCTGTCGGCACGCGCGTTACTTCTGGTCGGCCGGCACTTCCTCGGCCGTAGCCTCGGTAGCCTCGGCCTCGGCACTTGCGGCCGCCTTGGCTTCGAACAGCGCGGCAGCCTGGTCGGCTGCACGCTGCGCGGCTTCCGCCGCTTCCATCTGCGCACGCTCGGTCTCGGCGACGAGCCTGCCGCCCTTGGCGAGGAACTCGGCCTCGTCGGCGGAGCGGGCGACCAGCACCGAGATCTCGACCACGACTTCCGGATGGAGGTGGATCTTGATCTTGTGCTCGCCCAGCGCCTTGATCGGCTTGTCCAGTTCGACCTGGGCGCGCTCGATCTTCACGTTCTGGGTGGCGGCGCCCTCGGCGATGTCGCGCGAAGTCACCGAACCGTACAGCTGCAGGGCTTCGGACGCCTGGCGGATGATGATGACCTTGAGGTCGCTCATCTTCGCGCCGACGGCTTCGGCTTCCTGACGGCGATCGAGGTTCTGCGCCTCGAGAACCTTACGCTGAGATTCGAAGTAGGTGATGTTGTCCTTGGTCGCGCGCAGCGCCTTCTTCTGCGGCAGGAGGAAGTTGCGGGCGAAGCCGGGCTTCACCTTCACAACGTCGCCCATCTGGCCGAGCTTCGGCACGCGTTCGAGCAGGATGACGTTCATCGGCATGATTGCGTCTCCCGACTAGGCGATGAGATAGGGCAGGAGCGCCAGGAAGCGGGCGCGCTTGATCGCCTGGGCGAGTTCGCGCTGCTTCTTGGACGAGACCGCCGAGATGCGGCTCGGGACGATCTTGCCGCGTTCGGAGACGAAGCGCTGCAGGAGGCGCACGTCCTTGTAGTCGATCTTCGGGGCGTTGGCGCCGGAGAACGGGCAGCTCTTGCGGCGGCGGGTGAACGGACGACGCTGGGCGCTCATGCTTCTTCTCCCGTTTCAATGACCGGGGCCGGACCGCCTTCGTCGCCGAAGCGCGGACGCTCGCGACGCGGCGGGCGATCGCCCCAGCGGTCGCCACGGTCGCCGCCCGGACGGTCGGACTTCTCGGCGCTGCGCACCATGACGGCCGACGGGGCTTCCTCGAGTGCGTCGACGCGCACGGTCATGTAGCGGATGATGTCTTCGTTGATCGACATCGTGCGCTCCAGCTCCTTCACCGCCGCCGACGGGGCGTCGATGTTGAGCAGGGTGTAGTGACCCTTGCGGTTCTTCTTGATGCGGTAGGTCAGTGAACGCAGGCCCCAGTACTCCTTCTTGGAGACGGTGCCGCCCAGGCTGGTGACCAGTTCGGAGAACTGGGTGGTCAGAGCCTCCACCTGCGTCGTCGGGACGTCCTGACGCGCAATGAAGACATTCTCGTAGAGTGCCATGTAGATTTGGCTCCTTATGGCTGTTAGCGACCCGGAGTTCGTGAGAACCGGCCGGGTCTAGCCGACCCATCGCGGAATGCATCGGGGCGGCAAGGAGATCGAGGCCGACTTAGGCCCCGAAGAGGGGCGGTTATACAGGCAAACGCCCTGAAAGCAAGGCATTCCCGGTGCGGCTTGACTGCGCCCGGCACCCCGGTATGACTGCGCCAATTCTAGCCGAAATCGGGGGAAAACGCGCATGAGTCGGGCTTTTGTCTTTCCGGGACAGGGATCGCAGGCCGTCGGCATGGGAGCCGACCTCGCCGGCGCCTTCGCCACCGCCCGGGAGGTATTCGGCGAGGTCGACGAGGCGCTGAAGCAGAATCTCTCCAAATTGATGTGGGAAGGACCCGAAAGCGACCTCGTCCTGACCGAGAACGCCCAGCCAGCCCTGATGGCCGTCAGCGTCGCGGTCGCCCGGATCCTGGAGAAGGACGGCGGCAAGCCCCTGTCTTCGCTGGCGGCGTACGTCGCCGGCCACTCGCTGGGTGAGTATTCGGCGCTCGCCGCGGCCGGGGCCCTGACTCTGCCGGACGCCGCACGCCTCCTGAAGCTGCGCGGGCAGTCGATGCAGAAGGCCGTGCCAGTCGGCGTCGGCGCCATGGCGGCGCTGCTCGGCATCGAACTGGAGCCCGCCCAGGAAGCCTGCAACGAAGCGGCCCAGGGCCAGGTCGTCGCGGTCGCCAACGACAATGGCGGTGGCCAGGTCGTGGTCAGCGGTCACAAGGAAGCGGTCGAGCGCACCATCGAGGCAGCCAAGGCCAAGGGCTGCAAGCGCGGAATGCTGCTGCCGGTGAGCGCGCCTTTCCATTGCCCGCTGATGCAGCCAGCCGCCGACGCGATGAAGGTCGCGCTCGAAGGCGTGACGTTGATGCCGCCGCGCGTGCCGCTCATATCCAATGTGCTGGCGTCGGAGCTGAGCGACCCCGACTCGATCAAGCAGCGGCTGGTGGAACAGGTCACCGGCCTCGTGCGTTGGCGCGAAAGCGTGCAATACATGAAGTCGCGAGACGTCGAGGTTCTGGTCGAATGCGGTACCGGCAAGGTTCTGTCGGGGCTTGTGAAGCGCATCGACAAGGACATGACCGGCATGGCGCTCAACACGCCGGCCGACATCGAAGCCTTCCTGAAGACGGTGTGAGGAGAAAGCCATGTTCGACCTGACCGGCAAGGCGGCTCTCGTCACGGGTGCATCGGGTGGTATCGGCGGCGCGATCGCGCGCGCACTCCACAAGCAGGGCGCGACGGTGACGCTCTCGGGCACGCGTGCCGAAGCGCTGGAGCAGCTCAAGGCGACGCTCGGCGAACGCGCCTACGTCGTCACCGCGAAGATGGACGATGCGGCCGATATCGACCGCCTCGCCAAGGAGGCCGAAGCCGCAATGGGCGGCAAGCTCGACATCCTGGTGAACAATGCCGGCATCACGCGCGACAACATCTCCATGCGCATGAAGGACGAGGAATGGGAGAAGGTCCTGCTGGTGAACCTCACCGGCACCTTCCGTCTCACCCGCGCGGCCATGCGCGGAATGATGAAGCGGCGTTTCGGCCGCGTCATCAACATCACCTCGATCGTCGGTGTCACCGGCAACCCGGGCCAGGCCAACTATGCGGCGGCCAAGGCCGGTCTGATCGGCATGTCGAAGTCGCTGGCGCAGGAACTGGCGTCCCGCGGCATCACGGTAAACTGCCTCGCGCCGGGCTTCATCGCCACGCCGATGACCGACGTGCTGACCGACGACCAGAAGAAGACCATCCTGGGTCGCGTTCCCGCGGATCGCCTCGGCACGCCGGAGGAGATCGCGGCCGGTGTCGTCTATCTCGCCAGCGACGAGGCGGCCTATGTCACGGGTCAGACCCTGCACATCAACGGCGGGATGGCGATGATCTGAGGGTAAAGGCTGCAAGTGCCTGATTTTGTGGGCTTTTCGGACCTAGCCAATGGCCCGGAAGCTATGTTAATAGCGCGGCATCCGCCGAACCCCCTTCGGCGACCGGGATTTTTGGATACACGGGAAGGACAAGACAATGAGCGATATTGCCGAGCGCGTTAAGAAGATCGTCGTTGAGCATCTCGGCGTCGAGGCCGCTCAGGTCAAGGAAGAGGCCAAGTTCATCGACGACCTCGGCGCGGACAGCCTCGACACGGTCGAGCTGGTGATGGCGTTCGAGGAAGAATTCGGCATCGAGATTCCCGACGACGCCGCCGAGAAGATCCAGACCGTCGGCGACGCCATCGGCTTCATCAAGGGCAACGCGAAGTCCTGATCTTCACCGGTTCCTGCAAGAGGGAAGGCGGAAGATGAGGCGAGTCGTCGTAACCGGCTTGGGTATGGTGACGCCGTTGGGTGACGGCGTCGACACGAACTGGCGTCGCCTCATGGCGGCGGAATCGGGCATCCGCCCGATCCAGGCTTTCGATACATCCGATCTCGCGACCAAGATCGCGGGCGAGGTTCCCCAGGGTGACAAGGCAAACGGCCACTTCAACGTGGACGATTACCTAGCGCCCAAGGAGCAGCGGAAGCTGGACAAGTTCATTGTGTTCGGAATCGCGGCCGCCCAGCAGGCGGTCGAGGATTCCGGCTGGATGCCCCAGGACGAGGAAGGTCTGACCCGGACCGGCGTCATGATCGGCTCCGGCATCGGTGGCCTGCAGACCATCTACGAGACTTCGCTGGTGCTGAAGGAGCGGGGGCCGCGCCGCGTCAGCCCGTTCTTCATTCCGTCGGCGCTGATCAACCTCGTCTCGGGTCAGGTCTCGATCAAGTACGGTTTCAAGGGACCGAACCATGCAGTTGTCACCGCCTGCGCCACCGGTGCGCATGCGATCGGCGACGCTGCGCGGCTGATCCAGTTCGAGGATGCGGATGTCATGGTGGCGGGCGGCGCCGAAGCCGCGATCTGCCGCATCGGCATCGCAGGCTTCAATGCCTGCAAGGCGCTGTCGACCGACTTCAACGACACGCCGACCCAGGCTTCGCGTCCATGGGACAGGAAGCGCGACGGCTTCGTGATGGGCGAGGGTGCGGGCTGCGTTGTGCTCGAAGAGTACGAGCACGCGAAGAAGCGCGGCGCCAAGATCTATGCCGAGATTCTCGGCTACGGCCTGTCGGGCGATGCCTATCACATCACCGCTCCGTCCGAGGACGGCGACGGTGCGATGCGCGCCATGAAGGCGGCGCTGAAGCGCGCCAACCTCGGCACGGACCAGATCGACTACGTGAACGCCCATGGCACGTCGACCATGGCGGACGTCATCGAGCTTGGTGCAGTCAAGCGGACCTTTGGCGCCGATGCTTACAAACTGTCGATGTCCTCGACCAAGTCGGCAACCGGCCATCTGCTGGGTGCCGCGGGAGCGATCGAGGCGATCTATTCGATCAAGTCGCTGATCGATCAGGCCGTTCCGCCGACGCTCAACCTCGACGAACCGGACGAGGGCTGCGACATCGACCTCGTTCCCAAGCAGGCCAAGCAGCGCAAGGTTCGCTATGCGCTCAGCAATTCGTTCGGATTTGGCGGCACCAACGCGGCCCTGATCGTCGGGCCGGTCTGATCTTTAATTTGGGGGGCTGAGTCATGCTCAGCTACTTCCGCTGGGTTCTGTTCTTCATTGCGTTGTTCGCCACCGTCATGGGCGGGTCGATCTATGTCGGCCACGTGATCCTCACTGCCCAGGGGCCTCTCGAGAAGACCAAGAATGTCGTGATCCCGCGCGGTGCCGGGCCGACGACGATGGCCAGGCTCCTGGAGGAGGAGGGCGTCATCGCCCATCCGCGCCTGTTCCGCGTGGCCCTGATGATCGATCCGTCGCCCAAGCCCATCAAGGCGGGCGAGTACGAGGTGCCGGCCCACACCTCGATGCAGGCACTGGTCGAGTTGCTTCAATCGGGCAAGGTCGTGCAGCGCCGCCTCACCATTCCCGAGGGCATGACGACGCCTGAAGTGCTGGAACTCGTGCGCAAGACCGAGGCGCTCACCGGGAACATCACGCTCGACGTGAAAGAGGGCGACCTCCTGCCCGAGACCTACTTTTATTCGCGCGACGATACCCGTGACGGGCTTCTGTTGCGTATGAAGGAGGCGATGGAGAAGGCTCTGGACGAGGCCTGGCGCAAGCGTGCCGCCGGCCTGCCGCTCGCCAACAAGCGCGAGGCGCTGATCCTGGCGTCGATGATCGAGAAGGAAACGGCGGTGCCGTCGGAGCGCACCCGGGTCGCGGCGGTCTTCATCAACCGTCTGCGCCGGCGCATGAAGCTCGAGAGCGACCCAACCACCATCTACGGCCTGACCGAAGGAAAGGCGCCGCTGGGGCGCGACCTGACGCGCGCCGACCTGCAGTCGAACACGCCCTTCAACACTTACGTGATCGCGGCCCTGCCGCGCGGCCCCATCTGCAATCCCGGGCGCGCCTCCATCGTCGCGGCGACCAATCCGGCGCGTGACCGTTCGCTGTTCTTCGTCGCCGACGGGCAGGGCGGGCACGCCTTCGCCACCACGCTCCCCGAGCACAACCGCAACGTCGAGCGCTGGCGCCAGATTCAGCGCGAGAAGGCGGAATCGCAGACACAGCCGCAAACGCCGGCGCCCCAGGCGCCGACCACCCGGCAATAGGTCATGCCGGCGCTTCTTCTGGCGCTGCTGTCCTTCGCTGCAATCGCCTTGGCCATTGCCTGGCTCCTGCGTGCCAATCCGTCGTCGCTGGCGCGCGTGATGCGCGTGATCATGGTTGTGCTGGGCGGCATCGGCGTCGGCGCCATGCTGATCTTCGGGCTGCGTTTCCTGCCCGGTCTCCTGCCGGAACTGATGGGGCTGGCGGGTATCGTCATCACGGCGCTGATCGCGCGGGCGGTCCGTAACCGGCCGTCCGGCGGCTTCAGTGCGCCGGGTGCCGGCCAGCGAACCGAGGTCAACACGGCATTCCTGAAGGCATGGATCGATCACGCGAGCGGCGATGTCGGCGGTACGGTTTTGGCCGGCCGCTTCGCCGGACGCACCCTGGACGCGCTGACCGACGCGGATCTGCTCGACTTGCGGACCGAATGCGCCGCGGACGCCGATTCGCTGCGGGTCCTCGAAGCCTATCTCGACCGGCGCCTCGGGGCGGACTGGCGGAACGCGCGGAGCGCGCCGCCGCCGCGCGGCTCCCGCTCGGACATGAGCCGCGAGGAAGCGCTGGCAGTGCTGGGCCTCTCCGAAGGCGCGACCGGTGAGGAGATCAAGGCGGCGCACCGGCGCCTGATCCAGCGCATGCATCCCGACGTCGGGGGATCGGCCGACCTCGCCGCACGGATCAACCGGGCCAAGGACGTGCTGCTCGGCGGTTGATCTTGCCACGACGCGCGCCGCCATGGCATCTAGCGCGCTCGCGGGTCATCTTGCCTTGATCCTGTCAAATCATTGATTTTCATATACAATCCGGTTTCTGAACGAGGTCGATGAGTATGGCGCAGCGAGTCCGAAAAGCCGTCCTTCCGGTTGCCGGTCTGGGAACGAGATTCCTGCCCGCGACCAAAGCCATGCCCAAGGAGATGCTGACGGTCGTCGATCGGCCGCTCATCCAGTACGCGGTCCAGGAGTGCCTGGCCGCCGGCATCGAGGAGTTCGTCTTCGTGTCCGGGCGCAACAAGGGCGCGTTGGAGGATCACTTCGACCATGCCTACGAACTGGAGGCGACGCTCGAACAGCGCAAGAAGGCGCCGGAGCTGAAGCAGACGCAGGACGCCACGATCAAGCCGGGCAATGCGATCTTCACGCGCCAGCAGAAGCCGCTGGGTCTCGGCCACGCCGTGTGGTGCGCGCGTCACTGGATCGGGCAGGAGCCCTTCGCCGTCCTCTTGCCGGACGAGCTGACCATCGACGAGCCGAGCTGCATCGGGCAGCTCGTGCAGGCGCACGAGAAGACCGGCGGCAGCGTCGTTGCCGTGATGGACGTGCCGCGCGAGCAGACCAAGAGCTACGGCATCGCGGCCGTGAAGAACGAGAACGGCAACCTCTCCGAGATCACCGGGATGGTCGAGAAGCCCAAGCCCGAGGAAGCGCCTTCGACCCTGGCGCTGATCGGCCGATACGTGCTGATGCCCGAGGTGTTCGAGCATCTCGATCGGCACGAGACCGGCGCCGGCGGCGAAATCCAGCTCACCGACGCGATGGCGAAGATGATCGGACGCTCGCCCTTCCATGCCTTGCGCTATGCCGGCCAGCGCTACGATTGCGGCAGCCGTATCGGTTTCCTGGAAGCCAATGTTGCCGTGGCGCTGCACCGTGCCGACACGGCGGCCGAGACACGGGCTCTTCTTGGCCGCTTGCTGAAGGCCTGATCGCCATGCGCATCGCCATGATCGGTTCGGGCTATGTCGGGCTGGTGTCGGGAGCCTGCTTCGCGCAGTTCGGGCACGACGTGGTGTGCGTAGACAAGGAAGCCGCGAAGATCGAGCGGCTCCGGAAGGGCGAGATCCCGATCTACGAACCGGGCCTCGATCGCCTGGTGTCGGACAATGCGCGGTCCGGACGCCTTACCTTCAGCACGCACCTGCCGGACGCCGTCGGCAATGCCGACGCAGTGTTCATTGCCGTCGGCACGCCCACGCGTCGCGGCGACGGGCATGCCGACCTGTCCTACGTCTATGCCGCTGCGGCCGAGATTGCCCAGGCGATCACCGGCTATACCGTGATCGTGACCAAATCGACCGTTCCGGTCGGGACCGGCCGGGAAGTCGCCCGCATCATCCGCGAATCGCGGCCCGCAGCCGAATTCGACGTAGCCTCAAATCCGGAGTTCCTGCGCGAAGGCGCGGCGATCGAGGATTTCATGAAGCCGGATCGCGTCGTGATCGGTGTCGAAAGTCAGCGCGCGCGCGATGTGATGGCGGCGGTCTATCGGCCGCTCAATCTGATCCAGACCCCGATGGTGTTCACCAACATCGAGACGGCCGAGGTCACCAAGTACGCGGGCAACGCCTTTCTCGCGACCAAGATCACCTTCATCAACGAGATCGCCGACCTGTGCGAGAAGGTCGGTGCCGACGTGCACGACGTGGCCCGCGGCATCGGCCTCGACGGCCGCATCGGGCGCAAGTTCCTGCATCCCGGCCCGGGCTTCGGCGGCTCCTGTTTTCCGAAGGACACCCTGGCGCTTGCCTATACGGCGCGCGAAGCCAACGCACCGCAGACGATCGTTGAGCAGGTGATCGAGGTGAACAACGGCCGCAAGAAAAGGATGGCGCGGAAGGTCATCGATTTCTGCGGCGGTTCGGTCGCGGGACTGACCATCGGGGTGCTGGGCCTGACATTCAAGCCGAACACCGACGACATGCGAGACGCGCCGTCGCTCGACATCGTGCCGGCGCTGCAGGCGGCCGGCGCCCGGATCGTGGCCTTCGATCCCGAAGGCATGGAAGAGGCGGGACGCCTGTTGAAGGATGTGACCTTCACGAAGACCGCTTACGAGGCGGCAACGGGCGCCGACGTCCTGGTCGTCATCACCGAATGGCACGAGTTCCGCGGGCTCGACCCGCGGCGCATCAAGGACCTGATGCGCCAGGCGCGCATCGTCGACCTGCGCAACATCTTCGATCCGGGTGAAATGCGCGCGCTTGGCTTTACCTACGAGGGCGTCGGCCGGCCGGCCCCGCGTTCCTGAATTTCCCGAATGCTTTTTCCGGAGTCCGTTCCATGAGCCACAAATTCGATCCGAGCATCCTGCGTGAGTACGACATCCGCGGCATCGTGGGTGGCACCGTTCATGCCGCCGATGCCCGTGCAATCGGGCGCACGCTGGGGACGCTCGTGCGGCGCAAGGGCGGCAAGCGCGTGGCGCTCGGATACGACGGCCGCCTGAGCTCACCCGAACTCGCGGCGGCTTGCATCGAGGGGCTGACGGCAGCCGGCATCGACGTGCTGGACATCGGCCTGGCGGCGACGCCGATGCTGTATTTCGCGGTCTACCATCTGGAGGCCGACGGCGGCATCCAGATCACGGGGTCGCACAATCCGCCGGACTACAACGGCTTCAAGATGATGATGGGCAAGAAGTCCTTCTTCGGCGCCGACATCCAGACACTGGGCGCGATGGCCGGCAAGGGCGACTGGGAGACGGGGCAGGGCAAGGTCGAGAAGCGGCCGGTCCTCGCCGACTATGCCGCCCGGCTGCTGCGCGACGTGAAGCCCGGCAAGAAGCTCAAGGTCGCCTGGGATACCGGCAACGGCGCGGTCGGTGTGTCCATCCGCTCCGTCGTGGACAAGCTCGAAGGCGAGCATTTCGTGCTGAACGAGAAGGTCGATGGGACCTTCCCCTCGCATCATCCCGATCCGACGGTTCCGAAGAACCTCGAGCAGCTCATCGCCGAGGTGAAGAAGCAGGGATGCGATCTGGGCATTGCCTTCGACGGCGACGGCGACCGCATCGGTGCCGTCGACGGTCAGGGGCGCATCCTGTGGGGCGACCAGCTTCTCGTCCTGTGGTCGCGCGATGTGCTCAAGACCAATCCGGGGGCCACCATCATCGCCGACGTGAAGGCGAGCCAGGTCCTGTTCGACGAGATCGCCAAGGCCGGCGGCAAGCCGATGATGTTCAAGACCGGTCACTCGCTGATCAAGAGCAAGATGGCCGAGGTCGGCGCACCGCTCGCCGGCGAAATGAGCGGCCACGTCTTCTTCGCCGACACCTTCTACGGGTTCGACGACGCACTCTATTGCGGCCTGCGTCTGCTCAACATCGTCGCCAACTCGAAGGAGAGCCTGGCGGACATGCGCGACGGCCTGCCCCAGCCGGTCAATACGCCCGAGCTCCGCTTCGACTGCCCGGACGACGAGAAGTTCGGCGTCGTGGAGAAGGTGAAGGCGCGCCTGCAGAAGGACGGCGCGAAGTTCTCGGACATCGACGGCGTGCGGGTCAGCACCAAGGACGGCTGGTGGCTCCTGCGCGCGTCGAACACGCAGCCTGTTCTCGTGGCGCGCTGCGAAGCCGCCGACGATGCGGGCCTGGAGCGGTTGATGGCCGATCTCAAGGCGGCGCTTGCGGCCTGCGGCGTCGAACTGCCGGACGACGCCGGCTCCGGCCATCACTGATGCGCTTCTTCTTCTACGGCACGTTGCTCGATCGCGACGTGATGGCGCTGGTCATCGGCCGGCGGTTGCCGCCGCAGGCCTATATCGCGGCGGGCCTGCCCGGCCATGCGCGGCGCCGTGCGAAGAACGCGACCTATCCGATCGTCGTCCCGGCACGGTCCGGCGAAGTGCCGGGAGCGGTCGTGGGCGGCCTCAGCCATCGCGACGTGGCCCGGCTGGCCGCTTATGAGGGGCCGGGCTACCGCATCGCGCCACTCAGGGTGAAGGCCCAGGGGAGGATGACCGAGGTGTCGGTTTTCGAGCCGATCCAGTCCCGGCTGCAGCCCAGCCGCGATCTCTGGGACCTGACCTTATGGCAGTGTCGTCACAAGCGTTCGTTCGTCGAGCGTCTCAGACGAGCCCTCAGCGGGCGCCCGGCGTATTCCACGCCGTGACCTGCAGCGCCGAGCAGTAGATCTTCCGCTTTTCCAGCCGCTTGCAGCCCTCGGTCGCCTGCTCCTGCGACAGGTTGATCAGGCGGGCGCGATGGAAGACGCGATTGGCCATCTGAACTTCGTCGACGATGGCCGAGACCGAGCGGGCGTTCGGAAGAGCCGCCGTCGCGCGCTCGAGCGCAGCCTGAGCCGCCTGCGGCTCGCTGAAGGAACCCACCTGGATGACCCAGCTGCCGAGGGCGGGCGTGTCCGACATTGCAGGCGCCGACGGGGGAGGCGCGGCGGCAAATGCCGTCTGGGCGGCCGGCGGGGCCGCCGGCGCGGGCGGCACGAAGCCGGCATACTTGGGACTGACCTGCTGGGGCGCGGCCTGGGGCGGGCGATAGGCCTCCGCGAAGCTGCTGCCGGGATCGAACTGGGCAGCCGTGTAGCGGGCCGACGGCGGCTTGCGCTGCGAGGTCCAAGGGGAGAGCTGCATGGCGGCGGCCAGGGAGAAGCCGCGATCCATCAGCGCCGCCATCGTCCGGTCGCGCTGGGCGGCGCTGGTGCCGCCCATGACGACGCCGATCAGCCGGCGATTGTCGCGCACAGCCGACATCACCAGGTTGAAGCCGGACGCATTCGTGTAACCGGTCTTCAGGCCGTCGGCGCCTTCGTAGTTGCCGAGCATGCGGTTATGGTTTTCCAGCGTACGCCCGCGATAGGCGTAACTCTGCGCCGAGAAGATCGCATAATAGTGCGGGTAGTCGCGCAGCAGCGCGTTGGCGAGCTTGGACAGGTCGCGCGCCGTCGTAACCTGTTCGCTGTTGGGCAGACCCGAAGCGTTGCGGAACACCGTCGACGTCATGCCGAGCTGGCGCGCCTTCTGCGTCATCAGCCGGGCGAACGCCTCTTCGCTGCCGCCGAGCGCCTCGGCCAGCAGCACCGCGGCATCGTTGGCCGAACGCGTGACCAGCGCCATCGTCGCATCGCGCACGTTCACGGTGCCGCCGGGCGTCATGCCCATCTTGGTCGGCGGGGCATTGAGGGCATTGACCGAGACCTGCAACCCGTCGCCCAGCGACAGCCGGCCCGAGTCCAGGGCCGAGAAGGTGAGGTAGATCGTCATCAGCTTCGTCAGCGAGGCAGGATGGCGAAGCTCGTCGGGGCGGTCCGAGGCCAGTTCACGTCCACTCGTGGCATCCACGATCAGGTAGGATTCGCGGGCGTTGACGCCGGGATTGGGAACCCAGGACGAGGATGTATTGCGCGAAGAGGCCTTGACGCGGGCTTTAGCCGGCGGCGCGGCGCGCTTGACCGACGTCGTCTGGGCATCGACCGGTGCAGGCGTGAGCGATGCGCCGATGAACACGACACCGGCGGCAAACCAGGAGAGGCTGACCGCAATTCGCCTTAAAGGGAAAATCATTGCGAATACGCCACACGCAAAATTCTGATTCTTGTGCTCAGCCAATAGGTTATGAGCAAGTCCTGCTACTTTACTAAAGTTCTTTGGGGTCTGCAACTTTGGACATGCCGCTCTCCCGCCCAAGTTGGACACGATCATGCGGTGTCCATGGGAGACTGCGATGAAGGCTTTTTTTGCGATCCTGGCTGCCACAACCCTGTTCGCCGCAGCACCTGCGTCGGCCCAGCGGCCCGACCGCAACGTCGAAAAGCCGATCGTGCGGAGTTTCCACTGGTTCGACTTCGTCGCAGCCGACGACATCCGGGCCGCCTGCGTCCCGGGCGGCCGCAACCGTCTGCGCCTGATCTACAACGCCCTCTGGGAGGAACAGGTCCGCGCATACGACATTTTCCTGCAGCCCGACGGCACGGCCGGGATGAACATCGGTGTCCTCGAGGGGCAGGGCAACGTCACGACGGGGATCACGAACATGCTGATCTCGAACCCGTCGGATATTTTTGCCCCCTGGAGCATGAAGGGCGGACAACGACTCCTGAGCGCGGACGAGACCCGCGAACTCATCGGGTTGCTGGAGCAGAGCCACGCCTTCGGTCCGCCGCGGGACGGCATGCGGTTGCCGGACAACGATTTCTGGTGGACCGTCGCCTCGTGTCGCAACGGGGTCTGGGGCTTTCAGGCCTACCACTATCCGACCGACGGCTTCGCGAACGTGAAGTTCTCCGCCAAGCTGTTCTCCTGGGACAGGGTGCCGGTCCCGGTCAACCCGCCCCGCAAACTCGAGCCCGCGGAACTGCGCCGCGACATGAACGCCCCCATCCATCGTGCCCGAGCCGACCGCTGGATGCTGGTGGTCGGAAAGGACGGGTTGCGACCGAGGTAGCGGAATCCTTTGGGCTCCCTATATAATTCCAGGAGTGGCTAGGCTTCGGGGTGTGACGAGGACGATGGAATTTCTGCGTAGCGCAGGCGATTGGCGGTCAGGCGGCCCGAACGAGCCGCCGGGAACGCCGCCGGGCGGACCGCCTCAGCAACCGCCGCGGCGTGACGACGGCGAGGGCGGTGACGATGGCCGTACCGGCGCGCTCACGCTCACGCGGACCCGCACCAAGAAGCCCTCCATGTACAAGGTGCTGATGCTGAACGACGACTACACGCCGATGGAGTTCGTGGTCGACGTTCTGCAGAACATCTTCCAGAAGAATCGCGAAGAGGCGACCGAGGTCATGCTTCACGTTCACCAAAAGGGCGTGGGAATCTGCGGTGTCTACACCTACGAGATCGCGGAGACGAAAGTGACCCAGACGGTCGACTATGCCCGCAAGAACCAGCACCCTCTCCAGTGCACCTTGGAGAAAGAGTAACGGCGACCAAGCGTAGTTTGTTTTTCCTGTCGAGGTGGTCCGATGTCCATGTTGTCCAAGAACCTCGAGAAGTCCCTGCATCGCGCCTTCGGGCTGGCAGGCGAGCGTCGGCATGAGTATGCGACGCTGGAGCATCTGTTGCTCGCCATGACGGAGGATGAGGACGCGGTACCCGTTCTCAAGGCCTGCGGGATCGATATCGACCGGCTGCGCCACGATCTGGAAACATTCGTCGACAACCGCCTCAAGGGCATCATCACCCAGAATGCGAGCGAGCCGCTGCCGACCGCCGGATTCCAGCGCGTCGTCCAGCGCGCGGCGGTGCACGTGCAGTCGTCGGGCCGCAATGAGGTGACCGGCGCCAATGTGTTGGTGGCGTTGTTCTCCGAGCGCGACAGCCATGCCGTCTCGTTCCTCGAGAACCAGGGCATGACGCGCCTCGATGCCGTCGACTATATCAGCCATGGCAAGGCCAAGGTGCCGGGCCGCGCGCGCACGCGCCGCGTCACCGGATCCGAGGAGGAAGCGGCGGGCGGCGAGGGCGCGGCCAAGCAGGGCAACGAGGCGCTTGCCGCCTACTGCGTCGACCTCAACCAGAAGGCCCGCGAGGGCCGTGTCGATCCGCTGATCGGCCGCGAGCACGAGGTCGAGCGCACCATCCAGGTCCTGTGCCGCCGTACCAAGAACAACCCGCTCTATGTCGGCGAGCCGGGCGTCGGCAAGACGGCGATCGCCGAAGGTCTTGCCCGCAAGATCGTCGACGGCGAGGTGCCGGAAGTCCTGAAGGAAGCGATCATCTACTCGCTGGACATGGGCGCGCTGCTGGCCGGCACGCGCTATCGCGGCGACTTCGAGGAGCGCCTGAAGGCCGTCCTCGGCGAGCTCAAGAAGAAGCCGAACTCGGTCCTCTTCATCGACGAGATCCACACGATCATCGGCGCCGGCGCGACGTCGGGCGGTTCGATGGATGCCTCGAACCTGCTGAAGCCCTCGCTTCAGTCCGGCGAGCTGCGCTGCATCGGCTCGACGACCTACAAGGAATACCGCAACTACTTCGAGAAGGACCGGGCGCTGGTCCGACGCTTCCAGAAGATCGACGTGCCGGAGCCCACGATCGCCGACGCCGTCGAGATCATGCGCGGTCTCAAGCCGGTCTACGAGAAGCATCATCACGTGACCTTCAGCGACGACGCCATCAAGGCGGCGGTCGAGCTGTCGGCGCGCTACATCCACGACCGCAAGCTGCCGGACAAGGCGATCGACGTGATCGACGAAGTCGGCGCGGCCCAGATGCTGCTGTCGCCCGAGAAGCGCAAGACGATGATCGAGGTGGCCGACATCGAGGACATCGTGGCCAAGATCGCCCGCATCCCGCCGAAGGCCGTCTCCAAGGACGACACCGCGTTGCTGCGGACCATCGACCGCGACCTGAAGACGGTCGTGTTCGGCCAGGATCACGCGATCGACCAGCTCGCCGCGTCGATCAAGCTCGCGCGCGCGGGACTGCGTTCGCCGGAGAAGCCGATCGGAAGCTACCTGCTGGCCGGCCCGACCGGCGTCGGCAAGACCGAGGTGACGCGCCAACTTGCTCGCCTGCTCGGCCTCGAGGTCATCCGCTTCGACATGTCGGAGTACATGGAGCGGCACAGCGTCTCGCGCCTGATCGGCGCCCCGCCGGGCTATGTCGGCTTCGACCAGGGCGGCCTGCTCACCGACAAGGTGAACCAGCATCCGCACTGCGTGGTGCTGTTCGACGAGATCGAGAAGGCGCATCCGGATGTCTTCAATGTCCTGCTGCAGGTGATGGATTACGGCAAGCTTACCGACCACAACGGCCGGACGGTGGACTTCCGCAACGTCATCCTCTGCATGACGACCAATGCCGGCGCCGCCGACATTGCCAAGCCGGCGCTCGGCTTCGGCCGCGAGCAGAGGCACGACGAGGACAACGAGGCGATCAACCGCATGTTCGCGCCGGAGTTCCGCAACCGTCTCGACGCGATCATCAAGTTTGCCAGCCTGGGTCCGGAATCGATGGGCCGGGTGGTCGACAAGTTCGTGGCCGAACTCGAGGTCCAGCTCGCCGACCGCAAGGTCTTCATCGAGCTGACGGACGGCGCACGCCGCTGGCTGGCGGAAAAGGGTTACGACAAGCTGTTCGGCGCCCGACCGCTCGCCCGCGTGATCCAGGAATACGTGAAGAAGCCGCTCGCGGAGGAGGTGCTGTTCGGCAAGCTCTCCGACGGCGGCACGGTTCGCGTCGATGTCGACGGGCCGGCCGATACCGCCAAGCTCGTCTTCACCTACCTGCCGCCTGAGCGCGGTGCGCTGCCGCCGGCGAATCAAGAGCCGGTGCTCGTCGAGTAGTGAGCGCCTTCAAGCCACTCTGGATCGCCTTGCGCGCCGCGGTGCTTGCCACCGCGGTGTTCTGGGTGGCGCTGTTCATCGTCGACAAGATCGGCTGGCAGGCACCACTCGGCTTGACCGAGCAGCTGGTATTCTTCGTCGTTTTCTTCTTCGGGGTGCTGATGGCCAAGTAGGCCGTCAGACCTCGTTCTCTTTCCGGAAGGGCGAGTACTGCATCAGCCCTTCGATCTCCTGCTCGACGGCCCGGCGTTCGCGCTTCAGGTACTCGTCGACGGCATGACGGAAGCTTGCATCCACGATCCAGTGCGCCGAATAGGTCGGCACCGGCAGGTAGCCGCGCTGGATCTTGTGGTCTCCCTGCGCGCCGGCCTCGACGCGCTGCAGCCCGTGGGTGATGGCGTAGTCGATGGCCTGGTAGTAGCAGGCCTCGAAATGCAGGAAGGCGTGGCTCTCCAGGCAGCCCCAGTAGCGGCCGTAGAGCGTGTCGTCGCCCTTGAGGTTCAGCGCCCCGCCGACCGGGCGGCCGTCGGCTTCGGCCATCACCAGCACGACCTTGTCGGCCATGGTCGCGCCCAGGATGTCGAAAAAGGCGCGCGTCAGGTAGGGCGTGCCCCACTTGCGGCCACCGGTGTCCATGTAGAAAGCGAAGAAGGCATCCCAGTGCTCGGGGCGGATCTCGTCGCCGGTCAGCGTGTGGATCGCGATGTCGGCGCGCTTCACGGACTCACGCTCCTTGCGGATCGCCTTGCGCTTGCGTGACGACAGGGCCGCCAGGAAATCGTCGAAGGTGCGATAGCCCTCGTTGCTCCAGTGATACTGCTGGCCGAGTCGCAGCAGCCAGCCGCGCTCGCCGAAGCGCTTCCACTCGTCCTCTGTACAGAAGGTGGCGTGGACCGAGCTGATGTTGTTGTCGCCGGCGATCTTGGCCAGCATGTCGATCAGCGCATCGCGCACGGCATCGGCCAGCGGACCGGGCCGGGCGAACAGGCGGGGGCCGGGAACCGGCGTGAAGGGCACGGCGACCTGGAGCTTGGGGTAATAGCGACCGCCCGCGCGCTCCAGCGCCTGAGCCCAGCCATGGTCGAACACATACTCGCCCTGTGAGTGGCTCTTTACATAGACCGGCGCGGCGCCCTGCAGCGTGCCGTCGTCGGACTCCGCCAGCAGGTATTGCGGCTGCCAGCCGGTGCGCCGCCCGACCGATTTCGAATCCTCCAGCGCCTTCAGGAAGCGATGGCTGAGGAATGGATTGCCCGCCGATCCCGGGGCGAGGGCGCAGGCATCCCATTGGTCTGCGTCGACCGCGGCGAGCGAATCAACGACGCGCAGACCGACCGTCGGGGTGTCATCCGGCATGTCCCCAGCATAGCGCAAATCATGCCAGTACGATGATTATTCGCTCCTGAGATTCTACTCGGCAGGCTTGTGCGTGCGGGCGACCTCGTCTGGCGAACGGCTGAAGCGCGCCTTGGCCCAGAGGCTCAGCCGGTCGATATAGACCAGCACGACCGGCACCACGACCAGGGTCAGCAGCGTCGAGCTGATCAGGCCGCCGATGACGGCATGCGCCATCGGTGCGCGCTGGGTGGCGCCTTCGCCCAGGCCCAGCGCCAGCGGCATCATGCCGAACACCATGGCCAGCGTGGTCATCAGGATGGGCCGCAGGCGGATCGAGCCGGCCTCGAGTAGGGCCTCGTTGACCGGCGTGCCGCGCTCGCGGGACTGATTGAAGAAGTCGACCAGCAGGATGGCGTTCTTGGTGACCAGGCCCATCAGCATGATGAAGCCGATGGCCGAGAAGATGTTCAGCGTCGTGCCGGCGATCAGCAAGCCGAGGAATACACCGATCAGCGACATCGGCAGCGACATCATGATGGCGATCGGCTGCAGGAAGCTGCCGAACTGCGACGCGAGGATCAGGTAGATCAGGATGACGGCCATCAGCAGCGCCTGGCCGGCATAGGCGGCGCTCTCGGCGATGTCCTTGGTCGAGCCGCCGAACACGAAGCGGTAGCCGGGCGGCAACTTGATCTCGGTCAGGATCTTCTGCAGGTCACCCGAAACCTCGCCGGCCGACCGGCCATGGACGTTGGCGGTGATCTGGACCTCGCGATTGAGGTCGCGGCGGTTGATCTGCGAGGCGCCCACATCGGTCACGACATCGGCGATCTGCGCGATATGGACCATGCGCGGCAGGCCATTGGGCTCCGTGCCGGCGGTGAACCAGACGCGATGCAGGTCCGCGACGCCGGTGCGGTCTTCGGTCGGCAGGCGGACCATGACCATGTAGTTCTCGCCGTCGGGCGCCCGCCACAGGCTGGTCTCATCGCCGGCGAAAAGGGGACGCAGCGACTGCGCAACGGCAGCGCTTCCAAGGCCGAGGTCGGACGCTGCGTCGCGGCGCAGGCGCACTGACAGGATCGGCTTGGCGGCCTTGAGGTTACGGTCGAGGTCGACCACGCCGCGGATGGCGGCGGCCCGCTTCATGACGTCCTGTGAGAGGGCGTCGAGCGTGTTGGTGTCGGGACCCTGCAGCGAAAGCTGGAGCTGTTTCTGGATGCCGCCGCCCGGCCCGCCGGGGATGTTGATGGAGACGAGGATGCCGGGAATGTTGGCCAGGCGCTCGCGGATCGGCTGGGCAAGCTGATCGGGGGAGCGCTTGCGGTCCTTCAGCGGCTTAAGCTTGAGATAGAGGCTGCCCTGGTTCTTGCCGTTGGCGTAGCCGGTGTTGACCGTGCCGTAGGTGTAATCGATCTCCGGAAACTCGCGCAGCGCGGCGTCGACCTGGCGCAGCTTGGCCTCGGTATATTCCAGCGAGGAGCCGACCGGCGTCTCGATGCTCACGACCTGTTCGCCGAGATCGGCCTGCGGTACGAACTCGAAGCCGATGTACTTCGGCAGCGCGAAGCTGCCGACGAAAGTGCCCAGCGCGATCAGCAGGGTGAATTTGGGCCAGCGCAGCGCCCAGCCCAGGACCACGCGATAGACGCCGTTGGCCTTCTCCTGCGCGCCGTTGACGATGCGGGCGAAGCGGCCATTGCCGTGGGCCTGCGGATCGTACCAGACCGACGACAGCATCGGGTCGAGGGTGAAGGACACGAACAGCGAGATCAGCACGGCGGCCGAGACCATCACGCCGAACTGGAAGAAGAACCGGCCGATGATGCCGCCCATGAAGGCCACCGGCAGGAACACCGCCACGATGCAGAAGGTGGTGGCGAGGACGGCCAGGCCGATCTCGTTGGTGCCGTCGATGGCGGCCTGGCGGTGCGTCTTGCCGAAGCCGATGTGGCGCATGATGTTCTCGCGCACCACGATGGCGTCGTCGATCAGGATGCCGATCGCGAGGCTGAGCGCCATCAGGGTCAGCACGTTGAGCGTGAAGCCGAAGGCGGCCATCACCATGAACGCACCGAACACCGAGATCGGCAAGGCGAGGCCGGTGATGACGGTGCTGCGCCATGAATGCAGGAACAGGAAGACGATGGCGATGGTCAGCAGACCGCCCTCGACCATCGTCTGCTGGACGTTGTTGACCGAGTTCTGGATGCCGCGCGAGCTGTCGCGGACGATTTCCAGCTTCACGTCGGCGGGCAGGGACGATTGCAGCTCGGCCACGGCGCGACGGACGCCGCGCGCCACCTCGATCGTGTTGGATCCCTGGGTCTTGACCACGTCGATGGCGAGCGCCCGCTCGCCGTTCAGCATGGCGACGTTCTCCAGCTCCTGCTGGCCGTCGACCACGTTTGCTACCTGGCGCAGATAGACGGGGGCCTGGCCGCGGCGGGCCACGATCAGGTCGGCGAAATCGCCCGGCTCGGCGACGCGGCCCGTGACCTCGATGACGCGGTCGTCGTTGCCGCGCTGGACGTTGCCGGCGGGGAAGTTCTGGTTCTCGTCCTTGATTGCCCGCATTATGTCGTTCACGCCGACGCGAAGAGCGTGCATGCGACCGGGATCGAGTTCGATGTTGATCTGGCGCTTGAGGCCGCCGGCGATGGTTGCCCGGCCGACGTCGCGCACAGTCTGCAGGCGCTTGATGATGATCTGGTCGGCCAACGTCGTCAGGTCGCGAACCGAACGGACGTCGGAGCGTACCGCGATCGACACGATCGGCTGGTCGTCCGGATTGAATCGCTGGATCAGCGGTTCCTTGATCTCGGGCCGGAAGGACGCCCGGACCATCTGGACCTTCTCGCGGACGTCCTGCATCGCGACAGCCGAGGGCACCGACAGCTCGAACTCGGCGATGACGATCGACCGGCCCTCGAGCGAGCGCGAGGTCAGCGTCTTGAGGCCGGCGATGGCGTTGACCGATTCCTCGATCTTGCGGCTGATCTCGCTCTCGACCGTTTCCGGCGACGCGCCGGGATAGTCGGTCGTGACCACGACGATGGGGAAATCGACGTTGGGGAACTGGTCGATGCCGAGTTGGCGGTAGGAGAACAGGCCCATCACGAGCAACGCCACCATCATCATGGTGGCGAAGACCGGATTGTCGACCGCGATCTGGGTGAGCTTCATGGTCGGCGTCCTAGCGGGTCTCGACGATCTTGACCGGTTGCCCGGCCTTCAGGCCGGGCAGGGGAGCGGAGACCACCGTCATGCCCGATTCCAGGCCTTTCACCTCGACCAGTTCGCCGCGCGACCAGGTGCGCACGGCTCCGACCGGCTTGCGTACCAGCACGCCGTTCTCGACCACCAGGACATAGTCGCCCTGGTCGTCCTTGCGCATCGCCGACGCGGGCACCGCCAGGGCGTGGCCCTTCTCCTGCACGGTGACGCTGCCGGTGCCGAACAGGCCGCCGCGTAGCGCCTCGTGGCGGTCGGTGATCTCGACATAGACGGGGATCGAGCGCGAGCCGGCCTGAGTGGTCGGGCTGATGCGGGTGATCTTGCCGCTGAAGATACGGTCGCCAAAGCCTTCGAGCGTCACGTTGGCGACCTGCCCGACCTTCATGCGGATCACGTCGGCTGCCGGCATCTGGGCCGCGATCTCGACGTGACTGGTGTCGAGCAGCGCCAGGATCTTGCCGTCGATCGGCAGAGACTCGCCCTGGTTGGCAATGCGCTCGCCGACCACGCCGTCGAAAGGCGCCTTCACCTCGGCATCCGCCAGGTTCTTCCGGGCGACATCGAGCTGGGCCTCGCCGACGGCCACCATGGAGGCGCGGTTCTCGGCGGTGGCGCGCGCCTGGTCGGCGGCGGACTGCGAGACGATGTTGCGATTGGCGAGCGTCTCCTTGTCGGATCGGTCGCGGGCGGTCCAGCGGGCATCGGCGCGCGCGGCCTCGAGCGCCGACTGCCGCTCGTTCAACTTGGCCTGCAGCTCGGTCGTTTCGAATCGCGCCAGCACCTGGCCCTCCGTGACACGGTCGCCCTCGCGGACGAGCACCTCGGCAAGCCGGCCCGCGACACGGCCCTTGACGATGGTCTGGTCGATCGGCTGGGTGGTGCCGGTGAAACGGACGACGTCGAGAAGGCCGCGCGGCTTGATCGTGTGGACTTCGGCGGGGATCAGCTCGAGGGCGCGTTCCGGCGCCTTCGCGACGGTGGCGCCATTGCCGGCGGGCGGCGATAGCTTGCCGCTCTTCCAGGCGAACGCGCCGCCACCCAGCGCCAGCACCGCAACGACGGCGACGAGTATCTTGCCCTTGGTCTTCATGACCGTAGTCCTTTGATAACGAAATCGAGGTAGGCGGCGTAGTACTGGTCGCTGTCGACCTTGCCGGGATCGAAAGGCGCCAGCGAACGCTTCCATACGGAGAACATGGCGAGCGGCTGGACGACGATGATGGCCGTGGCCTCGAGGTCGGCGAGGGGGCGGAACTCGCCATTGTCTACGCCACGGCGAAGCGTGCGGGCGAAGAGATCGCGGCCGCGTACGTCGAAGCTCGTGCAGTAGAAGCGCGCCACGTCGGGGAAGTTGCCGGCCTCCGCCAGGATCAGCTTCACGACGCCGCCGGCCGGGCTTTCCTCGAAGGCGCGGAAGCCGGCGACCAGCTGGCGCAGCAGCTCCTCGCTCGTGCCCTCGAACTGGTCGATCATCTCGGTCGCCACGGCCAGGGGACCGGCGATGGCTTCGGTGATGACCGCCTTGAAGAGCTCTTCCTTGTTCTTGAAGTAGAGGTAGGGGAGGCCCTTGCTGACCGAGGCGGCCTTGGCGACATCTTCCAGCTTGGTCGCCGCGAAGCCGCGCGTAACGAACAGATCCAGCGCTGCCCGGGCGATCTCGGAGGCGCGATCCTCCGGCCGCCGAACTCGGCCTGGAGCGGCAGGAGCCGTATTGACTGACCGGTCAGTATCCATGATCCGCCATGTAATGCGGAACCCGGACAGCTTCAAGCCGGAAAGAAAAAAGTCCGGCAGACCTGAGGTCGCCGGACGCTTTGGTAGTTTCGCCTTTCCGCCTCCATGAACGAAGGCGTCGGATCGGCTTGATGCTCGTCTTCTATAATGTGGCCTCCGGTGGGGCCCCCAGAAGGGGGCACCCACACGGAAGCCGAAAGGCGTTGGTTAGAGGGGTCAAAGTGAACTTTGACCTACGCCCTTTCCTGATTACTGCTTCTTCTTCTTAGCAGCCTTCTTCTTCGCAGCCTTTTTCTTAGCAGCCATAACTGTCTCCTATGGTTAGCTATGAGGTCCCCAACCGTGAGGCCCCCCGGGGTACGCTGGTACGCTACGCCACGCATGCTCAACTGCAGCCAGTGGTGCCGCCGCAGGTCGTGCATTTGAGGCACGTCCCGTTGCGGACCATGGTGAAGTTGCCGCACTCCGGACAGGCATCCCCTTCGAATCCCTTGAGCTTTGCCACGAGGGCTTGTCCCAGGGAGGAAGGAGAGGCTTCTCCGACCGCGACGCCGACGGCGGCCGCCTTGGCGATGTGCGCCGAAGCGACGGCTGGTCCGTCCGTCAGTCCGTTGGGCAGGGCGGCGCCGACGATCGCTTCATGGGCGATCGCGGCATTGCCGGCGGTCCTGCCGTTCAACACGTAGAGATTGCTGCGCATATAGCCGACGCTGGCGATACGGCTCACGGCCGCCGCCGCGGCATGCGCGGCATCCGTACCGGGCATGGGAAGCTCGCCCTGGACTTCGCCGCGGCCGACGCCGTCCGGACGAAGGTCCGCCTGTTCGACATGCGCGAGGTCGTTGCGCCCGAGATAGGAGATAGCGAGCTCGCGGAAGATATAGTCGAGCACCGAGGTCGACATCTTGATCGCGTCGTTGCCCTCGACCATTCCCGACGGCTCGAAGCGCGTGAACGTGTAGGCCTCCACGAACTCCTCGAGCGGCACCCCGTACTGCAGGCCGATCGAAATCGCGATGGCGAAGTTGTTCATCAGGCTGCGGAACGCCGCGCCTTCCTTGTGCATGTCGACGAAGATCTCGCCGACACGGCCGTCTTCGTACTCGCCGGTCCGCAGGTAGACCTTGTGACCGCCTACGTTGGCCTTCTGAGTGTAGCCCTTGCGGCGCTGCGGCAGCCGCTCGCGGCCGGCGCGGACCTCGCGTTCCACAATGCGCTCGACGATCCGTTCGGCAATGACCGGCACGCGCGCAGCGGGAGGAAGGTCGGCCAGATCGTCATTGGCCGCGATGTCGTCGCCAAGGGCCATGGCAGACAGCGGCTGCGACAGCTTGGAGCCGTCACGATAGAGAGCGTTTGCTTTCAAGCCGAGCTTCCAGGACATCTCGTAGGCCTTGCGGCAATCCTCAACCGTAGCTGCGTTTGGCATGTTGACGGTCTTGGAGATGGCGCCCGATACGAAGGGTTGTGCTGCAGCCATCATGCGTATGTGACTCTCTGCAGACAAGCAGCGCTTGCCATCTCGTCCACAGGGATTCGCACAATCGAACACAGAAAGATGTTCGCGCTTGAGGTCGGGAGCGCTCTCGATACTCATCGTGCCGCACGCATGGATGTTCGCGGCGGCGATGTCACCGCGTGAGAATCCGAGACGGGAGAGAATGTCGAGCTTCGGATCGACGAGCGTTTCGTCGTCGAGGCCGAGCGCCTCGCGGCAGAAAACTTCGCCCAGTGTGTAGCGCGAGAAGGCAAACCGGATGTCGAAGGCCGTGCCGATGGCCTGGTCGACCCGCTCGAGGGTCGCGGCGTCGAAACCGCGCGACGACAGGCTTTCGTGGTTGATGGCGGGGGCCGATGCGAGCGAACCGTGCCCGACGGCATGGTCGACGATGCGCCGGATCGCCGGCTCGTCATAGCCCAGGGTGCGCAGCGCCAGCGGGACAGTCTGGTTGATGATCTTGAAATAGCCGCCGCCGGCCAGCTTCTTGAACTTCACCAGGGCGAAATCCGGCTCGATGCCAGTCGTATCGCAGTCCATCACCAGGCCGATCGTGCCGGTGGGAGCAATGACGGAGACCTGTGCGTTGCGATAGCCGTGACGTTCGCCCAGCGCCAGTGCACGGTCCCAGACGCGGCGGGCCGCTGCGATGAGCCTCGAATCGCTGCAGTTGGCGGCGTCCAGGGCCTGCGGGGCGATGGACAGGCCCTCATAGGCCTCGCCCGATCCGAAAGCCGCGCGACGATGGTTGCGGATCACCCGCAGCATGGGTTCGCGGTTGGCGGCGAAGCCCGGGAACGCGCCCATCAGGCCCGCCATCTCGGCGGACGTCGCGTAGGCGGTGCCGGTCATGATGGCGGTGAGGGCGCCCGCGATCGCGCGGCCCTGGGCGCTGTCGTAGCCGAGGCCCGAAGCCATCAGCAGCGCACCGAGATTGGCGTAACCGAGACCCAGAGTACGGTACTGGTAGGAGAGCTCTGCGATCCGGCGCGAGGGGTACTGCGCCATCATCACCGAGATCTCGAGCACGACGCTCCAGAGACGGCTGGCATGCTCCAGCGCCTCGACGTCGATCGAGCCGTCGGCCCGCCGGAACCGCATGAGGTTCAGCGAGGCGAGATTGCACGCCGTGTCGTCGAGGAACATGTACTCCGAGCACGGGTTCGAGGCGTTGATGCGCCCCGACTCCGGGCAGGTATGCCAGTCGTTGATCGTGGTGTCGTACTGCACGCCCGGATCGGCGGAATTCCAGGCGGCCTCGGCGACCTGATCCCAGAGGAGGCGAGCGCCGATCGTCCTGCAAACCTTGCCTGTCGTCCGCTCGGTCAGTGCCCATTGCCGGTCTTCCTCGACCGCACGCAGGAAGGCGTCCGTGACCCGCACGGAGTTGTTGGCATTCTGTCCGGAAACCGAGGCGTAGGCTTCCGACTCCCAATCCGTGTCGAAGGTCGGGAATTCGATGTGCCTGTAGCCCTGGCGCGCGAACTGGATGACGCGCTGGATGTAGTTCTCCGGCAGTTCGGCCTGACGGGCGGCCACGATCTCGCGCCGCAGCTTCGGGTTCCGGCGTGGATCGAACGCGGCATCGCCCTCGTCCTCGCCCTCGAGGCAGGCCTGCATCACCGCGTTGAGATGGCGGTTGGCGAGCTTCGACCCCGCGACCAGCGCGGCGACCTTCTGTTCCTCCAGCGACTTCCAGGAGATGAAGTCCTCGATGTCGGGATGGTCGATGTCGACGGTCACCATCTTTGCGGCGCGACGGGTGGTGCCGCCCGACTTGATGGCGCCGGCCGCCCGATCGCCGATCTTCAGGAAAGACATCAAGCCGGAGGAGGAGCCGCCGCCGGAAAGCCTTTCGCCCGCGCCGCGGACCTTGGAAAAATTCGAACCGGTGCCGGACCCGTACTTGAAAAGGCGCGCCTCGCGGATCCACAGATCCATGATGCCGCCTTCATTCACCAGATCGTCGGATACACTCTGGATGAAGCAGGCGTGCGGCTGCGGGCGCTCGTAGGCAGACGCGGATGGATGGGCCCGGCCGTCCTCGTGATCGACGAACCAGTGGCCCTGGCCCGGACCGTCGATACCGTAAGCCCAGTGCAGGCCGGTGTTGAACCATTGCGGCGAATTGGGCGCGCAGATCTGGGCTGCGAGCATGAAGCACTGCTCGTCGTAGAAGGAGCGAGCATCTTCCTCGCTGTCGAAGTAGCCGCCCTTCCATCCCCAATACGCCCAGGCGCCGGCCATGCGATGGAAAACCTGACGCGCGCTGGTCTCGCCGCCGAAGCGCTCCGCTTCGGGCAGCGCTGTCAGCGCGGCTTCGTCTGGAACGGACCGCCACAGGAATTCCGGCAGGTCGTCGTCGCGTACGCGGATCAGGCGGGCGGGAACCCCGGCGCGGCGGAAGTATTTCTGGGCAAGCACGTCGGAAGCGACCTGGGACCAATCGGCCGGTACGTCGACGTTCTTCAGCTGAAAGACGATCGAGCCGTCGGGGTTGCGAATTTCCGAGTCGGCAGCACGAAACGCCATTCCCGCGAATGGCGATTTTCCTGCTTGTGTGTACCGACGCTCGAAGCGCATCGACGATCCCCCGTGCCCTTTCCCGCTTTTTGGTTCCCTGTCGCGGGGGCTGTTCGATCAATGTCGAACACGCACATATGGGCACGCGATGATAGTAAATTACAAAATCTTGTGTGCGCAACTATATTTTGTAGACCACCATGTTGATGATACTAGATGATGCAAGAGCGCAACAGATCGTCAAATCGCTCGGTCGTCGCGGCTTCGAGCGACAGGAGTCGAGCGTCGTTCGCGTCGCGTTGCACGCGATGGAGCGCCCGCGTACAAGCGGCGCAGTCACTTTAAACGTGGTTGGTTCATGATCATCGGCACCTGGCTCTTCACCAAGATGCGCGGCGAACTCGTCGGCACGGATGCTGAGGGCAACCGCTACTTCCAGGACAAGCGCATCGTCCCCGGTACGCGTCGCAAGCGCTGGGTGATGTACAACGGCGTCGCGGAAGCATCGCGCATTCCGCCCGAATGGCACGGTTGGCTGCATTACATGCTGGCCGAGCCGCCGCCCGCCGGTGGCCTGCCGCGCATGGCCTGGCAGAAGGATCATCAGCCCAACCTCACGGGCACGGTTCATGCCTACCGGCCTCCGGGTCACACGCTGTCCGCGGGCGAGAAGCCCAAGCGTTCCTATGAGGCGTGGCGTCCAGGCTGACGCTGCAGGCAGCGGGGGAGACGCGCGTGGGCCGCAATATTGTCGAGACGATCGTGGGCGCGCTGGTGCTGGTGGTGGCCGGCCTGTTCGTCTTCTACGCTTTCTCGAAATCGGATCGGACCGGACCTGACGGCTACGAACTCGTGGCTCGCTTCGGCCGCATCGACGGATTGAAGCGCGGCGCGGACGTGACGCTGAGCGGCGTCAAGGTGGGCAGCGTCACCGGCTTCAGTCTCGATCCCAAGACCTATCAGGCAGTGGTGCGCCTCGCAGTGGCGGCGAACGTCAATCTGCCGGCCGACACACACGCCAAGATCGTGAGCGAGTCGCTGCTGGGAGGCATGGTCGTCGTGCTGGAGCCGGGCAACGACAAGCAGATGCTGAAGAGTGGCGGGGAGATCGAGCATACCCAGGATTCGATACCGCTCACGGAACTGATCGCCAAATTCATGTTCGGCAGCACGGGAAGTAAGTGATGGGCACCCAGTCCCCGAAGGAGCCGCCGGTCTGGCGACAGCCGGACGGCAAGCCTGTGTCGTGCCTCGAAAAGATCAAAGTCCTGAACCAGAACATCCAGGAGATCGAAACCCTCTGCGCCGATGCGCTGGAGGACGGAGTCCTGATGGGATGCGATGCGACTCAGATCAAGCAGGCGCTTCACGAATTGATCGACGGGTTGACGACACCCCACGCGAAGGGGTGAGCATGCGAGCGCTGCTCGTTGTCGCCGTTCTGGCGACCTGTATCGGTGCGGCGTCGGCGCAAACGCCCCAGCAGCAGCAACAGCCACCGCGTCCCGGCAACGCCAACCTGCGACCCGTGCCAGACGGCCCCGGTATCCGGTCGGCGGAGTTGCAGGGCCTCGACAAGGTGACGGCTAGAACCCAGCGCTTCTATGTGCCGGTCGGCAAGTCGACGCGCTTCGGCACGCTCGAGATCACCGTGGGCGATTGTCTGGTGAACGTGCCGGAAGCTCCGCCGGAATCGGTGGCCTATCTCACCATCGTCGATCACAAGCCGGGGCAAGCGGAGGAAAGGCTTTTCTCCGGCTGGATGTTCGCTTCGACGCCGTCCCTGTCGGCGCTCGACCACGGCGTTTACGATGTGCGCGTGCTCTCCTGCACGATGGCGCAGGGATCTTCGCCGCCCAGCTCCCGCTGAAACGTTGCCGGCCGGTCGATCGCGTCGGCCAGCAGCGTCTTGAAGGAATCGCGCGGGATCTCGACCGCCCCGAAGCTGCGCAGGTGCTCGGTCATGAACTGGCAGTCGAGCAGCTTGAACCCACCGCGGATCAGTCGCGCCACCAGATGGACGAGAGCCACCTTCGAGGCGTCGCGCTCGCGGCTGAACATGCTTTCGCCGAAGAAGGCGGCGCCCACGGAGACGCCGTACAGGCCGCCGACCAGCCTTCCGTCGACGCGGCATTCCAGACTGTGGGCGTGGCCGCGCGCATGAAGTTCCGAGTAGAGCGCGACGATGGGCTCGTTGATCCAGCTCTCGGGATGGCCGGGCCGCGGCTCGGCGCAGGCGCGCACCGTCTCCGCGAAGGCCGTGTCGGCTGAAACCTCGAATTGGCCGCTGCGCACGGTGCGCGCGAGCCGATGCGACAAATGAAACCCGTCGAGCGGCAGTACCGCACGCATCCGCGGATCGAGCCAGTAGAGCTTTGGATCGTCGCGGCTTTCCCCCATGGGAAAGACGCCGATACGGTACGCCTGGAGCAGGAGGTCGGGCGTGATCTCCAGCATCGGGGCGTTACTTCTTCAGGCCGACCAGCTTCTCCAGCCAGTGGATGTCGTAGTCGCCGTCGATGAAGGCCTGCTCGCCGATGATGCGGCGGTGCAGCGGAATCGTCGTGTCGATGCCGCCGACCACGAACTCCTCGAGCGAGCGGCGCAGGCGCATCAGGCATTCGTTGCGACTGCTGCCGTTCACAATCAGCTTGGCGACCATCGAATCATAGTAGGGCGGGATCGAGTAGCCGGCATAGAGGCCGGAATCGACGCGCACGCCCAGGCCGCCCGGCGCGTGATAGTCGGTGACGAGACCCGGGCAGGGTACGAATGTCTCGGGATTCTCGGCGTTGATTCGGCACTCGATGGCGTGGCCCTGGATCACGATGTCGTCCTGCGTGAGACCCAGGGGAGCACCCGAGGCGATGCGGATCTGCTCGCGCACCAGGTCGATGCCCGTCACCGCCTCGGTGATCGGATGCTCGACCTGCAGGCGGGTGTTCATTTCGATGAAGTAGAACTCGCCGTCCTGGAACAGGAACTCCATTGTGCCGGCGCCACGATACTTGAGTCTGCGAACGGCGTCGGCGGCCAGTTCGCCGATCCGGTTACGCTGCTCGGCGTTCAGAGCGGGCGAGGGCGCTTCTTCCAGCACCTTCTGATGGCGCCGCTGCAGCGAGCAGTCGCGTTCGCCGAGGTGGATGCCGGCGCCGAGCCCGTCGCCCAGCACCTGGATCTCGATGTGGCGCGGCCGGCCGAGATACTTCTCGACATAGACCGAGTCGTTGTTGAAGGCGGCCTTGGCTTCGGTGCGCGCCAGCGAGAAGGCTTCGGAGGCTGCCTCGGCATTCTGCACGACCTTCATGCCGCGACCGCCGCCGCCGGCGACGGCCTTGATCAGGACCGGCCAGCCGATCTTTTCGCCGAGTTCGATGATGTCCTCTACCGACTCGACCGGACCCGGCGATCCCGGCACCAGCGGCAGCCCGAGTTCCAGCGCCGTCTGCTTGGCCACGATCTTGTCGCCCATCATCGAGATATGCTGCGGCGTCGGACCGATGAAGGTGAAACCGTGTGCCTCGACAGCTTCGGCGAAGCGCGCATTCTCCGACAGGAAGCCGTAGCCGGGATGGATGGCGTCGGCGCCGGCGATCGTCGCGGCGGAGAGGATGGCGGGAATGTTGAGGTAGCTCTCGCGGGCCGGCGGCGGGCCGATGCACACCGATTCGTCGGCCAGCCGGACATGCATCGCGTCGCTGTCGGCGGTCGAATGGACGGCGACGGTCTGGATGCCCATCTCGCGGCAGGCGCGGTGGATACGGAGCGCGATCTCGCCGCGGTTGGCGATGAGGACCTTGTCGAACATCGGCACCGAGGCCCTTACTCGACGATCATAAGCGGTTCGCCGAACTCCACCGGCCGGGCGTTCTCGATCAGGACCTGCATGACCGTGCCGGCCTTGGGCGCCTTGATCGGGTTGAACGTCTTCATGGCCTCGATGATCAGCAGGGTCTGGCCGGCCGTGACCTTGTCGCCCACGGACACGAAGTTTGGCTTGCCCGGTTCGGGCGCCAGATAGGCGGTGCCAACCATCGGCGACTTCACCGCGCCCGGATGCTTCGAGAGATCGCCCGCCGCGGTGGGGGCCGCGCCGGCAGCGACGACGGGAGCGGCCGCCGCAGCGGGGGCCCCGGCCATCATTACAGGCGCCGGCTGTACGACGGATGCTGTCGGACGGGCGACGCGGATGCGACGGTCGCCGTCGGCCAGCTCGATCTCGCCGAGTTTGGTTTCCTCGAGGATCGCCGCCAGCTTGCGCACGAACTCGGTATCCAGCTCGAACTTTGACATGGAGAAAAGCTCCCGATGTTGATCAGCGTGCCAGCAGACGCGCCAGCGCCTGAAGGGCAAGGAGATAGCCTTGAGTGCCGAGACCCGCGATCACGCCGACCGCAGCCGGGCTGATGTACGAATGATGGCGGAAGCTCTCACGCTTGTAGATGTTGGAAAGGTGGACCTCGATGGCCGGCAACTCGGCCGCGTTCAGCGCGTCGAGCAGGGCCACCGACGTATGGGTGTAGGCACCGGCATTTATGACGATGCCGGAATTGGCCTCGCGCGCCGCCTGGATACGGTCGACGAGCACGCCTTCGTGGTTGCTCTGGGCAAACTCTACCGCGAGGCCGAGGCGCTCGGCCTCGACGCGGCACATGGATTCGACGTCCGCCAGGGTTTCGCGGCCGTAGATCTCGGGCTGACGCTTGCCCAGCATGTTGAGGTTTGGCCCGTTGAGCACCAGCACCGGCTTGGCGGCCGATGGGCGCCGGGCGGCCTTTGCGGCCAATCCTGCCTCCCAGATTCACCAGAGGCGGGCGTTATAGCATGGGGCGTCGGGCCGACAAGGCAGGCTCAGGGGCCGCTTCTCAACAGTTTGGCGTGGGCGAACAGCCTGTCACACAAGCTGTTGAGAGCCTGACGCTCTTCCGCAGACAGGGCCTGGTAGAGGTCGGCCTCGTATTTCAGGGCCAACGGGACAATCTGCGCATGAACCGTGCGGCCTTTTTCAGTCAGGCGCAGCGAGGCCCGGCGACGATCGTCCAGATCGGTGGCGCGCTCGACCAGGCCGCGCTTCATCAGGCTGGCGACCGCCCGGCTGACGGCCACCTTGTCCATGACAATGCGCTGGCCCACATCGGAGGCGGTGAGGGGCGCGAAGCGTCCCAGCGCAGCCATCACACGCCACTGGGTGACGCTCAACTCGAAGGGGCCGGCGTAAAGGTCGTGAAGCGATTCGCTGACAAGCTGGGCGAGGACGGACAGCCGGTACGGGAGGAATTTCTCCAGTTCGAGGGCTTGCGCTTCGGTCGGCATAATAGTTACATTTGAAACTAATTCAGCCGGGAGGTCAAACATGGCGAGCGTTACCGACCGCAACGTGGTGGAGATCGACGAGATCAACCCGATGGGCACCGACGGGTTCGAGTTCGTCGAATACACCGCTCCCGATCCCGCGGCGCTGGGTGCCCTGTTCGAGAGCATGGGCTTCACGAAGGTGGCGAAGCATCGCTCCAAGGACGTCTCGCTCTACCGCCAGGGCGACGTGAACTTCATCGTCAACGCCGAGAAGGAGAGTTTCGCGCAGGGCTTCGCGCGCGTGCACGGCCCCAGCGTCTGCGCCATCGCGCTGCGCGTGAAGAATGCGGGCGCCGCCTACAAGCGCGCGCTGTCGCTGGGCGCGTGGGGCGTCGAGGGCAAGGTCGGCCCGATGGAACTCAACATCCCGGCGATCAAGGGTATCGGCGATTCCCTGCTCTATCTCGTGGACCGATACGGCGAACGCGGCTCGATCTACGATGTCGACTTCGACTGGCTGCCCGGCGCCGAGCGAAACCCCAAGGGCGTGGGGCTGACCTATATCGACCACCTGACGCACAACGTGCATCGCGGCCGCATGGCCGAGTGGGCCGATTTCTACGAGCGGCTCTTCAATTTCCGCGAGATCCGTTACTTCGACATCGAGGGCAAGCTCACCGGCCTCAAGTCCAAGGCGATGACCAGCCCATGCGGCAAGATCCGCATCCCGATCAACGAGAGTTCCGACGACAAGTCGCAGATCCAAGAATATCTCTCCGCCTATCACGGCGAGGGCATCCAGCACATCGCGCTGGGCACCGGCGATATTTATGAGACGGTCGAAACGCTGAAGACCAAGGGCGTACCGTTCCAGGATGTGCCCGACACCTACTATGAGCAGGTCGATGCAAGGCTGCCGGGCCATGGAGAAGACCTCCAGCGGATGGCCGCCGACCGCATCCTGATCGACGGGGCTCCGACCCAGGGCGGCGGGCTGCTGCTGCAGATCTTCACCCAGACGGTGATCGGTCCGATCTTCTTCGAGATCATCCAGCGCCGCGGCAACGAAGGCTTCGGCGAGGGAAATTTCCGCGCGCTGTTCGAATCGATCGAACTCGACCAGATCCGCCGCGGCGTGTTGAAGGTATAATCACATGCCTCCCCCGTCATCGGGGGAGGTGCCCCGCTCAGAGCGGGGCGGAGGGGTCATCGGCGCCCGGTTTGACGCTCCTGACTCCTCCGTCGGCGTATGACGCCGACACCTCCCCATTTGAATGGGGAGGCATTCAGAAAGGGAGGGAACCATGGCCAAAAACTGGATTCCGCTGCGCCAGGTCGAGGGCACCGCCTCGCGCCAGGCGCATGTGCGGCTGCCGGAAGGAACTTACGAGCGCGAGATCAGCAAGGAAGGCTTTTTTGGGCCTTCCGCCCAGTTCCACCACAGGCACAAGCCGACCGACTGGGTCGAATTCGACGGCCCCATCCGTCCGCGAGCCCTGGATCTCAACAAGCTGGCGACGGCGCACGCCAATCCGTGGGACGCCGAACTGGTCATGGGCAACAGTCACCTGCAGATGCGCTACTGGCGTCTGGAGAAAGCGATGCCAGGACTCGCGCGCAACAGCGACGGCGATCAGCTCCTCTTCATCCACGAGGGCAACGGTGCGCTGTTCTGCGACTATGGCCATCTCGACTATGCCGAAGGCGACTATCTCGTGATCCCGCGCGGCACGATGTGGAGACTGGAGCCGGCAAAGCCCACCACGTCGCTGATGATCGAAGCGACCAACGATCACTTCACCCTGCCGGAGAAGGGTATGGTCGGCCGCCACGCGATCTTCGATCCGGCGATGCTCGACACACCGCGGATCGATGACGCCTTCCGCGCCCAGCAGGACGAGCGCACCTGGAAGGTATCGGTGAAGCGGCGCAATGCACTCTCCACCGTGACGTACCCGTTCAATCCGCTCGACGCGATCGGATGGCACGGCGACCTGAGTGTCGTGCGCATCAACTGGCGTGACCTGCGGCCGCTGATGAGCCATCGCTTCCACTTGCCGCCGTCGGCTCATACGACCTGGGCCACCGGCCGCTTCGTCGTCTGCACCTTCGTGCCGCGCCCGCTCGAAAGCGATCCGGAAGCGTTGCGCCTGCCGTTCTTCCACAACAACGACGATTTCGAGGAAGTGATATTCTATCACAAGGGTAGCTTCTTCAGCCGCGACAACATCCATCCCGGCATGATGACGGTGCACCCCACCGGCTTTACCCATGGCCCGCATCCCAAGGCTTTCAATGCGGCAACGAAGGGCGGCAAGACCGAGACCGACGAGGTCGCGGTGATGATCGACACGCGCGATGCGATCGATGTCGCGGCGATGCCGGCGGGTGTGGAATTCGAGGGTTACGTGAAGTCCTGGCGGCCGCAGGACATGAAGCAGGCAGCGGAGTAGGGAAGCGCACAATGAAACTTGGATCGCTCAAGGAAGGCGGCCGCGACGGCACGCTGATCGTCGTAAACCGCGACCTGACGCGTGGCGTCCGCGCCACGACCGTGGCGCCGACCCTGCAGAAGGCGCTTGACGACTGGGCCACCAACTCTCCGAAGCTGCGGGTGCTGGCCGAGCAACTCGAGGACGACAAGGCGGTCGGCTCGTTCGAACTGGATACGGCCGCGCTGGCTGCGCCGCTGCCGCGCGCCTACCAGTGGGCTGATGGCTCGGCCTACGTCGTGCACGTGGAGCTGGTACGCAAGGCGCGCGGCGTGGAGATGCCGCCGTCCTTCTGGACCGACCCGCTGATGTACCAGGGTGGCTCCGATTCCTTCATAGGGCCCAACGACGAGATCGAGATGGCCGACGAGGCCTGGGGCATCGATTTCGAGGGCGAGATCGGCGTGATGGTCGACGACGTGCCGATGGGCATCTCGCCGGAGGCCGCCCGCAAGCACATCAAGCTGGTGACGATCCTGAACGACATCTCGTTGCGCAATGTGATCGTCGGCGAACTCGCCAAGGGCTTCGGCTTCTTCCATGGCAAGCCCGCCACGGCCTTCGCCCCTGTCGCGGTCACGCCGGACGAGCTGGGCGACGACTGGAACGGGGCCCGGCTCGACCGGCCGCTGATCTCCACCCTGAACGGCAAGGAGTTCGGCCATCCCAATGCGGCCACCGACCTGACATTCGATTTCGGCCAGCTCATTGCGCATGCGGCGCGCACACGGCACCTCGAAGCGGGGACGATCGTCGGCTCGGGGACGGTCGCGAACCGCGATTCGGCCGTCGGCTGCTCCTGCATCGCCGAGCGCCGCGTGCGGGAGACGATCGAGGGCGGCAAGCCTGTGACGCCGTTCATGAGCTTCGGCGACCACATCCGTATCGAGATGTTCGACCGGGCCGGCAAGTCGATCTTCGGGGCCATCGACCAGAAGGTCGTGCGCTACACGCCGCCCGCCTGAGCCGTGCTAGAGTGACCGCGGAGGCGGTCATGAAGCTCATCGGCTATTTTCGGTCCTCGGCGGCGTTTCGCGTCCGCATTGCCCTGAACCTCAAGGGCATTGCGGTCGAGCATGCGTCGCGGCATCTGCGCAGGGGCGAGCAATCGTCTTCCGACTATGCCGCGATCAACCCGCAGAAGCTGGTGCCGGCCCTGGTGCTCGACGACGGGCAGGTGCTGACCCAGTCGATGGCCATCATGGAGTATCTCGAGGAGATGCATCCCGAGCCGCCGCTGCTGCCGAAGGATTCGGTCGGTCGCGCGCGGGTGCGGTCGCTGTCGCTGATCGTAAGCGCCGACATCCATCCGATCCAGAACCTGCGCGTGATGGCCTACCTGCGCCAGAAGTTCGAGCAGACCGAGGAAAGCGCCTTCACCTGGTCACGCCACTGGATAGAGACCGGCTTCGACGCTTACGAGGCGACGTTGAAGCAGGGTGGAACCGGCACGTTCAGTCATGGCGACCAGCCGACGATGGCCGACATGTGCCTCGTGCCGCAGGTCTTCAACGCTGCCCGCTTCAAGGTCGACATGCAACGCTATCCCCTTATCCAGGGAATCCATGAAGCCTGCATGCGGCTTCCGGCGTTCGATGCGGCTCAGCCCTCCCGCCAGCCGGACGCCGAACCGTGAGGAAATCCTTCGTCGCCATCGGCGCCGTCCTCGTCCTGATCGGGGTCGGCGCGGCATCCCTTCCGTTCGTCGAGAGCTTCGCCGCGACCAGATTGAGGGCGGCCCTCGAACGGGGTGGCTTGACGGCGGAGACGGTCAAGGTGGGTCTGCTGGATCGCAGCATCAGGTTGCGCGGTATTTCCGGCGGTGCCCACAGCGAATTGAAGATCGATGAGTGGGAAGCCGGCGGCCTCGCCTGGCCGCTGGGCGAGCTTGTCCGGGGAAGGGTGCCGCTCGGTGGATTGAGCTGGGGAGATCCGCTCCAGGTGGCGCGGTTTCACATGCGCAATTTCCGCCTGGCCACGCCCGATACCGGCGACTCGTGGGCGATCGGCGAATTGACGGCGGTGAACTTCGACCTGCCTCGCTACGACGCCGTCTATGAAGGACCGTTCCGCAACGAGGTGATGCTTGCGCGCCTGCTCGGCGCCCTGTCGGTCGAACGGCTCGAACTGAGCGATGCGAGCCACGTGACTTTCGAGCAGACGAGCTATTCCGCGTCGCGCCTCTCCGTCGCCGGCTATCGCCGCGGGCTCGTCGCCTCCGTCGAGATGAAGGACTTCCAGGTAAAGCCGGCCAGTGCCCGCATGGCCGGCCTCACGATCGCCGACATTACCGCGCGCGACGTCGATGTGCGCCGGCCGATCGCCGTGGGGTCGTCGCTCGACTGGGAGCCGGGCACGCCGATCGGGCGGGTTCCCGTTGCCCAGGGCCGGATGACCGGTTTCGGCGGCGATCTCATGGCCCGCTACGGCATGTCCCTGGCAAGCGTCTCGACCGAGACGGTAGCCGAAGGATCGGAGACAAGCCGCTCGCGCCTGAGGATCGAGGACTTCACGCTCGCTCCGTCATTGCGCAGTGTCGAGGCGCTGGGCATGCGCATGGTCCTTCAGTCGATGAACCTCAAGGAAGTTCGATTGGGTTTCGACTGCAGCAGCGTCGAGGATCGCGCCCGCCATGTGGTGACGGTCGAGGATTGCAAGTTGAGCGGCCCCGAACTCGCGGACGTCTCGTTGGCCGCTCGGGTGGTGGATACCGACGACGAATTCTGGCGCGCGCTCGATGAGGCCGACTTCTTCGCGTTGCTGGGGACAAAGGCGGCGCTCAAGTCGGCCAGACTCGTCGTTGCCGACAAGAGCCTGCTGCAGCGGAGCCTGCAGGCGAAGTCGCGACTGAGCGGCCAGCCGGCGGCGGCGGAACGGGCAGCGCTGGCGGCCGAGATCCGGCGCTACCAGCCACCCGGTGTGCTGATCACGCAGGACATGTCGAAGCTGCTCGACTCGATTGCCCGCTTCGTGGAGCAGGGCGGTACCCTTACCGTCGAGGCCTCGCCGCAGCCGGCGCTCGGCCTCGAGAAGATCGACTACCTGCTGAGGCCGGGCGCCGATCTCGTGAATGCGCTCGGTCTCACCGCGACGGTATCGCGTTAGCGCTTGCGGGCGTCGGCGATCAGCGCTTTCAGGGACTCGGCGTCGACCGCACCGGGGACGAACTGCTTGCCGATGACGAACGCCGGTGTGCCGCGCACGCCGAGCGCGGCGGCAAGGGCCATGTTCCGGTCGATGATCTGCTTCAGCTTCGGATCGTCCATGTCCTTCTCAAGCTGGGCGACGTCGATGCCCACCGACGCAGCCGTGGCGAGAATCTTTTCGCGGTCGAGCTTGCCGTTGAACTCCATCAGCGCGCTGTGGAGCTCCTTGTGCTTGCCCTGCTTCATCGAAGCCAGCGCTGCCAGGGCGGCGACCCTCGAAGCCTCGCCGAGGATCGGCAGGTCCTTGTAGATGATCTTCACCTTGCCGTCGGCGCCCGTGACCGACTTCACGGCCTGGTAGGCACGCTTGCAGTAGGGGCACTGATAGTCGTTGAACTCCACGATCGTGACGTCGCCGGCCGGGTTGCCTCCGATCGGGCTTTCGGGATCGCGGAACAACTCGGCCTCGTTCTGGCCGATTGCCTTGATGGCCACGGAATCGCGCTGGTTGTCCTGCTTGCGCTCCAGTTCCTGCATCGCCTCGACGAGGACCTCCGGATTGGCCATCAGATAGGCCCGGATGCTCTTGCCGAGATCGGCCGGAACTGTCGGCATATCGGCCGCAGCAGAGGATTCCGGCGGAGCAGTGATCTTGGGGAGTGCGGTCCGCGTCGCGGCCGCCGCGCCAATGACGATCAGGCCGACGAGGGTCGCCAGAAGAAGGGAACGCATGCTGTTGTTCTCCAGGGCCGGCTACTTGCGCGGCCGGCTGTTGATGTAGGCCTTGAGGTCCTGTGCGCGTTGCCACGCCGGAGTGCCGGCGGTGAGCTGGCGCGCCGCGGCCTCGGCATGGGTCTGTGCCTCGCTCCGCTGCCCCCGGAGGGCCGCCATTTCCGCCCGGGCCAGCGACGTCATACCCGGATCGTTGAGTTTGGAATAGCCCGATGCCATGAGGCGCCAGAGCTCGAAGTTTCCCGACTCCTGCTGCATCGCGAGATCGAGATTGCGCATGGCATCGCGGTCGTTGCCGGGGCTGTTGACGTCGAGCAGGGCGCGCGCGAGGTCGATCTTCAGGATCGCTGCGGAAGGGGCAAGCTGGACGGCGCGGCGATAGGAGGCCAGGGACTCGGCGGCGCGGCCATTCTCGTAGAGCATCTGGGCCCGCACTTCGTGGAAGTACGGATCGTTGGGATTTTCCTTGAGAAGGCCGTCGATCGTCAGCAGGGCCGATCCCAGGGCGCCCTTTCGATAGAGGGCGATGGCCCGTGCATAGCGGGCGGGCAGCGATCGGTCAGCCTCGGAATATCGTTGCAGCGCGGCGTCCGGCGCGACGAACCCGTAGAGCTTGGCGACCATGCGCTGGTGGAGCATGAGGAACTGCGGCGTGTCGGGCGTATTGGCGTAGGGCGAGTTGGCCGCGGCCTGCTCGAACGCGGAAATCCGCTCCGGCGTCAGGGGATGGGTCGTGAGGTACGGATCGCGCCGGTTGATCGCCAGCTTCTCTTCCCGCTGCAAGTAGCGCAGGAACTCGATCGTGCCCTTGGGCGACTGACCGGTGCGTTGAAGGTAGGTGATCGCCGCCTGATCGGCCGCGCTCTCCTGGGTCTGGGTGTACTTCAGGAAAGACATGAGCGAACCCGGCGCCATCGGTCGTGCGGTGCCGCCGCTATGGCCTCCGCCGCCGCCGGTGGCGGCGCCGCCCAGGGCGCCTCCCGCCATGGCACCTCCCGCCAGGATCGTCTCCAGGATCTGAAGGGTGGACAAGCCGCGCAACTCTTCCTGCATGCGCGCCAGATGGCCACCGGCGATATGGCCGCTTTCATGGGCCATGACTCCGATCAGCTGGTTCGGCCGCTCGGTGCGCATGATCAGGCCGGTGTTGATGAAGATGCGCTGGCCGCCCGCCACGAAGGCATTGAGCGAGCCATCCTGGACGAGCATGATCTCCACGCCATTGGGATCGAGCCCCGCCGCCTTCCAGATCGGAATGGTGAAGGTTCGGATCGTGCTCTCGATCTCGGCGTCGCGGATGAGATTGAGGCGTTGACCTTGCTGAGCCGTCGCGGCACGAAACGGCGCCAGCGCGAAGAGCGTCAGACAGAAGAGGGTGGCGATGCGTTTGAACAAGGTCGGCACGGGACTGCAGCAGGCTAGGAACGGGCGGTGGCCACGTCAATTGTGCAACGCAGCCGTGGCTGGCCTATTTCTGCTGACAGGTTGTGGCTTTAGTGAGACGGACCGGCAGCGCGATCGGGACGAGAACGCCGCCAATCCCGCTAACCTCGCACCCAACCAGCGGACCATGTCGCGCGTCACGAAGAGCACTTCGTTCGCGGCGGTCACCGCGGAAGAGGGGCGCGCCGCGGAAGTCGGGCGCGAAATTCTCCTGGCAGGAGGCAACGCGACCGATGCGGCGGTCGCGATGTATTTTGCACTTGCAGTGACCCTGCCGTCGGCGGCGTCGCTCGGCGCGTCTGGTGCCTGCATCGTCCACAACGAGAAGACGAAGAAGGCCGAATCCTTCGTATTCCCGCCGATCGCGGCGCCGGGTGCTGTGAAGGGTACGCCGTTCTCGGTGCCGGTAGGCGTGCGGGCGATCACCCTGATGCACGTCCGTCATGGACAGCTTCGCTGGGAGCAGACCGTCTCGCCGGCCGAGCGATTGGCGCGCTTCGGTTTCCCGGTTTCGCGCGCTTTGGCCCGAGACCTCCAGGCGGGCGGCGCCCTGATCGGCGCGGATGCCGAGGCGCGCCGCATCTTCGGGGCCGCAGGCGAGGGCACCCCGCTGCTTCAGCCCGACCTCGCCACGGTACTCGGCAGCATCCGCCAGCGCGGCGGGGCCGAATTCTTCCAGGGAGCGTTGTCCCGGACCTTTTCCGAGCAGGTCTCGCAGGCGGGCGGCAGCCTGCCGGTGGATACGCTGCGGAACGCGGTTCCCATTTCCTCGGCGCCCCAGTCGGTAAGCCACTATCGCAGCCGGGTGTACGTCGCGCCGGCACCGGCGGCGGGGGCGGCCGCGCTGGCGGGATGGAACGGTGCGCCGCCGGCTGGCGGGACGCCTGCCGATTCGGGAGGCTTCGCTGGGTTTGCGGCGGTCGATTCCAAGGGCGGAGCGGCTGCCTGCGAGCTGTCGATGGGGCAGTTGTTCGGCGCGCGCGTGGTGGTTCCCGGCAGCGGCATCATGCTCGGCTCTCCGAATCCGGAGGCTGCTTCGGTCAGTCCCCTGATCATCGCCAATCCCGGTAACGGCGAATTCACCTTCGCCGGCGCCGGCGGCGGCGGCCCGAACGCAGCCCAGGCGGTGGGCTTCGTGGCTCGCGAAGTGATCGACAAGGGCAATAACCTCGCGGCCGTGCTGGCAAGCAGGCAGGCGCAGGGTGGCTTCGTCAATGCCATTGCCTGTCCGTCGGGTCTGCGCGGCTCTCCGCAAGCCTGCCGGACCGGGGCCGATCCCGCCGGGGCCGGCCTGTCGACGCTCGCGACTGAATAGCGCGAAATGTCCGGCAAGCTCTCTCGCCGCTCCGGCGGCGTCGACCCGTTCATCGTCATGGATGTTATGGCGGCGGCCGCGGAGAAGGAGGCGGCGGGCGACGTCGTGATCCATCTCGAGGTCGGGCAACCCAGTACGCCCGCGCCCAAGGCCGCGCTGGCGGCCGCACATGCGGCCCTCGATGCCGACCGGCTCGGCTATGTGGCGGCGCTCGGCATGCCGGCTCTGCGCGAACGCATCGCGCGCCATTATCACGAGACCTACGGCGCCGACGTTTCTGCCGAGCGTGTCGTGGTCACGACCGGGTCGTCGGGCGGCTTTCCTTTGGCTTTCCTGGCGAGCTTCGACGCTGGCGATCGCGTGGCGCTCGCCGCGCCCGGCTATCCGGCCTATCGCAACATCCTCGCCGCGCTCAATCTCGAGGCGGTCGACCTGCCGACGTCGGCGGCCGACCGCTTCCAGCCGACCGTCGCGGCGCTGGAGAAGGCAGGGCGTCTCGACGGGCTGATCGTGGCGAGTCCCTCCAATCCGACCGGCACGATGGTGACGCGGGACGAGCTGAAGGCGCTGGCCGACTGGTGCAACGCCAACGGCGTGCGGTTGATCTCCGACGAGATTTATCACGGCATCGTCTACGAGGGCGAAACCCACTCGGCGGCCGAGGTGTCGGATACCGCGATCGTCGTGAACAGCTTTTCGAAGTATTTTTCGATGACGGGCTGGCGTGTGGGCTGGTTGGTCGTGCCGGCCGACATGGTGCGATCGATCGAGCGGCTGACGCAGAACTTCTTCATCTCGGTGCCGACGCTCAGCCAGCATGCCGCGCTGGCGGCCTTCGACTGCCGGGAAGAACTCGACGGGCATGTGGAGCGCTATCGCGCCAACCGCGATCTCCTGATGGCCGGCCTGCCGGCCGCCGGTCTCGACCGGCTCACGCCCGCGCAGGGCGCTTTCTACATCTATGCCGACGTCTCGCACCTCACCAACGACAGCCGCGAATTCTGCAGCCGCATGTTGCGCGAGGCCGGCGTGGCAACGACGCCCGGGGTCGACTTCGACCGGGCGAGGGGCGCGGGCACCTTGCGGATCTCGTTCGCGGGCTCGACCGCGGAGATGGAGGAGGCGGTTCGCCGCCTCAAGGCGTGGAGGCGGGCATGAGAAGGTTCGCCGTTGCGGCGTTGAGCGCGCTTCTTCCCGCAGCCGCGGCGGCTCAGAGCGGTCCGAGCTTCGATTGCGCCAAAGCGTCGAATGCCTCCGAGCGCGCAGTCTGCAAATCCCCGGATCTGGCGAAAGTCGATCGGGAGTTGGCCGGCCTCTACGCGGCCCTGCTCGGCAGGCTCACGGGGCCGGCCAAGGAGAGTCTCGAGAAGAGCCAGGTGCGCTGGATCGTCGGACGGAACCGTGCCTGCCAGCCGAACGAAGATTCCGATGTGATCGAGCGTTGCCTCACGACGCGGTATGCCGACCGCATCGCCGATCTCAAGGCGTCCGCCGCTGGCCCTTATCCGTTCGTCGAGGATCAGGCGATCGAGAAGACGGGCAAGGTCGGCAAGGTGAAATACGCGCTCGACCTTCGGTATCCCCGTTTCGCCGGGAAGACGGCGGACTTCTCCGCCCTCAACCGATCCTATGCCGATTCGGCGGCGAAAGCCGCCCGGGAGACGACTCCCGGCGCCGACGCCGGCGTCGATCGCGAAGAGCAGTGGGAAGCGGTGCAGAGCTACGCGCTCCATCGGCCGGGACCCGACGCCATCACCGTTGCGCTGACCTTCTGGGCCTATACCGGGGGCGCCCATGGCTACGGAAGCTTGAGTTGCACGCTGGTCGACCTGCGCACCGGCAAGCCCGTGCCGCCGGCCGGTGTGTTCGCCGAGGGCTCACCCTGGCTTAAGGAGGTCGTCTCGATCGTCGCCGCCGACCTCAAGAAGCAATTCGTCGAGAATCCGGGCTTCGAGGACGCGCTGGAGCCGCGGAAGCTCACCAAGACCGTGAACAGCGCCGACCGCTTCTGCTGGCAGGCCGACAGGCTGCAGGTCTATTTCAACCAGTACGAGGTCGGCCCCTATTCTTCAGGCCCCTATACGGTCGACATTCCCTACAGTCGGCTGAAGCCGCTGCTGCGCGCCGGCGGCCTGGTCGCTCGCTGAACGTTGCCTAATGCAGCTTGCGCCGGTCACGCGCTCCGACCGGGGTGCCGGCGGGAGTCGCGCGCTCGGTCGCTACGGGCGGCACCGGGCCGGAGTGGTGGCTCGCCATGTGCCAGCCATCGGTCATGCGGACATAGAGATTGCTCGCCATGAGCTGGCCGTTGGGCAGGATTTCGCGGCAGGTGACCAGCGCGAGGCCCGGGCGGCCGAGCACCCATTCTTCGGTGCATCGCACCCGGGGCGCCTCGGGGTGCTTCATGATGGCCCGCCAGCTCGCCATGATCTCCGCCCGGTCGTAGAGCGCCTGCTGCCCGGGATGCAGGCAGATGACCGAGCCGGTCGGCGCCCAGACGAGGTCCATGGCGGCGGGGTCTCGATCGTTGAACGCCCGGTAGAAGGCGCGATTGGCGGCGAGGACGGCGTCGCGCTCGTCATCATCGAATTCTGCCAGGAGCGGCGGCAGGCGTGGGGCACGGCGGGGCATTCGACCCTCGAAACTCACGGGTTGCGCGTTACAGGATTAGCCGACACAGATGAGGCATCCAACCATCGAGATCATGATGTCCATCCCCAAGCTCGAGTTTCCGCCGTTTCATCTGCCCGCCGAGGCCGAGGCCTTGCGCGAGGAAGTCCGCGCGTTCCTCAAGGAAACGCTGCCCAAGATCAAGACCGAGGACCGGTTCGCAAGCTGGAACACGGCGTCGCCCGAGTTCAGCAGGGCGCTGGGCGCCAAGGGTTGGCTCGGCATCACCTGGCCCAAGCAGTATGGCGGCGCCGAGCGGACCTTCCTCGACCGGCTTGTCGTGACCGAGGAACTGCTCGGCAACAGCGCGCCCGCCGGCTCCCACTGGGTAGCCGACCGCCAGTCCGGTCCGCTGCTCCTCAAGTTCGGCACCGAACAGCAGCGCCAGGCGATCCTGCCGCGGATCGTACGGGGCGAATGCTATTTCAGCATCGGCATGTCCGAGCCGGATTCAGGATCGGACCTGGCCTCGGTCCGCACACGCGCCGAGCCGGTGCCCGGCGGCTTTCGCGTGAACGGCACCAAGGTCTGGACCTCCGGCGCGCACCGCAACCACTACTGCATCACGCTGGTCCGCACGTCGGGACAGCATGGCGACCGTCACAAGGGGCTGAGCCAGCTCCTGGTCGATCTCAAGACCCCGGGCGTGACTATCCGCCCGATCATCAACCTCGCCGGTCGTCACGACTGGAACGAGGTGACCTTCTCCGACGCGTTCATCCCCGAGGATTGCCTGATCGGCAACGAGGGCGACGGATGGCTCCAGGTCACGAGCGAGCTGGCTTTCGAGCGCTCCGGCCCCGAGCGCTTCATGCAGAACGTCTACGTGTTGCGCGAGCTTGTGCGCGTGCTCGGCCGCCAGCCGGCCAAGCGCGCCAGCGCCATCCTCGGCCGCCTGATCGCGCGGCTGTGGACCCTGCGCCAGATGTCGACGGCCGTCGCCGGCATGATGCAGGGCGGCAAGTCGCCGGCCATCGAGGCGTCGCTGGTGAAGGATCTCGGCACGATCTACCAGCAGGACCTGCCGGAGATCGCGCGTACGCTGGCCGAATCCGACGCAACCACCGAGGACGATCTCGCCGACTTCCTCGATGTCGCTCAATACGCGTCGATGATGGCGCCGAGCTACACCATCCAGGGCGGCACCACCCAGGTCCTGCGCGGCATCGTCGCCCGCGGCCTCGGTCTGCGCTGAAGGAGGACGATCATGGACCGCGATACCCGTGACATGCTGCTGGAGACGGCGACCCGCTTCTTCGCCGAGCGTTCGGCCAAGGACGTCGTCAACGGCGTCGAGAAGGGCGTTTGGCCTGCCGATCTCTGGAAGGAGATCGAGGAAATGGGCCTGCCGCTGATTGCCGTGCCAGAAGAACTGGAAGGCGTGGGCGGCACGCTGGCCGACCTGATGGCGCTGCTGCGCGTGGCCGGCGAGCATGCCGTGCCCGTGCCGGTCGCGGAGACGGCGCTGGCCAACCTCCTCGTGGCCGCCGCCGGCGGCAAGCCCGCAACGGGCCCCTCGACGCTCGCGCTGGGAGACCTGTCCTTCCAGGGCGGGCGCGTGAGCGGCAAGGTCGCGCGGGTGCCGTTCGCCGGCGTCGCCGAACGCTTCGTCTCGATCGTGACGGCGGGCGGCAAGTCCACGCTGGTCGTGGTCCGGCGCGACGCCGCGACGATCGAGGACTCGCCGAGCCATGCCGGCGAGCCCTATGGTTCGGTATCGTTCGATGGCGCCGCGCCGGAGTTCTCGGCGGCCTCCACGATCAGTGCCGACCGTGCGTTCGAACTCGCGGCCCTCGCCCGTTCGATGCAGATGGCGGGTGCGGCCGACAAGGTGCTGGTGACGGCCACCGAATACTGCAAGCAGCGCGTCCAGTTCGGTCGGCCGATCTCGACCTTCCAGGCGGTCCAGCACATGCTGGCGGAACTCGCGAGCTGCGTGGCCGCGACCATCGCCGCGGCCGAAGCTGCCTCGCGCGATGCCGACGAGGGCGGCCTCGTCGACGGCGGCAGCTTCTCGATCGCTGCGGCCAAGACCCAGTGCTCCGACTTCGCGCACCGCATCGCCGCCATCTCGCACCAGTCGATGGGCGCGATGGGCTTCACCCACGAGCACATCCTTCATCACTACACGCGCAGGCTCTGGGTGTGGCGCCGCGACTTCGGCAGCGAGAGTTTCTGGGGCGAGAAGATCGGCCAGTCCTTCGCCAGGGCCGGCAAGGACGAGCTGTGGCCGGCGCTCGCGGCGAGCCGCTACGCCGCGTAAAAGGCCTACCGCGCCTCTCGCGTCCGAACCGGTCGCGAGGGGGCCCGCATATCTCCATTCCAATGCAGCGGCGACGTCCAACGTCGCCGTTTTGCTATTGCGTTGGACCTTCGTTATATTCAGTGAGATATACCGAAGCCTCGAAAAAGGAGATCGCATGCCGGGCACCCGCCGGTCATTCGTGTCGGCATTCGGCGTTGCCGCCTTCCTTGTGACGTCGGGCGGGATCGCGCGGCAGGCGTTCGCGCAGGGCAAGGATGTCGTCATCCTCGCCGCCGCCAGCCTCAAGAACGCGCTGGACGAGGCCTCGGCCGACTGGGCCAGGAAAACCGGCAAGACGACCAGGGTCTCTTATGCATCGAGCTCGGCGCTGGCCAGGCAGATCGAGGGCGGCATTCCGGCCGATATCTTCATCTCGGCCGACGTGCCGTGGATGGACTATGTCGCCGAGCGCAAGCTCATCAAGCCGGCCAGCCGCTCGGACTATCTCGGCAATCAGATCGTCCTGATCGCGAGCAAGGATTCGAAGACCGATCTCAGGATCGACAAGGGCTTCAACCTGCGTGGCGCGCTGGGCAATGACGGCCGCCTCGCGATGGGCAGCGTCGAGGCGGTGCCGGCCGGCAAGTACGGCAAGGCGGCGCTGGAATATCTCGGCGTGTGGCCTTCGGTCGCCGACCGCGTGGCGCAGGCGGAGAACGTCCGCATGGCGCTGACCTTGGTCTCGCGCGGCGAGGCGCCGCTCGGCATCGTCTACAAGACCGATGCCGCCTCCGATCCGTCCGTGCGCATCGTCGGCGCCTTCCCGGCCGACTCGCACCCGGCGATCATCTACCCGATGGCGCTGCTGTCGACGTCGACCAACCCGGACGCGCAGGCGTTCGCTGACTACCTGAAGACGCCGGCCGCCAGGCCGTTCTTCGAGAAGCAGGGCTTCACCGTATTGAAATAGTGCAGGGTCGACTCCGACAATTCGCTGTATTCGATGGGATACAAAGAAGATGGAGGAGGCGGGTCTCGAACAGGCTTCGCGGGTTCCTAGAGCGGTTTGACGGCCGGCGGCGTGAGCAGGCGGGCCAGCGCGCGGATTTCCGGCGAGGAGACGCCATAGGCGCGGCGCTCCATCTCGCGATAGAGGCGCACGATGTCGTTGCCGGTCTCGGTCACCGATGCACCGCCGCCGCCGCCGCCGCCGGTCTGCGCAGCCACCACCGGATCCCGGAACATCTGGTTCATCTCGTCGACGAGCAGCCAGGCCTGGCGGTAGGACATGGCGAGCGCCCGGCCGGCGGCCGAGATCGAGCCGGTCTCGTTGATCAGTTCGAGCAATCGGACCTTGCCCGGCCCGATCGAGCGTTCGCCGCCGAAATCGATCCGGAGGTGCAAGGAGGTCTTGTCAGACCGCCTGGCCGCTGTCTTGGCTGGTCTGCGTCCCATGCCGGAGAGTATGCGGCGCCGCCGCGCGCAAGGCCAGGTGGCTACCGCAGCGCAGCGATCAGCCCATTGGCGACGTCCGCTGCCTGCAGCCGGATATCCGGTATCGCCACGATTTCAGTGTAACGGCCGCGCGTGGGAGGGCCGAGGACGTAGAGGCGGTCCGATGGTGCGCCGTCCCGTCCGATCAGGGCTTCGTCGACAGCGACGTCGAGGCCCTGGTTGAGCGGATCGGGTCGCAGCTTGCCGTCCTTCACCAGCTGCGCATGAAGGGGCACCTGCACGTCGACCTCGTTGCGCGGACCGCGGCAGTCGACCACGCGATCGAAGCTGCGCGTCTCACGGACATCTGAACCGCGCCGGACGATCGTGACCTCGACCTTGTCGTCCGTCGTCTGTCCGATCTCGACGCGGCCGGAGACGATCGAAAGCTGTCCACGCGCCTTGGCGGCATCGATCTGCTCGCCGATCTGCGGGGCGACGCGATGACGATGGATGTCCCACCATGGTCGCAGATGACGCAGGAAGCGCTTCCGCTGATCGAGATCGAGCGCATGCCAGAGCTCGTTGTTGTGCGGTCGCAGGAGTTGCATCAGGCCCGGCCAGTCGAGGGCGGCGCGCAGCCTGGCGCGGAAACGGTTGGTCCGCTGCGACAGGCTGCCGGTGAAGAGGTCGCTCGTATCGGCTTCGGGCGTGGGGATCGGCGCGCTTGGATGGCGATGCGGCACCAGTCCGCGGCGGGACAAGGCGACGATCGGGCCTTTGTGGCCCTGTTCCAGCAGCGAGAGCAGCACGTCGATCATCGTCAGGCTGGTGCCGATCAGCAGGATCGATCCTTCGGGCGCGAGTCCGGCGATCGCCTCGTCTCGCCAGGGATTGCCGTGATAGGCGCCGGAATCCGTCGAAGGAGGGCGGTGGCCGGTCGCCAGCACGGCCTTGCGGGCGCGGAGCGGGGACTGACCTTCGACATCGAGCTCGACGCCGTCCTGCCGGTCGCGGATCGCGACGACGTCGCCGGCTACCACCCGAAGGCGACCGTCGGAGCGCTTGACCGACTCGGCGAGCAGGTCCTGCAGGTAGCGGCCGTAGATTGCGCGGGGAACGAAATCGGCGCGGCCATAGCCGCGGTCGCCACGCGCCAGCCATTGCACGAAATGGTCCGGCTCGTCGGCCAGGGCCGTCATGTCGCTGGCACGGACATTGAGAAGATGATGCAGGCAGTGGGTCGAGTAGGCGACGCCCAGTCCCAAATGCGGGCCACGCTCGATGAGTGCGACGCGCAGCCGGCTCCTACGGACGAGCTGGGCGGCAAGCAGCACGCCGCTGGCGCCGCCGCCGACGATTGCGATGTCGACAGGCGAAGATGACGGTTCGGAATGCTGCATTTCCGAAGTATGGCAGATGCGGTGCTGCCGATGCCAGCCATCGAAGTGCGGCGCCTCGGCGCTGCTGCGTCAAGGCGATCTGGCCCAGCAGCACCTGGCCCCGTTACCATGCCTGGCACGTCGGTCATGAAGGGTGGTCGAGGAGGGATCATGCAGCACACGAAGTTTGGCCGAACCGGCCTTAGCGTCTCGAAGCTCTGCCTCGGCACGATGACCTTCGGTCTGCAATGCGACGCCGTGCAGAGCAACGACATCCTCGACGCCGCCGCAGCCGGCGACATCGACTTCCTCGACACGGCCAACGTCTATCCGCTGGGCGGCATGCGCGACACGGTGGGCCGCACCGAGCAGATCGTCGGCAACTGACTGAAGGGCAAGCGTCACCACTACATCGTGGCGACCAAGTGCGGCGGCGTCATGGGGCGGCATCCCTGGGAGCAGGGCACGTCGCGCAAGCATGTGCTGGAGGCGATCGAGGCGTCGCTGAGGCGGCTCGGCACCGACTATGTCGACCTCTATCAACTTCATCGCCACGATCCGGGGACACCGCTCGACGAGACGATGGATGCGCTCGACACGGTCGTGCGGCAGGGCAAGGCGCGCTACGTCGGCGTCTCCAACTGGCCGGCGCACAAAGTGGCGCGCGGGATCGGCCGCGCCGAGGTGAAGAACACCGTCCGCATCGATTCGGTGCAGCCGCGCTACAATTTATTGTTCCGCAGCTACGAACGCGACCTGCTGCCGTTGTGCGAGGAGGAAGGGATCGCGGTGATCCCCTACAATCCTCTGGCCGGCGGTCTTCTTACGGGCAAGTACAATGGCGAGGCGCCCCCGCCGCAAGGCTCACGCTTCCAGCTCGGCACCGCAGGCGCCCGCTACCAGGAGCGTTACTGGCACCGGCGCGAGTTCGAGACCATCGAGGCGATCCGTGGCGTCGCGGCCGAGGCGGGCATGAGCATGGCCGTCCTGGCGATGCGCTGGACGCTTTCCAATCCGGCGATCACCACGCCTATCATCGGCGCGTCCAAGCCCGAGCAGCTTGCCGACAGTTTCGCCGCGGCCGAGCAGGGGCCGCTGCCCAAGGACCTCAAGGCCATACTCGACCAGCTCACGCACGAATGGCGCGCCGTCGATGCCGAGCGTTGATATCGGCGGGCCAGGCTACTCCGGCTCGATGCCGGCAACTTTCATCATCTCGCGGTAGAGCGCGATCTCGGCGACCATGATGCGCCGCATCTCCTCGGGCGTGCACGGCGCGATTTCCGAGCCGCCCTGGGCCTGTCGTTCGACATAGGCCGGATCGGTGATGGCCTTGAGCATGGCCTCGCGCAGCTTCGCCATGACCGGCTGCGGCACGCCGCTCGGCATCAGGATGCCGGTCCAGGTCATCAGCTCGAAGTCGGGAATGCCCTGTTCGATCAGCGTCGGGATGTCGGGTGTGAGCGGATAGCGGCCGCGGCTGCCGACACCGAGGCAACGCACCGTCCCGGCCTTGACCTGCGGCAGGCTGGTGACCGGATCGGCGAAGCACATCTGCACGTGGCCGGCCATCGTGTCCTGCAGTGCTGCGGGTGTGCTCTTGTAGGGCACGTGCATCATGTCGATGCCGGCCTTGGCCTTGAGCAGTTCGCCCGAGATGCGCGTCGAGGCACTGCCCGAGCCGAAGTTTATCTTGCCCGGCTGGCGCTTGCACAGCGCGACGAACTCGCCCGCCGTCTTCGCCTCGACCTTCGGGTTCACGATCATGAACACCGGCGCGCGGCCGATGATCGTCACCGGTTCGAAGTCCTTGAGCGGGTCGTAGGGCAGGGACTTCATCATCGCGACATTCGACGCCGCGGCGGTGTTGGAGCAGACGAAGATGGTCTGGCCGTCGGGCTTCGCCTTGGCGGCGACTTCGGCGGCAATGGCGCCATTGGCCCCCGGCTTGTTCTCGACGACGGCCGGAACACCGAAGACCTTGTTCAAGCCCTCGGCGACGTTACGGGCGCTCTGGTCGGTCGCCGAGCCCGGACCGAACGGCACGATGATGCGGAACGGGCCGTTCGGAAAAGTATCCGCCTTCGCTGCGCTGCCGAAGGGCAGCGCAGCAGCACCGACGATCAGGGAACGGCGGCGCATGCTGCGAGTCCTGCCTAGCGCCGCCACCAGCCGCGCTTGGGCTTCTCCGGCGGCGCGTCGATCACGGGGACCGGCGGCGGCGCAGGAGCGGGCTCCGGTTCCGGGATCACGATCGGCTGCGGCGCCGACGCGACCACCGGTGGGGCCGGGGGCGGGGGCGGCGGAGCGGCTTCAACGTTCACCGGCTCACCGGGATCGAAGGGCGCGCGTTCCACCGGCATGTGCTCGACCGGCATGGCTTCCAGCGGCGTCGGCGGCGAGGCCGGCGGCTCGTGAGCGCTATTCGGCTCACTCGTGTCATGACCGTTCTCGGCGCGTTCCTCGCCTTGGGAGCCGGCTTGGTCTTCGTTGGCATGACCGTCCGCTGCCTGGCCTACTCCCTGCAGCGGCTCGCCTTCGCCGTTCTCGCGACGGCGGCGGCGGCCACCGCGGCGACCGCGTCGACGGCGGCCGTTGCGATCGTCGCCGTTGGACTCGCCTTCCGGACGATCGCCCTCGGCGCCGTCATCGTCGGCGCGGGCGCTATCGGGTTCACCTTCGGGCGCATCGCCCTCGGCATCTTCCTCGGCCGCACCGTTGAGGCGTGACTCTCCGCCCTCGCTGGCCTCGCCGGCAGCCTGTGGCTGGTCGGAGCCTTCGCCGTCCTCGCGGCGCCCACCACGACGGCGACGACGGCGACGGCGACGGCCGCGACCCTCGGCACCTTCCTCGTCCGCGCCACCCTCTTCGCCGCGCTCGTCAACCTCGCGGGCCTCGACGGTCTCGCCCTCGTCGGACGAAGCCTCGTCGCCGGATGCTTCCTCATAGCTGGCGCGCGCCAGTTCGGGCGCCGGCCGGCTGTCGTTGCGATGGTCCTCGCGACGGGACCGCACGCGCTCGATCTCGCAATCGGCGGCGTGGAGTTCCTCGTCGGCCTCGACGATGACCGTGAAGCCGTAGCGCTGCTCGATCTCCGACAGCGAATGGCGCTTCTGGTTGAGCAGGTAGAGTGCCACGTTCGGCGGAACGCTGACCGCGATCTCGCTGGCGCGGCGCCGCACGCCTTCCTCCTCGATCGCGCGCAGCGCATGGAGCGAGGCGGATTCGAGCGAGCGGATGCGGCCGGTGCCGGCGCAGTGCGGGCAGACCTCGGTCGAGTGCTCCAGCAGGCTGGGACGCAGCCGCTGGCGCGACATCTCGAGCAGGCCGAACGCGGAGATGCGTCCGATCTGGATGCGCGCGCGATCGGTGCGCATCGAGTCCTTCACCTTGTGCTCGACCTGGCGCTGGTGACGCGTCTCCTCCATGTCGATGAAGTCGATCACGATCAGGCCGGCGAGGTCGCGCAGGCGGACCTGGCGGGCGATCTCCTCGGCCGCCTCGATGTTGGTGCGCAGCGCCGTCTCCTCGATGTTCCGCTCCTTGGTGGAGCGGCCCGAGTTGACGTCGATGGCGACCAGCGCCTCGGTCGGATTGATGACGATGTAGCCGCCGGAGCGGAGCTGCACCGTCGGCGAATGCATGGCGTCGAACTGGTTCTCCACCTGGTAGCGGTGGAAGAGGGGAATCGGCTCCTTGTAGAGCTCGACCTTGTTCGCCTGGTGCGGCACCAGCTGGCGCATGAACTCCGCGGCACCCTGGAAGCCCGCCTCGCCCTCGACGAGCACCTGCGCGATGTCGGTGTCGTAGATGTCCCGCAGCGACCGCTTGATGAGATCGCCTTCCTCGTAGATCAGCGCCGGCGCCGTCGAGCGCATCGTGATCTCGCGGATCGAATCCCAGAGCCGCGACAGGTATTCGTAGTCGCGCTTGATGTCGATGTTGGAGCGTTCCAGCCCTGCAGTGCGCAGGATCACGCCCATGCCCTGCGGCACGTCGAGGTCGCTCAGCATCTCCTTCATCCGCTTGCGGTCGGCGGGGTTGGAGATCTTGCGCGAGATGCCGCCGCCACGACCGGCGTTGGGCATCAGCACGCAGTAGCGGCCGGCCAGCGAGAGGTAGGTGGTGAGCGCCGCGCCCTTGTTGCCGCGCTCTTCCTTGACGACCTGCACCAGCAGGATCTGCCGGCGCTTGATGACTTCCTGGATCTTGTACTGGCGGATCGGGTTGCGGCGACGACGCTCGCGCGTCTCGCGTTCCTCCACGACCTCGTCGCCGCCCAGCGTCTCGACCGTGACGTCCGGCTGCGGCGCCTCGGCCGGATCGGTCGAAACCGCGCCGTCCGTTTCGACGGGCTGATCGGTGCCTTCCGTGGTCGCGACGGTCTCGCCTTCGGCTGCGGGTTCGGAGGCCGGGGCGGCTTCCGCTGTCTCGACGGGGGCCGTCTCTACAGCCGTTTCGGAGAGGGCAGGCTCGACGTGAACCGGTCCATCGAGGCGCTCGACGGGAATTTCCGCGGGCTGGGCCTGCGATTCCGGTTCGATGGTGGTCGTCTCGACCGCGACGGTTTCCGTAACGGCCGTTTCGGCGGACGCCGCCTCGAAGCCCGGCGCCTCGGGGCCAGGCTCGCCCGCAACCGCGTCGGTCGGGGCGTCGGGGGCGGGGACCGCTTCCGAGGCGGCCGCTTCGCGGGCCTCTTCGATGTCGGTGCGGTCGACGCGATTGCGCCGGCGCGGCTCGTCCTCTTCAGCCTCGGCGTGCAGGCGATGCTGTTCGGCGATCAGCCGTTCGCGGTCAGCGACGGGGATTTGATAATAGTCCGGGTGGATTTCCGAAAAGGCCAGGAAGCCGTGCCGGTTGCCGCCATACTCGACGAACGCCGCCTGCAGCGACGGTTCGATGCGGATGACTTTCGCGAGATAGATGTTGCCCTTCAGGGGCTTGCGGCTCGCGGTTTCGAAGTCGAATTCTTCAAGTCTCGTTCCATCGACCACAACGACCCGGGTCTCTTCCGGGTGACTTGCATCGATGAGCATACGCCTTGCCATGGGCTCGCTCCGAGGCGTCCGATCCCTACCGGTGCGAGCGACCGGCGGCCATGTCGCCTCCGTCGTGCGAGGGGAGCGGTGCGTCATCGACCCGCCGAACGGCCAACTCTGGCCAAGACGGGGAAGCTTCACGCCGCCGGACCACGACTGGGTCCTGCCAACCTCGAGTTTCCTGATAGCCACCGCCTGCCTGACAGTCTCTCCGCAGACCGGCCGCGCCCCCATTTCTGCAAAGGCGCGAGCCCAGTCTGGCTCGGAAACTGCCGTCGGAGCGCGACCCTAAGGCGCGCTACGAACGACGGCGACTGCTCGCGGAACGCAACATACGGGGTTGCGAACGGGCCTACAATCAAAAGATTGTGTCGCATGAATTTGATCTTTTAAGGCATTGAAAATATTTGGAATTACAGTCTCTTTTCTGATATTGGTTTAATAATATTCAAACAAATTTCATCCCTCTTTGACCCTTGGCGTTCGCCATGTCCGATTTCCGCCGCCGTCATTTGCTCGCCGTTCTGGCCGGCGTGAGTGTGCTTGGAATGGGGGCAGGGGGCGCCCTGGCGGCACCCTCGAAGCGCCAGAAATCGGTCAAGAAGCCGACGCCGACCGTGCCGATGGCCCGGCCTAAACTGGTGTTTCTCGACCCCGGCCATGGCGGCCGCGATCCGGGCGCCCTGGGCGGCCGAGGGACCCAGGAGAAGAGCGTCGTTCTGGCGATCGCGCGCGACCTGCAACGCGAACTGCTGGCCGGCAACCGTTACAGGGTCCTGCTGTCGCGGAACACGGACAGTTATGTCGCGCTACGTGAACGTGTCGCTCGCGCCCAGGCCGCCAAGGCCGATCTCTTCCTTTCGCTCCATGCGGATGCGCACAGCGACAACGATGTGCGGGGTGCATCGGTGTACACATTGTCGGAGGAGGCGACGGACCGCGAAGCGGCTGCATTGGCCGCTCGGGAAAACCGTGCCGGCATGGTCGTTTCAGGCATGAGGCTGTCCGATCAGCCCGACAATGTGGCCCAGACGCTCGTGGCCATGAGCCAGCGGGGGACTGTGAACGACTCCCGTCGTCTTGCGGACACGGTCGTCGCCACCTTCGCCCGCAACGGCGTAAGGCTGTTGCCGCGCACCCACAGGCAGGCGGGCTTCGCCGTGCTGACCTCCCCCGACATTCCGGCCGCGCTGGTGGAATTGGGCTATCTCTCCAATTCGCAGGACGAGAAGCTTCTGACCGTCCGTCAGCACCAGTTGGCCCTTGCCCGGGCGCTGCGGGCGTCCGTGGACGCCTATTTCGGCGCCACAAGAAAGGCATAAGTGCGAGGCATTCTGCGACATTGAAGGCCCTTTGGGTGCCGCGTAGAAAGTGACCGTGCTCAACTTCATAAAGATCAGCCTGGCGTTCGCCACTGCCGTCCTCATTGTCGGTACCGGGACCGTCGCAGGCCTTTTCTGGCATTTCAGTCACGGGCTGCCCGATCACAAGCAACTGGCCGACTACCAGCCGGCGACCCTGACCCGGCTCTATGCCGCCGACGGCAAGCTGCTGGCCGAGTATGCCCGCGAGAAGCGCGTATTCGTTCCGGTCGCTGCCATGCCCAAGCGCGTACTCGAGGCCTTCGTCGCGGCCGAGGACCAGCGATTCTTTACCCATCCGGGCATCGACTTCATCGGCGTGGTGCGCGCCATGGTCGCCAATGTCGCCAACCCGGGCAAACGCCCCGAGGGCGCGTCCGGCCTGACGCAGCAGGTCGCGAAGAACTTCCTGCTCACCAACCAGGCGACACTCTCGCGCAAGATCCGCGAGGCCATTCTCGCGTTCCGGATCGAGGAGACCTACTCCAAGGAACGCATCCTCGAACTGTACCTGAACGAGATCTATCTCGGCTCGGGCAACTATGGCGTAGCGCAGGCGGCGCTCAACTATTTTGACCGTTCGCTGGATGAGCTCTCGCTCTCGGAAATCGCCTACCTCGCGGCGCTGCCGAAGGCGCCGAACCGCTACAACATCGTGCGTAACGAAAAGGAAGCCTACGCCCGGCGGGACTATGTGCTTCATCGCATGATGGAGGACGGCTACATCACGGCCGCCGAAGCGCAGGCCGCCAGGGCCGAGAAGCTCCAGTATCGCCGCCGCAGCACCACCGAAGTGGCGCAGGCCGACTTCTTCGCCGAGGAGGTGCGCCGCAATCTGATGGCCGCCTATGGCGAGAAAGGGCTTTACGAAGGCGGCCTGACCGTCAGTACGACGCTCGATCCGGCGATCCAGAACGTCGCCGACAACGCGTTGCGCGACGGGCTGATCGCCTATGACCGCCGTCACGGCTGGCGCGGCGCTTACGCCAAGATTCCCGACATGAGCGTCTGGGAGGAAGAGTTCGCCCGCATCGCCCAGCGCCGGCCGCTCGCCGGCCCGCCGACGTGGCAGCTTGCCGTCGTGAACAAGGTCGATGCGCAGTCGATCCAGATCGTCGGCCTACCGGACGGCGAGGGCACTGTGCCCTTCGCCGAGATGAGCTGGGCGCGTCCGACCCTGCAGAACCAGACGGTGGGCGCCGCTCCGCGCGGCCCGCGCGACGTCGTTGCCGTGGGCGACGTCATTGTCGTGGAGAAGGTCGAGAAGCCGGCCGGCGCCAATGCCAAGCCCTATCCGCCGAAGACCTACGCCTTGCGCCAGGTGCCCAATGTCGAGGGCGGCGTGGTGGTGATGGACACCCAGACCGGCCGCGTTCTCGCGATGTCGGGCGGCTGGTCCTATGGTCGCAGTCAGTTCAACCGCGCCGTCCAGGCCGCGCGACAGCCGGGCTCCGCCTTCAAGCCGTTCGTCTATCTGGCGGCGATGGACGCAGGCTTCACGCCGGGCTCGATCGTGCTCGATGCGCCGTTCGTCTACGATCCGGGCCACGGCCAGCCGCTGTGGACGCCGAAGAACTACGGCGGCGACATGCTGGGACCGACCACGGTGCGTCGCGGTCTCGAACTGTCGCGCAACCTGATGACGGTTCGCATGGCCCAGCAGATCGGCATGAAGCGCGTCGTCGACGTCGCCAAGGAATTCGGTGTCACGGACGGCATGGGTGCCTACCTGCCGATGGCGCTCGGCGCCGGCGAAACGACGCTGCTGCGCATGACGATGGCCTACGCGATGCTGGCCAACGGTGCCCTCGAGATCACGCCGTCGCTGGTCGATCGCGTGCAGGACCGCAATGGCAAGACGGTCTATCGCCACGAGCCTCGCACCTGCCGCGGCTGCGGCGAGACGGCGGGAAACGCCAGGCCGGCCGCGCCTGAACTGATCGATTCGCGCAAGCCGTTCCACGATCCCGCGTCCGTCTACCAGGTCGTCAGCATGATGCAGGGCGTGACGACCCGCGGCACGGCCGGCCGTTTGGGCGCGCTCGGCCGTCCGATTGCGGGCAAGACCGGCACGACGAACGACGCGCACGACAACTGGTTCCTGGGCTCCACGCCCGACATCACCATCGGCGTCTATATCGGTTTCGACGAGCCGCGCACGCTGGGTTCGCAGGAAACCGGCGGCAGCAACTCGGTGCCGATCTACGAAGCGATCGCCAAGGAGATCTTCAAGGGCAAGCCGCCGACGCCGTTCCGCGTGCCACCGGGCCTGCGCATGGTCCGTTTCAGCTACGAGGGCGGCACGATCGACGAAGTGTTCAAGCCGAACACCGAGCCGGGATCGGAGGGCTACATGGTCACACCGCTTGACGGATCGGCCCCTTATTCCGCTATAGACCCCACGCAGGGCCCGCAGCAGGCGGGCAGCCCCCGGCGTCCGGGTCTCTCGGGCACCGGCGAGACCTATTAGTCAGTTTGAAACGGATTCGTGATGCGCGCCGAAGCCCAAGCGATGGTGAACGAGATCGAGGAGTCGCTCGAACTCCTCAGGAGGCGTCTTTGACTACGACCGTGCGGTCGTCCGTCTCGATGAGCTGAACGCGCGCGCCGAGGATCCGGCGCTTTGGAATGACCCGAAGGAAGCCGAGAAGGTGATGCGCGAGCGCACCAAGCTCGAAGCGGCGATCGGTGCGATCAAGCGCCTGCGCGCCGCGGTCGACGACAATGTCGGTTTGATCGAGATGGCCGAGGCCGAGAAGGACGAGGCCACCATCGCCGAGTGCGAGAAAGCGCTGCGCGAGGCCACGGGGGAGACCAGGGCGGCGCGTCTCGAGACGCTGCTGTCGGGCGAGGCCGATGCCAACAACGCCTATATCGAGATCAACGCCGGCGCCGGCGGCACCGAGGCCCAGGACTGGGCCGAGATGCTGGCGCGCATGTACACGCGCTGGGCCGAGCGCCGCGGCTTCAAGGTGAGCTGGCTGGAAGAGAGCGCCGGTGAAGAGGCCGGCATCAAGTCCTGCGCCTACAAGGTCGAGGGGCCCAATGCCTATGGCTGGCTGAAGACCGAGAGCGGCGTGCACCGGCTGGTGCGCATCTCGCCGTTCGACGGCAATGCGCGGCGCCAGACTTCGTTTGCCTCGGTCTGGGTCTATCCCGAGGTCGACGACAACATCGAGATCGAGCTCGTCGACAAGGACCTGCGTGTCGATACCTATCGCGCCTCGGGCGCGGGCGGGCAGCACGTCAACAAGACGGACTCGGCGGTGCGCATCACCCATCTGCCGACCGGCATTGCCGTCGCCGTGCAGCAGGAGCGCTCGCAGCACCAGAATCGCGCCAAGGCGATCCAGATGCTGAAGGCGCGCCTCTACGAGGTCGAACTGCAGAAGCGCGAGGCCGAGCGTCTCGAGGCCGAGGCCAGCAAGACCGACATCGGCTGGGGTCACCAGATCCGCTCCTATGTGTTGCAGCCCTACCAGATGGTGAAGGACCTGCGCACCAACGTGGAGCGCTCGGACCCGCAGAAGGTGCTGGACGGCGACCTCGACGAATTCATGGCCGCCTCGCTTGCCGCCCGCGTGGGCGAGGGCAAGGACAAGGAAGCCGCGTAAGGAGTGGGCTGCCATGTGGTTCGTGTTCGAAGCCGAGTATGAGATCGAGGATCGCCGCGCCAACTGGAACAAGCCGGTGCGGGACACGATCGCCTGGCACGGTCCCTTCGACACCGAGAAGGAGGCCGACGAGGTCGCCTTGGCGCGCATGTGGGCGAAGATCGACCTCTACGCGCACAAGGCGCGCACCATCGACATGACGGTAAAGCCCGAAGCGTCCTGATCAAGCTGGTCCGTCGATTGCATCTCCGCCGGGGTCAATGGCGGAGAGGCACAACTTGGCTGTACGGCAATTCCATCTCGGCTGGTTCCTCGGCAACAGTTTCGGCGTTCACGGCTGGAACCAGCCCTGGTCGGGTGTCGATGCGCGCGAGTGGGCGCAGCCCGATCTTCACATCGAACTGGCCGGGGCGCTGGAGCGCGCCTGCTTCGACTGCCTGCTGCTCGAGGACTCGCTGTTCGTCCCCGACAACTACGGCGGCTCGATGGATTTTTATCTCGAACGAGCCCTGCGCGCGCCGAAGAACGATCCGCTGCCGCTCGTCCCGCTGATCGCGCAAGCGACGAAGCATCTCGGGATCGTTCCCACCATCTCCACGAGCTTCTATCCGCCCTATCTGCTCGCGCGCCTGATCGCGACGCTCGACCTCATGTCGAAGGGGCGGGTCGGCTGTAATTTCGTAACTTCGACCGCCGAGCGGGCCGCGCAGAACTTCGGTCTCGATGCTCATCTCGAGCACGATCTGCGCTACGAGATGGCCGACGAATTCGTGGACCTCGTGACGAAGCTCTGGTCGTCCTGGGATGCCGACGCGGTCGTTGCCGACCGGGAGACGGGCATCTTCGTCGATCCCGCGAAGGTTCGGGCCATCGACTTCAAGGGACGGTTCTTCTCCTCACGCGGCCCGCTCAACACCGCTCAGCCGCCGCAGGGACGGCCAGTGCTGGTGCAGGCGGGTGGTTCGCCGCAAGGCAAGGCCTTCGCCGCCCGGCACATGGACGTCGTGGTCGCGGCGCTGGGTACGGTCGCGGAGATGAAGGCGTTCCGCGACGACATGCGCAAGCGTGTCGCGGCAGAGGGAAGAGACCCCGACAGCTGCAAGGTGCTGTTCGTGGTGTCGCCGACGCTCGGCGAGACCAATGAGGAGGCCGAGGATCGCGCGGCGCGTCGACAGGCGCAGCGCGAGGCCGCGCCGGAAGTATCGCTGGCGATGATGGGCAGCCTGACGGACATCGACTTCTCGACCTTCGACCTCGATGCACCGCTGGCAGAGCTCACGACCAACGGCCAGCAGGGAACCTTGAAGCGTTTCCTGGCGCAGGGCCGGACTTTGCGCGAAGTCGCGGCGAACTACCGTTTCGGATTCGAGGATGCCGTCGTCGGATCCGTCGAACGTGTCGCTGACGTGATGGAGGAGGCGATGGAGCAGGTGGGCGGCGACGGCTTCATGTTCAACGGGCCGCTCAGTCGTCGCTACGTCGCCGACGTTACCGATGGACTCGTGCCGGCGCTGCAGAAGCGCGGCCTCGTTCGCACTGCGTACGCCCACGCGCATTTTCGCGACAATCTGTTTGCATTCTGATCCTGTCAGGCCACTCTCGATCGAGGAACAGCCGGAGCCGCCTCATCGCCAGTCCTCTCTATGTCGCGCTCGGCGCCATGACGGTTCAGCAGACCTTCGCCACGCTGGGACGCTCGACCGTTCCGCTGATCGCTGCCGCCATCGTGGTCGATCTCGGCATCGAGGCCGCGCTGGTCGGCGTCTATCTCGCCATCGGCTCGGTCGCGGCCTTCCTGACGACCATCGGCTGCGGCGGCTTCATCCTGCGCTATGGCGCGGTGCGCATGACACAGGTCGGCATGCTGGCGCTGGGCCTGGGCCTCGCCATCACCACTGCGGGCTGGTTGCCGCTCTTTGCGGCCGGCGCCTTCATCGGCGGGCTGGGGCAGGCGGTGTCGACGCCCTCCAGCTCGCACCTGCTCGGGCGACTCGCGCCTCGGAACCTGGCGCCGCTGGTCTTCTCGATCAAGCAGTGCGGCGTGCCGGTCGGCCTGATGCTGGCGGGCGTCGTGGCGCCGGCACTGGTGGTCGAAGCGGGCTGGCGCGTGGCGCTGCTGGTCATCGCGCTCTCCTGCGTGCTCATTGTGCTGGCCCTGCAGCCGCTGCGCGCGGGCTTCGATGCCGATCGCAATTCCGCCCAGCCTCTGTCGCCCGCGGACATCCGTGCCAATGTCTCGGGTGTGCTGCGCAACCCTGCGCTGCGCATCCTGTGCATCGCGATGTTCAGCTTCGTCGGCCTCCAGTCGCTCTTCACCGGCTTCTTCGTGCTCTACCTGGTGCGCGGCCTGGGCTACGACCTCGAGCGTGCCGGGCAGGTCTTTGCCATCGCCATCGTCGTGGCGGTGCCGGCGCGAATCGGCTGGGGCTGGCTTGCCTCACGCTTCGTGGCGCCCGCGACGCTGCTGGCTCTCCTGGGGATCGGCATGGCCGCCGCCGCGGTCCTTACGGCCTCGATCGCTCCCGAGTGGCCGACCTGGGCCGCGGCCCTCATTGCCACGGCGTTGAGCGTCACCGGCGTGAGCTGGCACGGCGTGCTGCTGGCCGAGGTGGCGCGCCTTTCGCCGGTCGGCCGCATCGGCGCGACCACGGGCGCCGTGCTGGCGTTCGGCGATGCCGGCGCACTCGTCCTGCCGCTGCTGTTCAGTGCGGCCCTGTCGCTGACAGGCGGCTACGCCAGCGGCTTCCTGATCGGCGCGGCCCTGGCGCTCGGGGTCGGCCTGTTCGGCCTGTGGCAGCGGGTCAGCCGGCAGCGTTAGGCGCGACCAAGCTCTCGACGGGAGAGTCCGTAACCCGACATCCGCCTGCCGCGACTGGTCTTTCCCGGCGCTTGGTGTAGCCTCCCGGCAAAACAGGTGCCTGGGAGGGCAGACGACCATGGACAACCGCAGGAAGAATCCGGCGAAGGTCGGACGGCGTCATTTTCTCGGCGGCACGGCTGCCGGCCTCGTCGCGGCGCCGGCCATCGTGTCGGCGCAGGGCGACTGGCCGAACAAGCAGATCCGCGTCGTCATTCCCTATCCGCCGGGCGGCCCGTCCGACGTCACGACACGCATCGTTCTGGAGCGCGCGGGATCGATTCTGGGACAGAGCATCCTGTTCGACAACAAGGCCGGCGCCAGCGGCGCGATCGGCGCAGAGCACGTCATCAAGAGCGCGCCGGCCGACGGCTACACCTTCCTGACCACGACCACGGCGATGGTCTGCATTACCGAGCACCTGCAGCCGCTGCCCTACGATACGTCCAGGGACCTCGTGGCGGTGGCGCGCACGGCCACCTCGTGGATGGGCATGGGGATCAACCCGCAGGTGCCGGCCAATAACCTGCAGGAGTTCATCGCCTACGCCAAGGCCAACCCCGGGAAGATCAACTTCGGCTCGGCGGGCCTTGCGACCATCACCCAGCTCTACGGCGAGATCTTCAACATCGAGGCCGGCGTGACGATGGTGCATGTGCCCTACAAGGGCAGCGCGCCGGCGACCAACGACCTACTGGCGGGCCAGATTCAGGTGCAGTTCGATCCGACCACGCTCCCGCACATCGCCGCCGGGCGCCTGAAGTGCTTCGCCGTGCTGGGGGAGAAGCGTTGGCCAGGCAAGCCGGACGTGCCGACCCTCAAGGAGCAGGGCCTGGGCAAGATCGGCGGCGATGCCTGGTACGGCATCGTGGCCGCCAAGGGTACGCCGCAGGCGGCCATCGACAGGATGGCCGCCGCGATCGGCGAGGCGGTCAAGGACCCGGCGCTGAACGAAAGGCTCGTGGCCAGCGGCAACTATTCGAGCTTCCAGGACACGAAGACCTTCCAGGCGACGATCGAGCGCGAACGCGTGTCGTTCGGCGAGATCATCCGGAAGGCCGACATCAAAGTCTGAGACTATACTAGGGCCGGCTGAGGAGGGTTGAAGATGACCAAGCCGGAAACTAGGACGTACGACCGCAGCGCCGAGGACCTCGGCAACATCGTGGCGCTGGAGCACGTCAATCTCGGGATCGCCGACCAGGGGCTGGCGACGGTCTTCTACATGAGCGGGCTCGGTCTCACGCGCGATCCCTACATGATGACCAGCATCGACAATATGTGGGTCAATGTCGGGCGCAGCCAGTTCCACCTGCCGACGATGGCCAAGGCCCAGCACCTGCGCGGACGGGTCGGGCTCGTGATCCCCGACCGCGAGGCGCTGCTGCAGCGGCTCGGGCGCGTGAAAGGCATGCTGGGCGACACGCGCTTTGCCTTCGTGGAGCACGAGGACCATGTCGAGACGACCTGTCCGTGGGGCAACCGGATCCTCTGTCACGATCCATCGTCGCGCTTCGACGGCATGGGGCTGGGCATGGCCTATGTCGAGTTCGACGCGCCGCGTGGGACGGCGAGCGGCATCGCCGCCTTCTATCGCGATGTCTTCGCAACGGGCGCGCGCGTCGAGAGAGACGCGGCGCATATTTCGGTCGGGATCGGGCAGGAGCTGATCTTCCGCGAGGGAGATGCCGCGGCGGAGGCCTATGATGGGCACCATATCCAGGTCTACGTCGCGAACTTCTCCGGCCCGCATGCGCGGCTGGTCGAGCGCGGCCTGCTGACTGAGGAAAGCAACCAGCACCAGTATCGCTTCCAGCAGATCGCCGATCCCACGAGCGGCAAGGCGCTGTTCGAGATCGAGCACGAGATCCGCAGCCTGCGTCATCCGCTGCATGCGCGACCCCTGGTCAACCGCAACCCGCTGCAGACGAATCGCGCCTACGTTCCCGGACGCGACGGCTGGGTGCCCGAGCCGACATTGCCGGAGATGGACGATCCGAGGGTCGAGATGCGCCGCAAGCGCTTCGAGGAAGCGACGCGGCGGGCGGCCAACTGATGCTGGGCTTGGCTTTGCGGATCTTGGGCTTCGGCCTGCTCGGTTTCGTCGTGACTCCCATTGTCGTCGGCATCACGGTTCTCGTCCTCGCCTATAGTCTCGATTCTCGCTGCGGCACGCCGGGCGATTCGGGGGGCTGTGAGATGGGGGTAGCATCCATCGCCATCGCCTCGGCGCTGCCGGGCCTGGCGATCGGCGTCGCCTTCGCGCTGTATCGCCATTTCCGGAAGAAGCGCGTGAAGCCGTGACGGTCGGCGACTCTTCGGCCTTCGACAAGCTGAAGGCGCGTATCCAGGCACTGCGCGCCAAGACTATCGACAACGGCTGCACCGAGGGCGAGGCGCTGGCGGCGGCGGCCAAGGTCGCTGAACTGCTCGATCGCTACGAGCTGTCGCTCACGGATGTCGAGATCCGCGAGACGCAGTGCGAGGAGCGGGTCTACGAGACCCATCTCAGGAAGCGCATCCCGATCGACGAATGCATCGGCGCCATTGCGGCGTTCTGCGATTGCCGCGTCTGGCGCGAGAAGAACGCGGCCGGCGAGGCGCGCTATGTCTTCTTCGGCCTGCCTGCCGATGTAGAAGTCGCGCACTACCTGACCGAGCTGATCGACGGCGCGGTCCGTGCCGAACTCGGCCGCTACAAGGTTTCGGCCGGGTACAAGCGCTTCATGCATCAGGAGCGTCACCTCGCGAATGCGTCCTTCACACTCGGCATGTGCGCGTCCATCGCCGACCGGTTGGTGACGATGAAGGCGGAACGCGACGGGGTGCTCCAGAGCAGCGGCCGCGGGTTGATGGTACTCAAGGCCGCCGTCGTCGATACCGAACTCGAGAGGCTCGGATTGAAGCTACGGACCGTGGAAGCGGGGCCAGGGCGCTTCATCTCGCCCGATGCCTACGATGCTGGTGGGGCGGCCGGCGAATCGGTCGCCCTCAATCCCGGCATCCGCCGCCGGTAACGCGCTGAATCAAGGACCCTTCGCTGCGCTCAGGATGACAAGAAGAGTGTCATCCCGAACGAAGTGAGGGATCCTTTGCGTCTTCTCAGCCTGCCGCAGCGGCGCGGACCATGTCGGCACACTTCTCGCCGATCATGATGGCTGGCGCATTGGTGTTGCCGGCGACGATGGAGGGCATGATCGAGGCGTCGGCCACGCGCAGGCCTGCGATGCCGTGGACCCTGAGCTGCGGATCGACCACGGCGTCGACCTCACGGCCCATGCGACAGGTGCCGACGGGGTGAAGGTTCGAGACGCCGCGGGCGCGGATGTCGGCCTTGAGGTCGGCGTCGCTGGTGACCCCGGCGCCGGGCAGGATCTCCTCGACGATGAAGGGCTTCAGCGCCGGCTGGCTCGCGATCTCCCGGCAGATCCGCATGCCGTGCAGCAGGGCGTCGAAGTCGGAGGCGTTCTTCAGGAAGTTGAACCTGATCTCCGGTGCGGCGAGCGGATCGGCCGATTTCAGCCGCACCGTGCCGCGTCCCGAAGGCGTCAGATGCACCGGGCTGAGCCCGAACGCCGAGAAGGGCTGCGGGACGATGCCCGACTTGTTCCGGTCCTTGATCGCCCAGGCGAACATGTTGATCTGCAGGTCGGGGCGCTCGAGCCGCCTGTCGCTGCGCACCAGCGCGCCGACGAACAGGCCCATGCTGGCCAGCGGCCCGGTGCGGCCGAACGCGTACTGCGCCGCCGCCATCAGCCGGCGCGGCAGGCTGAGCGTCAGGTCGTTCATGGTGACGGGCTGGCTGCAGCGATAGGCGATGTAGGTGTTGAAATGGTCATGAAGGTGACTGCCGACGCCCGGCATGTCGCGCACGACCTCGATGCCGTGCTGCTTCAGGTGTTCGGCCGGCCCGAGCCCCGACAGCATGAGGAGCTGCGGCGAACCATAGACGCCCCCCGAGACGATCACCTCGCGGTTTGCGCGGGCACGCACGAGGCCGCCCGGCGTGCGATACACGACGCCGGTGGCGTGGCCGTTCTCGATCAGCACCCGGGTTGCATGCGCGGAAGTGGCGACCGTCAGGTTGCGGCGACCTTTGGCGGGACCGAGATAGGCGCGGGCGGAGGACCAGCGGCGCGCCCGGTTGATGGTGGTCTGGTAGAAGCCGACGCCGTCCTGCGTCGCACCGTTGAAATCTGGATTGACCGGAATGCCGGCCTGCACGGCGGCGTCATGCATTGCGCGGGCGAGCGTCGGCTGCCAGCGATGGTCCTGGACCTTGAGTGGACCGCCGGTGCCGTGGAATTCGTCGGCGCCGCGCTCCTGATCCTCGGCGCGCTTGAAGTAGGGAAGGACGGACTGATAGTCCCAGCCTTCGCAGCCGCGCTGGCGCCACTCGTCGTAATCCGCTGCGTTACCGCGCATATAAACCATGCCGTTGATCGAGCTGGTGCCGCCCAGCACCTTGCCGCGCGGCTGATACATGATGCGGTTGTTGAGCTCGGCTTCCGGCTCGCTGTCGAACATCCAGTTGACCTTCGGGTTATTGAAGGTCTTGTGATAGCCGAGCGGCACATGGATCCACGGATAGGTGTCGCGCGGCCCGGCTTCGAGCAGCAGCACCGAGAAACGGCCATCCTCGCTCAGCCGGCCGGCGACGGCGCAACCGGCGGAGCCCGCGCCGGTCACGATGAAATCGTACGAAGCTTCGCCTTGCACGCCGTTTCCCCCGTTCGTTTCCGGGAGCGTAGCGCGCTCTCGTCAGCCGAGATAGGCCTTCACCAGCCGTTCGTCGGTGAGGAAGGACTGCCATTCGCCCGGGCCGATCTCGTGGACGATGCTGCCGACCGACATGACGTAGGCGCGGTCGGTTATTTCCGAGGCGATGCCGACATTCTGCTCGATCAGCAGCAGCCCCATGCCGCGCTCGCGCAGTGCCTTGATGACCAGCAGGATGTCCTTGACGACCTTGGGCGCGAGGCCGGTCGAGGGTTCGTCCATGATCAGCAGGTCGGGCTGCAGCAGCAGGGCGCGGGCGATCGCCACCATTTGCTGCTGGCCGCCGCTCAACAGCTCGACCGGAGAGGCGAGACGCTCCTTCACGACGGGAAAGAGGGCCGTCACCTCGTCCCACGAGAAGCGCATGTCGGCGCCGCGCGCCTTGCGGCCGACGGTCTCGGCCAGGATCAGGTTCTCGCGCACCGACAGTTCGCCGAACAGGCGACGGTTCTCCAGCACGACGGCCAGCCCATGCTGGGCGAGGTTGTGCGCCGGCGTGGCCGTGATGTCGGTGCCGTTCTTGACGATGCGGCCGCCGCGGGCGCGCAGCAGGCCGCAGACGGTGCGGACGAGGGTGGTCTTGCCCGCGCCGTTGGCACCGACCAAGGCCACGGCCTCGCCGTCGCCGACCTTGAGCGAGACGTCGCGCAGGACGGTGAGGGCGCCGTAGCCGGCGGAGACGGAGGTCACTTCCAGCACGGCTCAGACCCCGAGATAGACTTCGCGGACCCGAGGGTCGCGCTGGATGGCGGCCATGTCGCCGCTGGCGATGATCTCGCCGAAATAGAGCGTGTGAACGGTGCGCGCCACGGTCATCAGGCCCATGTCGTGCGACACCAGCAGGACGGTGATGCCTTCCTCATTCAGCCGCACGATCCAGTCTCGCAGATCGTCGATCTCCTGGACGTTGAGGCCCGACGAGGGCTCGTCGAGCAGCAGCAGGCGCGGTTCGCCGACCACGGCGCGGGCGATCTCGAGAATGCGGCGCTGGCCGGCGGTCAGGCTGGCGGCCGGCAGGTCACGCAACGCCGTGAGGCCGAAGCGCTCGCAGCCGGCCTCGGCGCGTTCGCGGATCTCGCGCATCTGGCCGCGCGAGGCGGGCGTGCGCAGCAGGTCCTGAAGCATCGTGGTGCGCGTGAGCTTGGTGCAGCCGACCATGACGTTCTCCAGCACCGTCATCTGCTCGAAGACCTGCGGCGTCTGGAAGGTGCGGACGAGGCCGTTGAGGCCACGCTGCTGGATCGTGTCGCGGCCGAGCGCGGCTCCGCGATAGGTGACGGTGCCGGCGAGGGGGCGGATGTAGCCGGTCACGATGTTGAACAGCGTGGTCTTGCCCGAGCCATTGGGGCCGATGAGACCGATGATGCCGCCTTCTGGCACGTCGAAGGTGACGGAGCGCAGCACTGAGAGGCCGCCGAACGAATGGCCGACCTCCTTGAGGGCGAGAAGGGGATCAGCCATTGCCGCTACCCCGCTTGGCGAGACGGGTCCGCAGCTTGCCGAACGCGCCGACAAGTCCCTCCGGCATCAGGACGACGACGGCGACGAGCGCGAGGCCGAACAGGATCTGGTGGATGTCGCCCAGCTTGCTCAGAAGTTCCGGCAGGAAGGTCACGAACAGCGCGCCGACGACGATGCCGGGGATCGAGGTCGCGCCGCCGATCACCGGGATCAGCAGGAAGCTGATCGATCGGTCGACGGTGAAGCTCTGCGTGCTGACGAACGAGGCATGATGGGCGAACAGGCTGCCGGCCAGGCTGCCGAACAGGGCGCAAACGACGAAGACCCGGGTGCGCAGCGATTGGAGGTCGATCGAGAGAGCTGCCGCCGCGGTGCTTGAGTCGCGCATGGCGCGCAGCATCAGGCCGGTGCGGCTGTCGACGAGATTGTGCGCCACCGCCATGCAGGCGAAGGCCACGATCCAGACAAAGAAGTAATAACGTGAGGGTCGGTCGAGCAGGAAGCCGAACAGGTCGAGCTTGGGAATGCCGCCGATGCCCAGGGTACCTCCGGTCAGCCAGTCCCATTCGAAGAACAGGGCGCTCGCGATGGCGCTGAGGGCCAGCGTGCCCAGCGCCAGGAAGTAGCCGGTGAGGCGCAGGATGGGACGGCCGATGACATAGGCCAGCGCCATGCTTATAACGGCGCCGACGATGAAACCCACGATGCTGGGCAGGCCCATCATGACCGTGCAATAGGCGCTGGCATAGGCGCCGAGCCCGTAGAAGGTGGCCTGTGCCAGGTTGACGATGCCGCAATGACCCAGCAGCAGGCCGATGCCGAGGCCGGCGACCGTATAGATGCCGGTGAAGACCAGCAGGTCGGCCATGTAGCGCGGCACGACGAAGGGCAGCGCGGCCCAGACGACGAGGCCAAGGGCGAGCCAGGGGAGGGTGCGCGGCTTCATGCGCTCAGCCTCCCCGCCGGCCGGCGCGGCCGAGGATGCCCTGAGGCATCAGGATCATGATGATGATCAACACGGAGAAGGCGACGACGTCCTTGTAGCTCGACGAGATGCCGATGATGGCCAGCGATTCGACCAGGCCCAGGGTGAGGCCGCCTACGGCCGCGCCCAGCGGATTGGTGAGGCCGCCCAGCACGGCGGCGGCGAAACCCTTGAGGGTGAGGTTGAGGCCGAGCTGGTAGTCGACGCCGATCAGCGGCGTCACGAGGATGCCGCCCAGCGCACCCAGCAGGCCGCCGAGTACGAAAGTGAAAGTGCGCATGCGGCCGACGTCGATGCCGGTGGTCGCCGCACCGTCGGCATCGATCGAGGCCGCCATCATCGACAGGCCGATCGTGGTGCGGTGGTAGAAGGCGCGCAGCGCCAGGGTGGCGCCGATGCCGATGGCGATCAGCCACAGCGCGTGGAACTGGATGACGGCGTCGAGGATGATCAGCACGCCCTCGCCGCCAAGTGGCGGCAGGAGGTGACCATCGCGGCCGATGAAGAAGAGCACGCTGGCCGACAGGGTGAGGGCGAGGCCGATGGTCAGCAGCAGGAAGCTATCCTCGCTCGCGTTCTTCCTGGCCATGTAACGCACGAAGGCGACCTCGATGAAGGCGCCGACCAGGGCGCCTGCAATCGCGCCGCCAGCGATGGCGGCCGGGTAAGGCCAGCCTGTCTTGGTCAGCAGCAGCACGGTGGTCATGGCGCCGATGACGGCGAACTCGCCCTGCATGGCGTTGATCACGCGGCTGCCCTTGAAGATGGCGGAGAGGCCCATGCCGACGAGCGCGTAGACGATGCCATTCGTCACGCCCGCGAAGATGGCCTGAAGGACCAGGCTCAATGTCATGAAGGGATGCTTCCGCGCGAGAGGGCAGCGCAGGTCCGGGAAGGGACCTGCGCCGCTGGTTTCGCTACTGCGTGACGCGGAACGGCGTGCGCGTGTACTTGCCGCCGACCAGCTTCGAGAAGATGAAGCTCGAGATCGGAATGCCGGTCATGTCGTCGGCGGAGAAGTCGTAGTTGGCCAGGACGCCGGAGTAGGGCGCCTTCATCGCCTCGCAGAGCTTCTCGCCCGTGGCGTCGGCGCCGGCCTTGTTGAGGGCCGCCGCGATGATTTGGGCGGCATCCCAAGCCGCTGCCTCGTAGTTCTTCGGCGTGGAGTTGTAGGCCTGCTTGTAGAGCTCGACGAAGGCCTTCTGGTGAGGCAGCGGATCCTCGCCGACCACGAATTCCGGGATCGCGATGTTGTCCGCGGCCGGTCCCATCGCGTTCACGTACTCATAGGACGAGGAGCCGATCGCGGCGATCACCGGCTGGGTGATCTGGATCTGCTTGACGTTGCGGAACGGCGTGGCCGAGGTGGCGATGATGAACACCGCCTCCGGCTGGGCCGCCTTGACCTTGGCCGCCTGCGTCGTGGTGTCGGTGGCGCCGATCTCGAACTTCTCGACCGCGACCAGCTTGATGCCGTACTTGTCGGCGAGCGGGCGCAACTCGGCCATCACGACGTTGCCGTAGCCCGCGTCGTGCAGCACGCCGACCTTGGTCGCCTTGATGCTCTTGGCATATTCGAGCAGCGCGGTGGCGTTCAGGCGCTGCGGCGGCAGCACATGAGCCACGCACTTGCGCTCGCGCTCGACCGCCGGGCCGATGCCGGTGAAGGCGATCTGCGGGATCTTGTTGGCATGCGTCACGCCGCCGACGGCGACGGTGCTGGCGGTCAGCGACGGTCCGAGCAGGGCCTGGACCTTCTGTCCGAAGATCAGGTCGTTGGCCTTGCTGAGCGCGGTGTCGGGATTGGAAGCATCGTCTTCGACGATGAACTTGATCGGCCGGCCCTTGATGCCGCCCTTGGCGTTGATGTCCTTTTCGGCCAGCAGCAGGCCGTTGCGCTCGGGCACGCCGAGGCCGGCGCCGGCGCCGGTGACGGAGACGATGGCGCCGATCTTGACCGGCTCACCCGAGGTCTGCGCCTGGACGGCGAAGGCCGATAGTCCGACCAGCGCCGTGGCGCCGGCCAACTTTGCAATGAACGATGACAGTGACATTCTTCTTTCCTCCCACTCGTTGAACTTCTTTGTGGCCGTGGCTTCTGGTTAGAGCAGCGGCGGCGGTCCGGCCATGCCGAGCGCGTGTTGTCCGAACAATGAACCCTGAACGTCGGTCGAGAACATGACGTGTGCGTTGGCTGCGTGCGCATCGCGGAACAGGCGTTGCATGGAACCGCCGAGGTACAGCCCGCTCGATCCGGCGATTCCCATCAGGATGTCGACGGACTCGAGGCAGAGCCGGGCCGAGAAGAATGCGTCGCGGCGATAGCGCAGCTTGTCCTCATGCGTCGGCTCGGCGCCCGAACGCGCGACGGTCATGGCGTGCTCGCAGGCGCGACGCATCATCATCTCGGCGGTGTCGATCCGCACGCTGGCCTCGGCAACCTTGATCTGCACGGACTGGCTGGCGCCCACCGGCTGGCCCGTCGTCGTCGCGTTCCGCTTGCGCGCCGCGCCGACCACCGTCTCGTAGGCGCCCTGGGCGCAACCCAGCAGGACGCCCGACAGGACATAGGGGCCGAGCGCCAGCATGGGCAGGCGGAACAGGGGCGACGTATTGACGGCGGAACCCGGGTGCGGCTTGCCGTTCAACGACCGGGCCGAGAGCGTGCGCTGGTCGGGCACGAAGAGGTTCTTGACCGCCACGTCCTTGGAGCCGGTGCCGGAGAGGCCCATGGCATGCCAGGTGTCGACGATCTCGTACTGCGAGCGATGGATCAAGGCGAAGCGCTGGTCGACCGGCGGGCCGTCCTCACTCTCGCGCACCATGAAGGCCAGCATGTTCCAGTCGGAGTTGTCGACGCCGGAGGAAAGCGGCCATCGCCCCGAGACCTCGTACCCACCCTCGACCTTGCGGCCGCGACCGGCCGGGAAGATCAGCGAGGTGGCGATCAAAACGTCGGGTGAGCCGTTCCAGAGTTCGTCCTGCGCCTCAGGGTGAAAATAGCCCAGCATCCAGTGATGGCTGCTGAGATTGCCGAGGTTCCAGGCGGTCGACGGGCAGACGCGCGCGACCTCGGCGCAGGTATCGACCAGGATACCGATGTCGAGGTCCGCCCCGCCGACGCGCGCCGGCTGGACCATGCGGAAGAGGCCGGTGCGGTGCAGGTCGCGCTCGGTGTCGTCGGGCAGGCGGCGCAGCGTCTCGCAGGCCTCGGCGCGGGCGGCGATCGTCGGCACCAGCGCGCGCGCGCGGTCGAGCATTTCCGAGTAGGTTACGCCTGTGAAAGAGACCGGCGTGTTGGGCAACGTCGCCGACGGTGTCCAGTCGGCGGCCCGCTTGGTCCGCATATCGAATTCCTCCCGGCGGCGTACCGCTTGTTCTTGCTCCGACGATGCTTGCGTCACGCGGTCAGGTCAAGTGACCTAATTTGTTGGTCGATTGACCATGTCGTGTGCGATCACGATACTTCGCCTCAACGGAACAGCTCTCGGGAGGAGCGGACATGGCGATCAAGGTGCTGGAACTTCATCATCAGGGCGTGCGTATCGGCGCCGACGACAAGACGATCGAAGACCTCAAGAATTTCTACACCGGCGTGCTCGGCCTGGAGCATGACAGCGGCCGTCCGGAAATCCCGGGCATTCCCGGCATGTGGATCAACATCGGCGAGGTGGGGCAGATCCATCTGATCGGCGGCGACCTGCCGTCACCCTTCGCCCAGGGGCCCGGCAAGGATCCGACCACGCCGCACGTCGCTCTGGCCGTCGAGAACATCGTCGAGACCAAGGCAGAACTCGACCGGCTCGGCGCGGACTACTGGTCGCTCAAGGGCGCGACGGGGCCCGATGCCGAGCAGCTCTTCCTCAAGGATCCGTGCGGCAACATGGTCGAGCTCCACCAGTTCGACAAATGCCGCTGCCGGTTGAAGAGCCGCGTGAAGGCCGCTTAGCGTTCCACCGGCGCGGCGAGGCCGGCGCAGACGAACGGCACGATCTCGCGGATGGCGGTTTCCATGTCCGCGGGATCGCACCTTCCCTGGGAGATCGATTCCAGGCGGCCGGGCTGCAGCAGCGTCCAGACGTAGGCGCCCATCATGAAGTAGTAGCGCCAGTAGAGCGTCTTCGCCGGGATCTTCGGCAAGGCGCGCTGGATGGCCTCGACGTAGAGCGCATTGGTCTCGTCGTAGATGTCGGCGCGCACAATGCTGGCGGTGTCGTCAGGGTCGGTGAAGAGGCGCGCGTGCATCTGCATCGAGGTGCGGCGCTGGCTGCCGGCACGCGGCTCGGCCATCAGCAGCGGACGGACCAGCGCATCGACCAGCACGTCGAGCGGGACGATGCCGCGCGGATAGCGGGCCTGGGCCTCCAGCAGTAACTGCCGCCGCCGTTCCGTGACCTCGGTGCCGTGCCGGGCGACGACCGCCTCGAAGATCGCGCGCTTGGACTCGAAGTAGTAGTGGAGCTGTCCCACGTTCACGCGGGCACGGCTGGCGATGGCGCGGGTGGTCGTGCCGCCGTAGCCGACACGCCCGAAGAGTTCCTCCGCCACGTCCAGGATGCGTTCCGGCAGGTTGGGGCGGGTGGCGCGCCTGCGAGGTGTCGCGGCCCGTTGCGTCTTTTTCTTGCCGATCGTCTGTCTCGCCACGCTGCATCCTGCTGGAAATTGCCGGGCCTCTCTTAGAGCGAAGTCGTCGGATTTTCCATGGCGGCTGCGGAGCGGCCGGCCGGCATGCTAGACAGGAGGCATGAAAACCAAGCTCCTCGGCCGCACCGGCATCCACGTCTCGCAACTCTGCTTCGGCACCATGTCCTTCGGCGGCGACGCCGACGAGGCCACCTCGGCTTCGATGTACAAGGCGGTGCGCGACGCCGGCATCAACTTCTTCGACACGGCCAACGAGTACAACAAGGGCAAGTCCGAGGAGATCCTGGGCCGGCTGGCGAAGGATCATCGCAATGAGCTGGTGATCACGACCAAGTGCTTCAACAAGACCGGTCCCGACGTGAACGCGGGTGGCGCCAACCGCCGTCATGTCGTGCAGGCCGTCGAGGCGAGCCTGCGCCGGCTGCAGACCGACCGCATCGACGTGCTGTTCCTCCATCGCTTCGACGCGGTGACGCCGATCGACGAGATGATGCGCGGCCTCGAAGACCTCGTGCGCTCGGGCAAGGTGATCTATCCCGCGGTCAGCAACTGGTCGGCCTGGCAGACCCAGCGCGCGGTCGATATCCAGGAGCGCAACAACTGGGCGCGGTTGCAGGTCATCCAGCCGATGTACAATCTCGTGAAGCGCCAGGCCGAGGTCGAGCTTCTGCCGATGGCGGCGGCCAACGGAATCGGCGTCATTCCCTACAGCCCGGCGGCGGCCGGACTCCTGTCGGGCAAGTATTTCGGCCAGGCCACGGGCCGTCTCAAGACCAACAAAATGTACGAGGCGCGCTACGGCGAGGAATGGGCCTTCGAGACGGCCGAGAAGTACGTGGCGCTCTGCAAGGCGAAGGGCCTGCATCCGGTCAGCGCCGCCATCGCCTGGGTGGGCGCGCACCCCGCAATCACCGCGCCCATTATCGGCGCGCGCAACCTCGACCAGCTCAAGGCCTCCCTGGATTCGGTGAACGTGGCCATGACGCCGGAACTCCATGCCGAAATGGCCGCCCTGTCGCGGACGCCGCCGCCGGCCACCGACCGTCTGGAAGAACAGAAGGCCGCGAAGGCCTAACCGGGCTCCAGCCCCTTCGCACGGAAGAGCGCCCTGGCGTCGGCCGTGCGAAGGCTTTCGATGAAGGCCTTTGCCAGCACGGGCTGCGTGCTATCGGCCGGTATGCTGGCCACGAACGTCGTGACCATGTGCAGGTCACCGGGCAGGGTGCCGACGATCTCGATGCCAGGGACGCTCAGGAGTTCCGGCACCTGCTGAACGGCGAGATCTGCCTCTCCCGTGGACAGGAACATGCCGGAATAGCCCGACGGCGGCGGGAACATCGTCTTTGCATTGACCTCTGCCACGATGCCCATCCGCTCCAGCAGCTTCGCAAAATGGATGCCACTGGCGCCGCCCGCCGCGGGATCGGTGTAGGAGATTGCCCGGGCCGCAAGCAGACTTCGCTTCAACGCCTCGGGCGTGGAGATGTCGGGTTTTGGTGCGCCGGCCTTCACTGCGATAGCCGTGGCCGAACTGGCGATCTCCGTATCGGACCCGGAGACGATCCCGCCGGAGACGAGCAGGGCGTCGGTGACTGCCCGGTTGAGGATCAACGCGTCGGCCATCTCGCCCGCCTGAAGCCGCTTCTGGAGAAGTGGCGCCGTGGCCCAGGTGAGGTCCAGTTCGCAGCCGTGCGCTCGCTCGAAGGCGGGCACGAGTTCCTCGACCACGCTCTGCACGGCGATCGCGCTGAAGACCTTCATGTCGAACCACCAAACGTCTTTTTCAGAGGGAGGGCCGCCGCAACGCGGCGGAGCGATAGCGCAGTCAGGCGTCGGCGGTGACGCTGGCGGTACTGCCGCAATGCTCGCAGCGCGGGCTGTCCACCAGGCGCAGGCCGCGACAGCCGGGGCAGACACCGAGATCGAACCGGCCGATTCGAGGGAGTGCGTTTCCGTTCGGCGCCGGAGCCGTAAACAGGTTGCGCAGCATGTCCCGCCAGTTCATGGCTGCGCGGCTTCCGCGGGTGTGCCGGGCCGCTCGCAGACGTCTATCCATTCGGCGCCGACAAGCGAGGCCATGCGCTCTGGCGCGATGCGGACCGCCGAGTTGGTCGAGCCGGCGGCAGGGACGACCTCGTCGAATTCCTTCAGTGAGATGTCACAATAGACCGGGAGGGGTGTCGCGAGGCCGAACGGGCAGACGCCGCCCACGGGATGACCCGTCAGCATCACGACCTCATCGGCGCCCAGCATGCGTGGCTTGCCGCCCAGCACACCCTTGATCTTGCGATTGTTCAGCCGCGCATCCCCGGAGGTCACGATCAGCAATGCGCGATCCTTGATGCGCAGCGACAGGGTCTTGGCGATCTGTGCCGGAACGACGCCGTGGCCGCGCGCCGCCATCTCGACGGTGGCGGTGCTGGCATCCAGTTCAAGGACCTCCAGATCCGGCGCGTTTCGGGCGAGGAACGTACGTACTGCTTCGACGGTCATGGAAGCGAAAGGTCCCTCACTTCGTTCGGGATGACAACTCCATTGGGATGAGCGCCATATGGAACTTGTACCGCATGGTGGGCGGCATCCCCGAATTTCGATGACAAATGGCACCGTGGCGGTACCGTCCGCCAACTCACCACGGGAGAAGCGCATGCCGACGATCGACGCCCAGGTTCACTGCTACGAACGCAATCATCCGGGTCGCCCGTGGACGGCCGTGCTGGCAGGACCGCCCGAGGTCACCGCCGAGGACATGATCAAGGCGATGGATGCCGTCGGCGTCGATGGCGCACTGCTGGTTTCCGTTTACACGATGTACCGCTGGGACGAGAGCTACGCCGTTGGCGTCCAGAAGGCGCATCCCGGCCGGTTCGGCGTCATCAAGCCGGTCAATGCCAACGACCCGAAGGTCGAGGGCACGATCGCGGACTGGGCGGCGATGGACGGCACGGTCGCCATCCGCATCATGTTCACGCCGGAGATTTCGACCGACGCCGCCGATCCCGGCATCAACCGCGTGCTCGCCGCCGCAGCCAAGCACGACCTGCCGGTCAACCTGATGGCGCGGGGCCGCCTGCCGCAGGTGGGCGAACTCGCCAGGCGCAATCCCAATACGACTCTCGTGATCGACCATCTCGGCCTCGAGCAGCCGATGGCGCCACCGGCGCCGAAGGATCCGTGGCACGAGCTGCCGCTGCTGCTGGAACTCGCCAAGAACCCGAACGTCGTCGTGAAGATCACCGGCGCCTGCACACTCAGCCACGAGAAGTTTCCCTACAAGGACATCTGGGATCCGCTGGGCCGTATCTTCGACGCCTTCACGCTGGACCGCTGCATGTGGGGCACAGACTGGACCCGCGCCGTGGCGCTGCTGACCTACAAGGAGGGCGTCGATTCCTTCCGCGTCACCGATCGCCTGTCCGACAGCGACCGCGCCACGCTGATGGGCGGCTCGCTGCAGAAGATCTACGGCTGGTCGCCGGCCAAGAAGTAGCGGGGTCGCGGCTCAGGGAAGGGCCAGGTCGCCCTTCCCGAGGGGCCGCTGCATCAGGACCGAATCCACCCAGCGGCCGAACTTGAAGCCGACGGCATCGAGCCTGCCGATCTGGCGAAATCCCTGGCTGCCGTGCAGGCCGATCGAGCCGGCGTTGGCACTGTCGCCGATGACGGCCAGCATCTGCCGCCACGGACCGTGCTCGCAGCGCTTGATCAGGGTCGACAGCAGTTCCCGGCCGATCCCGTGGCCCGCAAAGCCGTCGCGGACATAAACCGAGTCCTCGATCGTGTGACGATAGGCCGGGCGCGGACGGTAGGCGGAGGCATAGCTGTAGCCCACGATGCGGCCGTCCATCTCGGCCACCAGATAGGGCAGGCCGAGCTTCAGCACGGCTTCGCGGCGGCCGATCATCTCGGCGACGCTGGGGGCAGCTTCCTCGAAGCTCGCCAGCCCGTGCAGCACATGGTGCGCATAGATTTCCTGCACGAAGCGCATGTCGCCTTCGCGGGCGTCGCGAACATCGACGGCCGTTCTCATCATCGTTCCTCCTGAAAGCACCTGCTCGCGCGACGGGCCGATGTCGGACAGGAGACGGTCGTCGAGGTTGCGCAGTGCTTCCTGCTGGCGCCTCTGCGACCAAGGCGAGCCGCCGATGTACCGACCGATCTCCATGACGGCGTCTCCGAACCTGCTGCGACGTACCATGGGCGGCACTCTGCGGAAGGTAGAGCCATAAGAGAAATCTTGTTATCCTATGAAAACCATAAGAGAAAATTTGGAATGCGCGGTCTCAATCTCGATCATGTCAGCGCCTTCACCGAAGTCGTGCGGCTGGGTTCGTTCTCCGCCGCGGCTTCCCATCTCAACCTGACCCAGCCGGCGATCAGTCAGCAGATCGGCCAGCTGGAAAAGCGGCTCGGCGTGCACCTGCTCGAGCGCGTGGCGCGGCGCGCGACACCTACGGCAGCCGGCAGCGAACTGCTCGACCACGCGGCGCGTATCAATGGCGCCGTAGCGTCCCTGCTCGATGGGCTGGCGCGGTTCACGAGCGGCGAGGTCGGGCGGGTGCGGCTGGGCACCGGCGCCACGGCCGCCATCTTCCGCCTGCCGCCGATGCTGCGCAGCCTGCGCCGCAAGCTGCCCGAACTGGAGATCACCATTGCCACCGGCAACACCTCGGACGTGGTGAAGGCCGTGCAGGACAATGCGCTCGACATCGGCCTCGTGACCCTGCCGGCCGGCGGCCGCGGCCTGGAAGTGACGCCGGTGCTCGACGACGAGTTCGTGGCGGTGACGGCGCGCGATGGCGTGGCCCTGCCGCAACGGGTGACGCCGGCCGTTATGGCCAGCCGGCCCGTCATCATGTTCGAGCCGGGCGGCCAGACCCGCGTGATCGCCGATCAGTGGTTCTTCAATGGTGGCGTCGAACTCAAGCCCAAGATGGCGCTGGGCAGCGTCGAGGCGATCAAGCGGCTGGTGGAGGCGGGGCTGGGCTGCGCCATCCTGCCGGCGGTCGCGGTGCGCGAGGCGGGCGATCGCGCCAACCTGGTAATGCGGCCGCTCTCACCGCGCCTCTATCGCAAGCTCGCGATCGTGATCCGGCGCGACAAGGTTCTGCATCTGGGTTTGCGCGAGACCATTCGCGCGCTGAAGAGCTTGCCTAAAGCGCCTTGAGCGCTTCCTGCACTTCGTCGACGTGTCCGGCGACCTTGACCTTGCGCCAGATCCTGCGGACCACGCCTTCGCCGTCGATCAGGAAGGTGGCGCGGTCGATGCCCATGTACTTGCGGCCGTACAGGCTCTTCTCGATCCAGGTCTCGTACTTCTCGCAGACCTTGCCGTCCTCGTCGGAGACCAGCGGGAAGTTGAGTTCGTACTTCGCCTTGAACTTGTCATGCCGGGCCACGCTGTCCTTCGAGACGCCGACCACCTGGGCCTTGAGTTTCTTGAAGGCGGCGGCGCCGTCGCGGAAGCCGCAGGCCTCGGTCGTGCAGCCCGGCGTGTCGTCCTTCGGGTAGAAGTAGAGCACCACCGGCTTGCCGCGCAGGTCGGAGAGCTTGAGTTTGCCGCCGCCATCGGTCGCGGCAGTAAAATCCGGTGCCTTCTTGCCTTCTGCGACGCTCATTTCCTGCTCCTCGCTTGCCAGCCTGCCGCCAGGGCCGGAGCCTCGACGATCCGCTCGTATATAGCACGTACTGTCTTCGACTCGGCCTCGATGCGCGCGCGCAGGGCCGTGAGGTCGGGTGCGCCCTCGGTCGCGGCGATCAGGCGTTGCTGGCCCTCCGGCGCCTTGCTCTCGTCGAACGCGGCCTCGTCGCCGTTCAGGGTGAGGCGCAGCAGGCTCTGGACGTCCGACAGCAGCGTTCGCGTGGCGCAAAGGTTCTCGGCGTCGGCCCGTTCGATCAGGCCGGCCTCCGCCATGCGACGCAGCATCTCCGCCGGATGCGGATCGAGGATGTCGGGATGGCCGCAGGCGTAGCGGAGCGCGAGGTATTGGGCGACGAAATCGATGTCGAACAGGCCGCCGGGCAGGTGCTTGAAGTCCCACAGGCTCTTGGGTGGCGCGTGCTGGGCGATGCGGTCGCGCATGTCGGCGACGTCGCGGACCAGGGTCTCGGGGTCGCGCGTGCGGCAGAGCGTGGCCTTCACGATGTCGGTCAGCCGCTCGACCAGCGCCTGCGGCCCGTGGATCACGCGCATGCGGGTCAGCGCCATGTGCTCCCACGTCCAGGACGATTGTGCGTGATAGGTCTCGAACCCTTCGAGCGAATTGGCCAGCGGCCCCGAGCGGCCCGACGGCCGCAGGCGCATGTCGACTTCGTAGAGCGCGCCTTCGTTGGTGTGCGCGGTCAGCGCCGTCACCATCTTCTGGCTGAGCCGTGTGTAGTACTGGATGGGCGAAAGCGGCTTGGCGCCGTCGGAAGCCTCCATGCCGTCGGGAATGTCGTAGACGAAGATCAGGTCGAGGTCGGACGTGGCCGACATTTCGCGGCTGCCGAGCTTGCCCAGGCCCACGACCGCGAGGCGCTGGCCGTCGAAGCCGCCATGGATCTCGGCAAAGCGCTGTTCGACGCGTTCGCACAGGGCGGAGATCGTCGCCGCGGCGATGTCCGAGTAGGCCAGGCCTGCATCCGCGGGCGTCGCGATCCGCTTGAGCTGCTGGACACCCACCTGGAATCGCCGGTCGTTGGCCCAGCGGCGGGCCAGGTCGAGGATGTCCTGCTCGTGCTCGACGCGGGCCAGGATGGCCGCGAGTTCGGCCGTCATGTCATCTGCCGCAGGCAGGCGCCGGTAGAAATCCGGCGAGAGTACCGAATCGAGAAGCAGCGTCCGGCGTGCGAGGTGCGCCGCCAGCCCCGGCGCGCTGCCCATGATGGTGGCCAGCAATTCGAGCAGGGCGGGATTGGCCTTGAACAGAGAGAAGAGCTGAACGCCGGCCGGCAGGTTGCTGAGGAAGAGGTCGAAGTTCAGCAACGCCTGGTCGGGGGCGGCCGTGCCGCCCAGTTCCTTGAGCAGCCCCGGCATCAGTTCGGTGAGCAGCTCTCGGGCGCGAGCGGTCGCGGTCGAGCGAAAGCGGCCGTGGTGCCAGCGTCGCACGATGCCGGCCGCGGCGGACGGATCGCGGAAGCCCAGCGACTTGAGGGTCTCCAGCGTGCCCGGATCGTCGTCGGTGCCGGTAAAGACCAGGTTGCCGCCGGGTCCTGCGAGGCTCGGTGCCTCCTCGAAGAGATTGGCATAGTGGCTTTCCACGAGACGAAGCGTCTGGAGCAGCGCGTCCTGAAAAGCGTCCGGGGTGTCGTAGCCCAGGAAGGTCGCGAGCGCGGCCACGCCGGCCTCGTCGGCCGGGATGGAATGCGTCTGGCGGTCGTCGATCATCTGCAGGCGATGCTCGACACGGCGCAGAAAACCGTAGGCTCCGGTCAGCTCGTCGGCGGCTTTCGCGGTGATGTGACCGGCGGCGGCCAATGCCTGGAGCGTGTTGCAGGTGACGCGGCCCCGCAGCGAGGGATTGCGGCCGCCGAAGATGAGCTGCTGGGTCTGGGCGAAGAACTCGATCTCGCGGATGCCGCCACGACCGAGCTTCACATTGTGGCCGAGGACCTTGATCGTGCCGCCGCCGCGATGGGCGTCGATCTGGCGCTTGATCGAATGGATGTCGTGGATCGCCGCGAAATCGAGATGCTTGCGCCAGATGTAGGGCGTCATGTCCGCAACGAAGGCCGCCCCGACGGCTTCGTTGCCGGCAACGGGGTGCGCCTTGATCATGGCCGCGCGCTCCCAGTTCTGGCCGACGCTTTCGTAGTAGAGTTCCGCGGCCTGAACCGACATCGCCAGTGGGGTCGAGCCCGGATCCGGGCGGAGCCGGAGATCGGTGCGGAAGATGTAGCCGTCGGCTGCCGTCTCCGACATGAGCTGAACCAGCAGGCGGGCCGCCCGCACGAAGTGGCGTGACAATTGCTCGTTTCCGGCCAGGGCCGGGGCGTCGCGGTCGTAGAGGAGGATGAGGTCGATGTCGCTCGAGTAGTTGAGTTCGCCGGCCCCCAGCTTGCCCATGCCCAGCACGGTGAAGGCTGCCGCCTGCGGGTCGCCGCCGAGCGCCAGCTGCCCGTCGCGTTCGAGCTGGAGCAGGATGGAATCGGTGAGGGCGCGCAGGCACCGGGACGCGAAATCGCTCAGTTCGCCCGTGATGCGGTCGAGCGGCCAGGCATCGGCAATGTCGGCGACTGCAATGCAGAGTGCCACGCGCCGCTTGAGGCGCCGGAGCCTGACGGCGATGTCGTCGGGCGCGGCGCCGGCCGTCGAGTCCGCCTGCACCGAGGCAACCTCGGCCGTGAGGTCCGCCATCACGGCGTCGGGTCCGCGACGCCATAGATCGGTCATAAAAACCGGGTTCTGTAGAGCGGTTTCTGCAAGATAGGGGCTGTTGCCGAACAGAGCGTCGAGCAGGGCGATGCCTGACGCGTCTTCGGGTCGCGCGGTGCGTTCTTCCCAGCGCGCCCACGCCACGGCTTGCCGCTCAGGATCGTGCGGACGAGGAGGGCGGTCGGTCGAAAACCAAGACATTCAATGTGCCGGCGGGTAAATTCTCATGATCCGCGGCACGCTTGCCCAAGCGTGCCCTTATCGTCAAGGAACGGAAAGAGTCGAGTGTGGTCAGGCGGACCTACCGGTTAGTTGTACGTGTGACGGCCGGTGTCGTGCTTGCGCTGGCCGCGCTGCTTGTCGTGGCGTCCCTCCGGCTCATGGCCGGACCGGTCGACCTCGGATTCCTGAAACCCCGCATCGCCCGGCTGATCGACGTTCCGGGCAACGATGTCCATCCCGACTTCGACAGGATTTCCTTCGAGTGGAGCGCCCTCAGCCGGCCCATCCGGCTGGCGTTCACCGGCTTGCGTTTCACCAATGACCAGAAGCAGGTGATCGCGACCGTGCCCGAAGCGGCGCTGACCTTCGAGCCGCGTTCCTTCATACAAGGCATGTTGCTGCCGACGTCGATCGTCATCTCGGGACCGGAGATCGAAGCGAACATTGCGCGCGAGGGCGGAATGTTCCAGCGCATCTTCACGTCGCAGGAAGGCGGCGCCCAGGGGGCGGCGGTGTCGATCCTCGTCGACCAGTTGCTCGCCGAGCCGAATTACAAATCGCTGATCGGCCAGCTCGATTCGGTGCTGATCGAGCGGGCGAACGTCGTTCTCCGGGACCTGAAGACAGGTCTCACGTGGACGGCGCCAAATGCCAATGCGCAACTCCGGCGCGACGCCGTCGGCGTCTTCATAACCGCCGATGCCCGCTTCGAGGGACATGGCGACCCGGTCGATCTGTCTCTTGCCGGCACCTACACGCGTGATCGCAGCCGCGTCACGCTGGAGGCCAGGATCGCGGGCTTCAAGCCCTGGATCTTCGCCGATCTTTCCCCGGATCTGGCCATCCTGCGCGGGGTCGATATCGCCTTGGCCGGGCGGCTTCTGATCGACGGGACCGGCGATGGAGAGATCAGGAACGTCGCCGTCGACATCAGCGGCAACAACGGCAGCGTCACCCTGCCGGGCATCCTGCCGGCGACCCATCAGGTCCATGCCATGGCGGCGCAGTTCAGCATCGACAATGTGGAGCACACCTCGAAGATCGATCGGGTCGATTTCGATTTCGGAGCCGCCAAGGTCGTGGTCACGGGGGCGGGGCGGCGCGCGGACGAGCAACGCCATTTCGCCGGCCGCGCCGAGGTCCGGCAGATCCCCGTCGACAGGCTGGGCGACTACTGGCCGCTGGGCTTTGCCGAAGGAGGCCGGCAATGGTCGCTCGCCAACGTGAGCCGCGGCACCGTCGACCTGGCGGCGGAGTTCGCCCTGAGTGCGCCCGTCGGCGATATTGCAGACCTGAAGATCGACCGGATGGCGGCCTTCCTCGACTATGGCGGGCTGAGCGTGCGCTACATGCCGCACATGCCCGAGGTCAGGGACGTTTCCGGCAAGGCCCGGTACGAGGGCGGGGCGATTCATTTCGACGTGAAGCGCGGCAACGCGGTCAACCTGACAGTCACCGACGGCACGATCGACCTGACGGGACTGGACAAGCCATCGCCGCAGATGGCGGCGATCCGGCTGCCGATCACCGGCTCCGCGCAGGACGTCATCCGCTTTCTGGCGCGCCCGAAGCTCGGCCTGCCGCGGGACGTGCTCTACGATCACCGGCGATTGGGCGGCAATGTCGCGGTCGACGTGTCGCTGAGCTTCCCGCTGATCAATGCGCTGACCGTCGCGGAGATCGACATCGCGGCCGATGCACAACTCACCTCCTTTTCGTTGAAGGACGTGCTGGGCGAAGTCGACCTCACCGAGGCGACCGCGCGTGTGAAGTATGGCAATTCCGAACTGAGTGTGATCGGACAGGGCAAGCTCGACGGCAACGCGGTCGATGTGACCTGGCGTGAAATGTTCGCGGCCAAGGCGCCCTTCCGCCGGCGCTACGACGTGCGAGGGACTGTTCCTTCGGCGATCGTCGAGAAGGCAGGATTCCCCACGATCGAGCCTTTCGTCGTCGGCCCGATCGGCACCATGCTCCTTTACCAGGTGGCGCCCAACGGCACCGGCGAAGTCTCGGGACGGTTCGATATGAAGGCGGCGAAGCTCGCCGTGACGCCGCTGGCCTGGAGCAAGGAGGCCGGCGTCGACGCACTGGCGACCATGACGCTGAAACTCGCCGCGGGCGGCAAGATCACCACCGCCGATTTCGACGCACGGGGCGCGACCCTGCAGACCAAGGGACAGCTTCGTTTCGGCGCGGACAGCAGCGTCCAGCAGATTGCCCTGCAGCAGGTCAAGATCGGACTGACGGACATTGCGGTCGACTGGCGTCGCCATCCGGGCGGGATCGACATCGCGGTCCGGGGACCGTCGATCGAGATGCAGCGCGTTCGCGACATGATGAATGCCCGCAACGAGGCGGCGGCCCGCGAGCCCAAGGGGGCGGCCTCGGTTTCGCGGACGAGCACCAAGGCGAACGTTCAGATCCAGAATGTCGTCATGAAGCGCGGCTCACTGGGCTATCTCAATGGTCGCCTGGAGTTCGTCGGCGACCGGGTGGCATCGGCCGATCTCACCATGGGTGGGGGCAGGGGGGCGACCCTGCGTATCGCACCGACGGCGCAGGGGCGGTCGCTTTCGTTCTACGTCGCCGATTTCGGCCAGCTGCTGAGCGAGGCCGGCTGGATGGACGGGCTGGTCGGCGGCTATCTCAGCATCGACGGGAAGTTCAACGACACCTGGGCCGATCCGCCGCTCGATGCGACGCTCAAGATGGGGCCCTACCGGCTTCAGCGCGTGATGACCCGGCGCGACGTCGGCACGCTCAACTCCGCGATCGATGGACTGAACAGCGCGGGTAATGCCCTGCAGCAGTTCGACAGCCTGAGCGCGAACCTGGTCAAGGCAGGCGACAAGATCCAGGTCCGCAACGGGCGCACCAGCGGCCAGTCGATCGGCCTCACGACCCAGGGCGTCATCGACATAGGACAGGACACCGCGCTCCTGAACGGCATCGTTGTGCCGGCCTTCGCGCTGAACAACCTCCTGTCGAACGTGCCTCTCCTGGGACCGCTGCTGACGGGCGGAAAGGATGGCGGCCTGTTCGCCGTCTCCTACCAGCTCCACGGCCCGTTCGACGATCTGAAGACCGACGTGAACATGATGTCAGCCGCGACGCCCGGCGCATTGCGCGATCTCTTCAACTCGCAGCCGAATACGGGTGCCGCCCCCACGGTGCCACCGTCCGGGGCACAGGAGATGAAGCGGGTGCCCTGAGGGGCAGGGGGATCGCATATGAGGTAAGGATCCCTCACTCTCGTCAGAGCGCCAAGTATTTCGGCGTTTCTAGGGGCTGTCTTCAACTCGGTGGATCCTCCTGACGGTCAATTGAAGAACAATGCGTCATGGATTGGTACGCGGAGCGATTGCGTAGTTCCATTTACCGTTGAGTTCGTGGCGGCTGATGTTGAGGGCGTCGAAGTCGGCTTCGGCGACCTTGGTGCCGGCACGGTAGCTGTTGGGGGCAAGTTCGCAGCGCACCGCGAGGGCCAGCCTCGGTCGCGGTGGCGGCAATCAGTTGAAAGATGACCTGATGGTTGACGAGCGGCTTGCCGCGCCAGTTCTGGGTGATGAACCAGAACGGGCGGTGCTCGACCTTGTTCAATCTTCTGGTGCCGGGCGGCAGATGACAGCCGGCGACGGCGAGGCAAAGTTGGTCGGTCAGCTTCTGCAGCTCGAGTTTCCCCAATCGCACGCGGGCACCGTTGCTGCCCCGCCATCGGCCGTGATCGTCAGGTGGATTGCCTTGGGATAGCGTCGCTGGGCCATGGTCTGCCACCAGTGCCGGATCGCGTTGACTGCGAAGCTCGCCGTGTCGTGGTCGATGCCAAGGCTTACCCACCCAGCACTCTCGCCGATGTCGTGGACACCGCAGGGTGAGGCGCGACCGAGCTCGGGGATCAGGAAGTCGTGGACTCCAAACGGAAGGCTCCGGGCAGTCCTGAGTTTACGCCGCCTGTTCGAGGTTCCGCCGCGCTGCGGCTAAACCAAAGCGGCCGAGTTGTTTACAAGACCTTTTCAAACGACCCACTTGCAATTTCAAAGTCCGGCTCATCAGTAACTCAAAGGCTCGCTTCTTATAGGAGAGACGCCTTTGGGATTGTTTGGTGGCGATGGCGGCGATGCCGCTTATCCTCCGATGCCGTCGCCGCTTGACGGCCTCGGCGACGACAACCCGCTGGGTCTGCAGGCCGACGAGACGTTGGTGCGCCAGCTCGACACCCGGTTTGCTACTGAGGTCCGCAGCCTGGTGCACGATCCGGCGACGGGCCTCGCGGGCCGGGACCCTGAGGCCGCGCTGTCC